>JAFPVW010000009.1 GCA_017395215.1 Prevotella sp. | reverse complement strand
CTGAAGGCCGTGGCCAACAACAAGATGCGCTCGTTCCTCTCCATGCTGGGCATCATCATCGGCGTGGCCGCCGTCATCATCATGATGTCTATCGGACAAGGCTCGAAGGAGAGCATCCGCCAGGAACTGTCGACGATGGGTACCAACCTGCTGACCATCCGGCCCGGCGCCGACATGCGCGGCGGCGTGCGCCAGGACCCGTCGGCCATGCAGACGCTGAAGATGGCCGACTACGAGCGCATCCTCCGCGAGAAGCGCTTCGTGACGAAGGTGTCGCCCGAGGTGACCTCGAGCGGCCAGGCCATCTACGGCAATAACAACACCACGTCGTCGATGTACGGCGAGTCGGTCGACTACCTCGACATCCGCCAGTGGGTCATCGACGAGGGTGAGTGTTTCACCGAGGAGGACATCAAGAAGGCCTCGAAGGTGTGCCTCATCGGTGCCACCGTCGTCAAGGAACTCTTCGACGGCCACGACCCCATCGGCAAGACCATCCGCTTCAAGAGCATCCCCATGCGCGTCATCGGCGTGCTCAAGGGCAAGGGCTACAACTCATGGGGCATGGACCAGGACAACGTCATCATTGCGCCCTATACCACGGTGATGAAGCGCATTGCCGCCCAGACGTGGTTCTCATCCATCATCTGCTCGGCCGTCACCGAGGAGCTGTCGGACGCCGCCATCGAGGAGCTGACGCAGATTCTGCGCGACAACCACAAGCTGAAGGACGAGGCCGTCGACGACTTCACCATCCGCTCGCAGGCCGAGATGATGGAGACGATGTCCAGCACGATGGACACCGTGACCGTCATCCTCGTCGTCGCCGCCGCCTTCTCGCTGTTGGTGGCCGGTATCGGCATCATGAACATCATGCTCGTCTCCGTCACCGAGCGCACCAAGGAGATAGGCCTGCGCATGGCCGTCGGCGCCACAGGGCCCGTCATCTCGTTGCAGTTCCTCATCGAGTCGGTGCTGATATCCGTGACGGGCGGACTGATAGGCGTCCTGGTGGGCGTCGGGGCGAGCACATTCGTCGCGTCGTTCGGCATGCCGTCGAGCGTGCCGGCGTGGTCCATCTACGTGTCGTTCCTCGTCTGCGTCTGCCTCGGCATCCTCTTCGGCTATATTCCCGCCCAGAAGGCCGCCAACATGGACCCCATCGAGGCTATTCGCCACGAATGATGATATTCACCAAGGCTTGGGCATCGTTACTGTCGACGACCCCGTCGATATTGACGTCGGCGGCAGCCTTCTGGAAGTCTGCTGTAGGCCTGCCCAGGGTGTAGTTCACAATGAACGTTACGTCGGCAATATCTACTTTGCCATCGCCGTTGGCGTCGCCCTTCTTCGGCAGTTCAGCAATATTGAAGCGGGTGTTGTCGAGATAGTTCATACGACGTGTGAACCAATCGGTGAGGTACGCCATCTCGTCGTCGAAATCCAATTCATGGCCGGCAATGTCGCTGTCATAGTTCCACCGGTCATACTCGCGCTGGGCGGTGCCAGCCGTCTTGAATTCGTCCAGATAAGTTCTGAACCGGTTCAGGATGCTCTCAGTAGCCAGCTCATTCTGTCGCAGGTCGCGGTAGCGCTGGCGCACCCTCAAGTTGAAACCGTTGGCATCGGTATCGCGCAGCCGCTTGAACAGGTTGTAGTCGCCGTGCTCGTGCTGTTGTATGTATGTGGCGTAGTCCTGCTCGGGCTTCATGCCGTCCCAGTGGTAATAGTCGTCGCTCCAGCGCTGTCCGCAGGTGGCATCCATATCCCATACGCTGAAGGTAATCTTCTTGTCAACCTGTTTGTCGTAGACGCCAAAGAACATATTCTTGCCGTGGTTGTCAGTCGCCAGGATGGTCTCCATCAGGATGTAGTAGTCAATCACCAATGGCAGGTCGAAATATTCGGCAACTTGGGCTTTGAATTCGTCGTCAGTAGAATGGCAAACGAAGTCTACGGCATTATACAGCACCTCCCAGTCGGTCTGGTAGCCGTAGTCCTCGAAGTCAGGGTATTTCACCTCATATTGGTCCCACATCTCACTGTTAGAATCTGGTTCTGTGAGAAAGTCCTTGGGCCAGTAGCTGCCATCGGGCCGGGTTCCCATTAAGGTGGCGTAGGTCCAGTCCTTCGACTTCCACAGCTGGCCGTGGGTCTCTTCGTTCTCCTCGTCATACTTCTTCAGCTTCATCTGCTTGCGGTCCATGTTCTCGGTCATGCAGTAGATGCCCCGGTATTCGCCGTTGAGAATCAGTTCGACGAAATGACCGCGGGTGCCCGTCATCGCTTTCTTCTCCTCGCTGATATAATAAGGTGGCGTGGAGTAGTCGTTCCACAGGTCGGTGAGTGTGCGGTTGCGGATGCGCGACATGTCCACCTGGCACGACTCCAGAATCCAGGAGTTGTCGTTGCGCAGTCCGAAGAACTTCTTCTCCAGCTTGTCGCCGTTCTCATCCTTCAGCTTCACGTGGTAGTTGCGCTTGTGCTTGTTGTCGCCGTTGGTGATGCCTCCGCGCCACTTGGCCTTCATGTTCAGCAGTTCCTTTGCTGCCGTCTTGTCTGGTTCGGTCACTGTGATATATCCGTCGCTATAGCTGTTGTTGAACGAACCGTAAATCTCTACTACGGGCAGCGAGGTGAACGTCAGGGGGTAGCTGACTTCCCGTCCCATAGCATCGGTGACTTTCAGTGTATAGTTCTTGCCGCCTTCGACACTGGCGAAGGTGTGGCTCGTCCCCGCAGGCTGCTCTTCATCGTCAATCACCAAGTTGCCGCATCCCTCGCTCTGCATGTAACTGATGGTTGCCGTCAGGTCGGTTCCAAACTTGCTGAGCGGGATGGGACACAGATACAGGCCTATGGATTCAGCAAACAGGACGGGACGCCCGTCGATGCGCAAGTCTGTTAAGGCCTTGCCTATCGGGTCGGCGACAGGCATGTTGGCAACACTCTTGCGTAGTGCCTCCAACTGCAAGAAGTCATCCCCAACCGCAGCCATCTGGGCTGCTGCCTGCTCCTCACCAAGCCGTTCGGCCAGCACTGCCATTACCTTGACGCGTTCACCTTCCAGCAGCTCTTCGTCAGTGCCGTGATAGGTCAGCGTTAGGTTGTCGAGGGCTATCCAGTTGGCGTTCGTTTCCGTCGCCCGCACGCCAATCTCTATGTCACTGGTCTCGCTGAGTGTGAAGCCGAGCGTGAAGTGCTGTGGCGGATCATTGCCCGTGGCGACGGGTATCTCTGTTTCGCCGGCATAAAATACGACGTTGTTGGCTGGTTCATCTGAATGGTAATTCCAGTTGTTCCCATACGACTGTCTGCAGGCCATCATGTCAGCCTGAAGCGTATATTGGCCTGCGGGCAGGGTGGTCAGCACCTGTGAGATGCCATTATCCTGGAGAGCGCCACTACTTGACTGTCTCCACAGTTCAATAAACGGCTGTACAAGGTTGGCGCCCGTCTCGTTGTTGTAGTGCGAACCGCCGGCACCGGTATTTATCCACCAGCCTCCCTGGTTCGTCCAGCCCCTGTCGCTGTTCTCAGTAGCTTCCAGCCAGGTCGACACGTTGATACCTGAGGTAGAAACCGTTTCTTCAATCAGCAGGAACCGCTGGTTAACATTGGGACTTCCCCCGTTGGAGTAAGTTCCCACCACAAAGGAGCCAATACGGACATCCCAGATATGGTCGGTCTGTGCCACATTGCGGATGGCATAGACGCCCTCACTGTATTCCTGGAAAGTCCACAGAGAGTTTTGGCCGTTCGCGTCGTCCGTCATGTCCACATAGCGGCGAGTCAGCGTGGCGCCATTAGTTCCTGCGTCCGAGCGTTGCCCGTCGTATGTGACGAACTTCCCCGTGGCTGCGTTCTGTATGGTGTACATGCCCTCCTGCTCCTCACTGAAAAGCCAGTAGGTGCTCTCGTCTGTCGTGGCCGTTTCCAGATAGTAGAGCGGCGTGGTTGCTGCCGCACTGGCACCATCAATCAGACATCCGTTGGAATAGTAAGAACACACGATATGATACCGCTTGTTGGAGTCCAGGTTTGGCTTGCCCGTTGCTTTCACGCTGAGCACAACCGCCAATAGCAATAATAGTCTTGGTAATAGTTTCTGCATAAAGAATTGTTATTATGATACATATTCCGAAAATACGGCTGCAAAGGTACATCTTTTTTCGGAGTTTTGCAAACTTCGCGTTACATTTTTCCACCGCTATAAGCGCCAAGGTCACGGAAAAGAATTAAAAACCGTGAAAACGGCGCAATCCGTGCCCTTTTCTTTTCCGTTTTCGGGAAGAATTGTGTACCTTTGCGCTCGGAAAAATAAAACCCAATATTCAAAATACATAATTGTTATGGTAAACTACAAGGATTTAGGTCTCGTGAATACCCGCGAGATGTTCAAGAGAGCAGTGGCCGGTGGCTATGCCATCCCCGCTTTCAACTTCAACACAATGGAGCAGATGCAGGCCATCGTCATGGCTGCCGTCGAAACCAAGTCGCCCGTCATCATGCAGGTGTCTAAGGGTGCCCGTAACTATGCCAACGCTACCATCCTCCGCTACATGGCCGAGGGTGCCGTGGCTTACGCCAAGGAACTGGGCTGTGAGCATCCCGAGATTGTGCTGCACCTCGACCACGGTGATACCTTCGAGCTCTGCAAGGACTGCATCGACATGGGCTTCTCAAGCGTGATGATCGACGGTTCGCACCTCCCCTACGAGGAGAACATCGCCCTGGCTAAGAAGGTGGTTGACTACGCTCATCAGTTCGACGTGACCGTCGAGGCTGAGCTCGGCGTGCTCGCCGGTGTTGAGGACGAGGTCAGCGCTGCTGAGTCTCACTACACCAAGCCCGAGGAGGTCATCGACTTCTCAACCCGCACGGGCTGCGACTCGCTGGCTATCTCCATCGGTACTTCGCACGGTGCCCACAAGTTCACGCCCGAGCAGTGCACACTCGTCAACGGCGTGCTCGTTCCGCCTCCCTTGGCATTCGACATCCTGCACGAGATTGAGAAGAAGCTCCCCGGATTCCCCATCGTGCTCCACGGCTCTTCTTCAGTTCCCATGGACGAGGTCAACACCATCAACCAGTTCGGTGGCCACCTCGAGGCCGCCATCGGTATCCCCGAGGAGCAGCTGCGTGAGGCTTCGAAGAGCGCTGTCTGCAAGATCAACATCGACTCCGACTCTCGTCTGGCCATGACCGCTGCCATCCGCAAGCACCTGGCCGAGCATCCTGGAGACTTCGATCCTCGTCAGTATCTGAAGCCCGCCCGCGAGAACATGAAGAAGATGTACATCCACAAGATTGTGAATGTGCTCGGTAGCGACGGCAAGCTCGCTCAGTGCTAATCAACTGTCGATTATATTAAAAGGTGGAGATGTCTTCGGGCATCTCCACCTTTTTTATGGCTTTTGCCGTCATGGCGCTATTTCAAGCTGATATTACCCTCGCCGTCGATGCGGGCCTGACTCTGGGGTACATCGGCCTCGCTGAGCTGTTTCATCTCGCGTATCACGCTGCCCGTCTTGTCATGGCGCGGACCGATGCCCTTTTGCTGTATAAAGGCGTGGACTTTGCCCTTGAGGAACCGGCCCTGACGGTCGGTTTTCACCTCGATGACGGGTGCATAGCTCGAGATACCCGTGAGGCTCATGCCATAGGGCGTGCAGAAATTGCCGAGGCTATAGGCGACGAAACGGTCTTTGTAGACCTCGACGGCACGGACGACGTGCGGACCGTGGCCATAGACGATGTCGGCGCCATTGTCGACGCAGAAATGAGCCAGCTCACGCAGAGAGCCGCGGTCTTCGCCGAGGAACATCTCCGTACCGTGAGGCAGGTGACTCTTGGTGCGCCCTTCGGCACCGCCATGAAATGAGACGATGATCAGGTCGGCCCGCTGCTTCAGGTCGGCCAGGATGCGCCCGACGGTACCGAGGTCGGTGTGCTTCAGGGTATACGAGTTATGACCGAAGGCGCACAGGCCGATTCTGAGGCCCTTGCGCTCAATGACGGCAGTCTCTGTGCGCCCTTCGATACCGGCAAACTTGATGTCCTCCTGCAGAAGCATGCGCTCGGTACTGAGGATACCCTCCTCACCGAAATCGTGGGCATGGTTGTTGGCCATGCTCAGGAAGTCGAAGCCGGCCTGCTTGAGCCACTGCACATAGGTGGTGGGCGTACGGAAGGAGTAGACGTTGGGACCTTCGCCCTTGGCGCTCTTTCCGCCGTCGCAGAGGGTGCCCTCAAGATTGCCGACGGCCAGGTCGGCACGCCTGAAGACGGGACCTGCATCCTTAAACAGGTCGGCACCGTCGTTAGCCGGCAGCTGGACGGAGGGGAAGGTGGTGCCCATCATGATGTCGCCGCACATGGCGACGCTGAGGGTGTCATTGCTGTTGTTGTTGGAGGCTGAAGCGGGTGTGCTACAAAACGCGGCGCACACCAATAAAGCGGCGAGCATAGAAACCATCGTTTGAGTTTGTAATTTTCACGCCTTGGCTGCTGCTGGCATGGATGAAGTTAAAACTATGGGTGATGGGGTCTACGTCGACGACGATGCCTACATGGCCAACGCTACGGCCTGAGTTGGGACTGGTGAAGAACACCAGGTCGCCACGCTGCATCTCACTGCGGCTGACGGGAATGTTACGGGCATACTGGTCGCGCGACGAGGCACCGATATTGTCGTAGCCCATCTGGCGGTAGACATAGCTGGTGAAACCTGAGCAGTCGAAGGCCTTTGGTCCCTTGCTGCCGCTACGATAGCGCGCACCAATATGACTGACGGCCTCGTCGAGCAGGCAGTTGATGGTGGCCACGTCGTAGTCGAGGTTCAGGTCGTCGTTGGCCCCGGCATAGAGGAAGTCGTAATTGTCAATCTCGTCGTAGCGCTCCTGTTGGTTGGCAACAACGGTGGTATGCTGTGTCTTTTTCTTTGCGCTCTTTCTCACCTTTCCGTTGGCGATGTCGCCGATGGCAAACAATACGAGGAGTGCGCAAAGAATGATCTTTTTCGTCATAGAGGGGATATGGTCGATGTTTCGATTTTCGATATTTCGGATTTTAATTGTACTTCAGGATCTGTCCCGGACGCAGTTTCATGTTCTTGCCGATACCGTTGAGCTTGCAGATGGCATTGACCGAGGTATTGCGCTTGCGTGCAATGGAGTAAAGCGTCTCGCCCTTCTGCACCTTGTGGAAGCGGGCACTGGCCGTGTTACGCTTGTTGGCAGCCTTCTTGCTGCTGGCCTGTGAGTAGAGCTGGTCGCCACTGGCCGAAACCGATGAGCCACTGACACCACGCAGACGGTTGGCCTGTGCCGACTCACGCGAGTAGGTCGACTTGCGGAACATATAGTAATCGCCCGTGACGTCCTGATTGCGGAAGTCGAACATCAGTGCGGGATTGAGGGCCACGCCGCAGAGGCGGGTCTCGAAGTGCAGGTGTGAGCCGGTGGAGCGGCCAGTACTGCCACCCAGTCCGATGGGCTCGCCGGCGCGAACTTCCTGGTCGGGCTTCACAAGCCACTTCGACATGTGACCATAGATGGTCTCCAGACCGTTGTAGTGACGGATGACAACAAACTTTCCGTAACCCGTATGATCTCCTTCATTCCTGACGACACGAACCTTACCTGAGAAAGCGGCGCGGATGGTGTCGCCGATGTAGACCTTGATGTCGAGTCCCTTGTGCTGGCGTCCCCAGCGTGCACCGAAGTTCGAGGTGAGCACACGGCTCTCGGTGGGCATTGCAAAGCCACG
Source organism: Prevotella sp. (assembly GCA_017395215.1). Taxonomy (GTDB): domain Bacteria; phylum Bacteroidota; class Bacteroidia; order Bacteroidales; family Bacteroidaceae; genus Prevotella. The sequence continues at coordinate 49,393 of JAFPVW010000009.1, read as the reverse complement.
CAGGTCGATGCGGAAGGTGTCGGGCAGCGCCGTCTCGCGGTGGGCGGTGTAGTTCTCCCAGTCCTGATAGAGGTCGGCGGCTGGCGATACCATCTGCTCGAACTGTATGAGCCGGCTCAGTGCTACTGAGTCGACGGTTTTCATCTTACGGTCAATGGGTGCCTGGCGTGCCAAGAGGTCCTGTCCCTGTACGGGAACGGTTGCGACTGACATCATAGCTATTGCAAAGAGCTTCTTTAAGGTCTTAATCATTATCCTTCGGTTGTTTTTGGGTTCATTATTCAAGCGAGTTTTCTGCAAAAGAAAAAACTCGAGTGCAAAGGTACGAAGAAAATTCCGAAAACCAATAGCTTGCTTTTATTCCTTAACATAGTTTTGGTGTCTTTTAACACTTCATCATTTACACCCGGGCACGCGCACCAGTCTTAGCGTATGACCTTTTTGCCGTCTGCGACGTAGATGCCCTTCCGGATGTTACTCACTTTCCGGCCCTGCAGATCGTAGTATTTACGGCTGACGGACTGGCGGTCTGCGATTTGCTCGCTGATGGCGTCGGGTACGTCGGGCGTACTGGTGCCGTCCGACACGAGGCGCATGTCAATCTTCAGGAAGTTGCCTTTGAAGTAGGCGACGTTATTGAAGAGGATGTTGGTCTCGTCGCCCTCCCAGCAGTCCAGCTGGTTCTGGTTCACCTTCGGCGTTGTGGGAACCCAGATCTTGTGGGTGTCCAGATGCGTCGTGCCGAAGCGGACGGCCTCAACAGCCTCCTCAGTGTCGAGCAGGAAGTAGGAGTTGCGGTAGTCGTAGAACAGCATCTTGGCAAACTTGTAGCCCTCTGGAGCTCGGAAACGCATAGTGGTACCGGGATAGGTGAAGAGCATGGTCATCACGGAGTCGGTCTTCTCATCGGCGCACTTCACATCGTAGTTCTCGAACCGGGCCAGCATGGCGGGCTTGGTGAACTCATCAAGGTCGACGGGATAGACGGTGACGGTAATGAGCTTGTCTGAACCTTCGGCGATGGGCCAGGTAAAGTCGGTCTCCTTGTAAATAGCGCCTGCATCGTCCTCGTCGTAGTCAGGCGACCATCCCTTCATGGCGGTGGTAACGGGGTAGTTCCAGGGGTTCAGGTTAAAGTCGAACATGACGTAGGTGGTGTCGTTCTGCTCAGCAGCAAACGACGTCATGGCTATCATGGCCATTGCGATAGTTGCGTAAAGTTTCTTCATATTCTAATTCGTTTAATTCGTATAATTCGTAGTCAAGACATCACTCATCCGTGTTCAGCGTTAAGTTCGGGTTCTTGTCGCGTGCCGAGCGGGGGAAGGGAATGATGTAGAGGCGCGAGTCGGGGCGCAGGGTATAGGTACGCTGCGGATAGGTCTCGCTGACGTTCACCACGGGGAAGGTGCGGGTGACGGTCTTCCGGTACTCCGGCTCAGTGTTCAGGCGCTTCAGGTCGAAGAAGCGGTGGAAGCCGAAGAGCAGCTCCTTGCGGCGCTCGCTGATGATGGTCTGAACCATTTCCTGTTGGGGAGTTGAGGAGGTGAGAAGTTGGGGAGCAGAGAAGCGCTTGGCACGCAGGCGGTTGACGTAGTCGGCAGCGGCATCGAGGTTGCCCAGTCGGGCGTTGGCCTCGGCGGCAATCAGGTAGACCTCGGCGGTGCGCAGTCCGACAGTCATGTAGGTGAAGCGCTCCGACGTGGAGGCCGGCGTCCAGATGGCGGCACCGCTGCCCGTGTCGAACCAGTTGACGATGCTGGTACCTGTATCGCGCAGGAAGAGGCTGTAGCGCAGGTCGTCAGGCTCGAACAGCTGCTTCAGTTCGGGGCTGATCATGCCGTAGTAGTAGAGGGCGGCCTCCTCGGTGGTCCAGCCGGAGCCCATCCACATGTAGGAGAGCACCTCGGGGTTGTTCTCGCGGTTGTAGTCCTTGCAGCGTGCCACGCCACCGGCAGCCTTGATGACGTTGTAGTCCACCAGTGCCGAGTTCAGCTTCAGCGACGCCTCGGCGGCCTGACGGGCCTTATCCCAGTCGCGGTGGAACAGGTAGACCTGCGAGAGCAGGCCGTAGCCATAGGCGCGGTTGGGGTGGTAGATGTTCTCGGGCTTCTCCTGCAGCAGGCCGACCGACTCCTCCAGTTCGCGGATGATGAAGTCGTAGACCTGGGCGACGGTAGCCTTCCGGGGCGTTGCCTCCAGGTCGTAGTGGTCAATGATGCAGACGCCGCCGTCCTGCTGTGCCGTGGCAGGGTCGTATGCCTTGGCAAAGGTGTTGACGGCAAGGAAGTGGTCGAAGGCCCTGAAGGTGCGGGCCTCGGCCTTGGCCAGCGCCTTGAGTTCCTGCGAGCCGTCGGCCTCGTCGATGTTATCGATGATGAGGTTCATGCGCAGGATGTAGGCGTACATATTCTCATAGAGATTATTGTCAGCTAAGAGCGTGCGGTCGGCCTGCTCGTTGAACGTGAAGTTGATGCCGTGGAAGCTGGTGCTCTCGTAGCCGAGGATGTTCGACTCCTTGGCCCAGGCATCGTCCGTCAGGTAATAGTATGACGCAGGATTGTAGCAGCGCATGGGGTTGACGATGAGCTCGTAGTACTGGCGGGCGGAATCGACGGTGACGGCCCCCTTCGGCGTGATGTTGATGTAGGAGTCGCAGGAGGAGACCCCCACCCAGCCTCCCCCTGTGAGGGGGAGGAGCAGATACCACTTCCGCAGAATTCTATGGCAAATATTCTTTATCATATATAGTGCTTTGTTTATTATTCGGTACCCATTCCCCTCCCTTGGGGAGGGGTCAGGGGTGGGCTTACAATGTGGTTGACAGTCCGATGCTGACGGTCTTGGGCTGGTGCAGGGTGCGGGTGCCCGTCTTGATGGAGTACGACTCGGGGTCGATGTCCTTGCCGGCTGCCGAGATGTAGAAGAGGTTGTTCACCTGCAGCGTCAGGCGCGTCGGGCCGATGCCGATCTTGCGGATGACGGCGTCGGGCAGGTGATAGGCCAGGTTGATGCTGCGCATTTTCAGGTAGTTGGCCGACACAACCTGCTCGTCAGCGTAGCGCCACCACTCCGAGAATGTCGAGGCGTTCTGCTGGGCCACGCTGCCCGTGGGCATCTCGTAGTAGTGCTTCACGGTGTGGTCGTTCACGTGGTCGGTCACCATCTGGTAGGAGTTCATGTCGGTGACGTCTAAGCGCAGTTTGTTGCCGCCCGAGAATATGAACAGCGTGTTCAGCTCCAGCTCGCGCCAGCGCAGGTTCAGCGACAGCGAACCGGTGTGGATGGGCACGAAGGTTCCCATGTTCTTCAGCGCGTCGGTGCCCTTCAGCGTCGAGGTGTAGGTCACCTCCGTGGGATTACCGTCGGCGTCGAACATCGCCATCTCGTTGCCGTCCTGGTCGACGATGACGGGGTAGCCGCTCACCACGCGGCTCAGACGGTAGGCCCAGACGGTGTTGTAGCTGGTGCCCTCGATGCGGTAGTTCTCGGGGGCGGTGATGAAGTTCGAGGCGATGTCCGTCGGGTTGTGCTCCACGTTGAGCATCTTGTTGTTGTTGTAGGCGTAGTTCAGCGTGGCCGACAGTCCCCAGTCCTTCTGGCGGATGAGATTGGCCGTCAGCGAGAGTTCGATGCCCCGGTTGCGCATCTTACCATTATTTATTACGCGCGAGGAAGCGCCCAGTGTGGAGTCCATATACTTGCGTACCAGCAGGTCGTCGCCCACGCGGTTGTAGAACTCCAGTGAACCGCTGAGCAGGTTGTTCAGCATGCGGAAGTCCACGCCGACGTTGAAGGTCGACGTCTTCTCCCAGCGCAGCTTCGGGTTGGGCAGGTTGTCGTCGCTGTAGTTCAGGTACTGCGTGTTGGTCGGGTCGTAGCTCAGCGTGCGGTAGCGGGCCACGAAGTAGGTGGTCGAGCTTTGGTCGACGTTACCGTTCACACCGTAGGTCAGGCGCAGCTTCAGGAAGTCGAGCCAGGAGACATCCTTCATGAACTGCTCCTCGGAGATGTTCCAGCCGCCGCCGACAGACCAGAGCGGGTGGTGCTGGTTCTTGGTGTCGAGTCCGAAGAGGTCGGCCTCGTCCCAGCGGATGCTGCCTGTCAGGTTATAGCGGTACAGGTAGTTGTAGCCCACGTTGGCATAGAACGAGGCGTAGCGGTGGAACACCTCGCTCTGGCTGGTGCCCAGGCCGCTCATGCGCTGCGTGCCGTTATAGACCAGCGACTGCCAGCCCTCGTTGTAGAGCGTCTGCCAGTCCATGCGGACGGAGGTCAGTGCTGTGTCGTTGTAGCCGTACATCAGCTGCTGTACGAGGCGTGGCGAGCGGTTCTCGCGCAGTTCGAAGCCCATGATGGCGTTAACGTTGTGCTTGGCGTCGAGGAAACTCTTGTCGAAGTTCAGCTGGTTGCGGAACGTATAGCGGCGCGAGTTGTTGGTCTGCTGGAAGAAGCGGCCCCCGTCGGGCAGCAGGCACTCGCCCGACTGGTCAATGAAGGCGTTGTGCGTCAGTCGCATCTGGTAGGTGGAGGGCTCGTCGTACTGCTCGCTGCGCGTCTGTGCCCACTCATACTGGAACATGACGTTATACTTGAACCACTTCAGGAACTTGGCCTCTAAGTTGACAAACGGGCGCAGGCGGACGTTGCGGTGCTTGGTCAGGCTCTCGTCGAGCGACTCCAGGACGTTGAACGAATAGGGCATCAGGCCCTCGACGCGCTGGTCCTGCACCTCGCGGATGCGGGTGCCGTTGATGGCGCTGCCGGCAAAGCCCGCCACGTTGACGTAGGGCGAACGGACCAGGTTGCCCTGAGCATCCTCGATGGCAGCATAGCGCTCCTGCATGTTGTAGCTGGTATAGGAGCCGTCGGGCGACGTGCTGTTGGCAAAGCGGGTGTCGATGCCGAGCTTCAGGCTAAGCCACTTGGCCACCTGGAAGTTCGACTTCAGGTAAATCGAGAAGATGTCGTTCTTGTCGTTCTTCACGCGGTTCTTGTCGTGCTCGTAGTTGAACGAGGCGAAGTGGTTCGACTGCTGCGACTTCTGCGACACCGAGATGTTGTAGCGCTGGGTGACGGCGGTGCGCCAGGCCAGGTCGCGGTACTGCGAGTAGAAGTCGTTCTGGCGCCACTGGCTCAGCGTCTGGTCGGCGTCGGCCTGACTGATGCGCCCCTCTGCCTGGTCGCGGTAGAGCTGGTAGAGCGGCGAGTAGTAGTTGTTGGCGTAGGTGTCGAACAGTGTCCTGACGCTGCCGCTGCTGGCCACGCGGGCCTGATAGACCTTCGTCTCGTAGTCGATGATGTCGCTGGTCGAGGCGTAGTGCATGGCATCGAACGACGGCTTGGTCGAGATATACCAGTCGGCATTCACGTTGACGGTCGTCTTGTCGGTCTTGCCCTGCTTCGTGGTAAGCACGATGACGCCGTTGGCAGCCAGCGCACCGTAGATGCTGGCGGCGGCGGCATCCTTCAGCACCGTCACCGACTCCACGTCGTAGGGATTGATCTCCGACAGTTCCATATTGGTGGCCATGTCGTCGACAACGATCAGCGGCTTCGTGCCCACGCTGTTCGAGAACGTGCCGACACCACGCAGTATCGGGTTGCTCTCGCCGGTGTTCGGATTGATGTCCATGCGCAGTCCGGCCACCTGGCCCTCCAAGGCCGAGACGAGGTCTTTGTGCATGACGCGGTTCAGCTTCGTGGAGTCGACGAATCCGAAGGCTGCGGTCGACCGCTCGCGGCTCAGCCGCTGGTAACCTGTCGAAACGACCACCGTCTCGGCCAGCTGTGTGGTCTGCTCCTTCAGCGTGACGTTCATCGTCGACTGGTTCCTGACCGATGCCTGGTAAGGCTCCATGCCCACATAGCGGAACACCACGACGGCGTTCGGGTCGTCTATCTTGATGCTGAATCTTCCGTTCAGGTCGGTCACGGCTGTCTGCTTTCCATTCTTCACGGTTATCGTGACGCCCATAAGGGGGTCGCCACTCGTGTCGGTCACGGTTCCGGTCAGCGTTCGCTGGGCCGACACTCCCGTTACGGCAAGGAAAAGCATAAAAAGGGATAGTAGGATTGCTCTCATACCTCTGTTTTCGTTCTGATTTGATTGCAAAAATACAAAGATTATCGACCAATATGGAGCGAAAAGCATTATTTAACACTTGTTTAACTATTTTTCTTCTGCCAAAAGGAATTATTTTCGTATTTTTGCAGCACGTAATTATTAACCTAACAATTATTATCGTATGAAGAAACTTTGTATTCTTGCTTCAGTGCTGCTTGCATCAGCTGCATTGATGACGTCGTGTAACGACAAGGACAATCCTGTGATTGAGGAACCGAAGACTGTCATCGAACTTGACGGCCAGCAGTATGAAACCGACCTCGTAGCTTCACTCTATGGCGAAGTGGGCAAGGAGGTGAGCCTGAGCATTGGCGTCTATGACCGCTACGACATCTACGGCGTCGACTTCGGCGATGGTAACATCGTGGCCGACACCGTCTGCTTCGAGAATGGTGGCCTGCGCGATGAGGAGGGTGTCGAGGTGGCTGGAACCACTCATAAGAATGCCACCGTGTTTACTGGAACGGTAGCAGGCGAAGGCACAATCAAGGTCTATGGCAAGAGCGACATCTGGATGCTCAGTGTCATGGGCAACGCTGTTCCCGCCGAGTTCAGGGCAGGTATGGAGGAGAAGATCCAGAACCTCCAGCTTTCAGGCCTGAATGTTGACGGCATCGACTTCTCAAAGATGCCGATGCTGACATCACTGTCAGTGAACAACTCGCCGGTAAGCGACATCGACGTGTCAAAGAATGCTGAACTGAAGAGTCTGACCGTCCTTTGCACGAACCAGTCTGAGTACGAGCCGCAACTGAAGAGTATCGACCTCTCAGGCAATCCCAAGCTGGAGTATCTTAACTTAGGCTCGTCCTTCTATAAGGCAGGTCAGCTGACATCGATCGACCTGTCGAACAATCCGGCACTGCAGACCATCGTCATCGGCAACAACAAGCTGAAGAGCATCATCCTGCCCGCTGGCGCTGAGGTGAGCCAGCTGAGCCTGGAGCAGAACGAGCTGACCGAGCTCGACCTGTCGGTGCTCGGCTCGCTGAAGGGTCTCCAGGTGAACAACAACCAGCTGAAGAGTCTTGACCTCTCGAAGATGATTGAGGGCAGCAGCATCAACGTCAACGTGTCGAACAACCAGCTTGAGGAGCTTAACGTCCCCGTGACCGTCAGGGCTCTCGAGGCTCAGAACAACCAGCTGAAGTCGTTCAGCGTTGCCGATGCCACCTACAGCTGCAAGATCGAGAACAACCAGCTGACACTGGCCACACTGCCCGCGAAGCCCGCCGGACTGAACACGAACGCCAAGGCCAAGCGCTTCACCTACGCCCCGCAGGCAGCCCTACCCGTTCCCGAGGAGGTGACAGAGATTGACCTGACCGAGCAGCTCACCGCACAGGGCATCCTCGATGCTCCCGCCACCACCAGCTACGGCTTCCACCTGAATCAGAGCGGCGCCGCACTGGTAGAGGGCACCGACTATCAGGTTGTTGCTCCCGGCAAGTTCAAGTTCATCAAGGCCCAGAGCGACCAGGTAATCATCACCATGCAGAACGAGGCCTTCCCCCTGCTCTCAAGCGCGAATGCCCTTGTAACCACCCCGTTCACCGTGAAGGCTGCTGCCGCTGCCGGTCAGACCTGGAACTTCACCGCCTGGAGCGCCGCCACCATTGCCAACCTGAAGGCCGACGCTGCCGCCTCAAAGACTGAGGGATGGAGCGACGTGGAGAAGGCTGCCGACGCTGCCAACGGTGCTGACCCCACCGACATTTCCAAGGACAACTGCTTCTGGCTCGCTGGTACTGTGGGGGCTGACGGTTCGCTCTCAGCCAACGGTAAGGTCATCGAGGAGCTGAAGGGCCTGAAGTTCGATCCCGACTATGCTGCCAAGCGCTCATTGGCCATTGCCGTGAACTATCCTGAGGCAAACGTATCAAACGGCTTTGGACCATACGCCGGAGGCGCTTACCTCTGGCTCGGCGGTGGTGGCAGCAAGCAGGCCTGCCCCTGCTTCACCATTCCCGGTGTGAAGGCTGGTCAGAAGCTGACGGTCGTCATGGAATCGCATAAAGTGTCAGATGCCCGCGGTATCCAGATCTATGCCAACAGCTACGACGCTGCCAACCAGATAGGCGAGGCTTTCAAGCCGACGACTCAGGACACCTACACCTGGACCATCGATCAGGATTGCGACGTAGTCGTCTGGAACACCAGCGGCTGCCACATCTATACGATGACCGTCGAGTAATTATATAAAAGGTATAGACAACAAAAAAATCCCCTCCGTTCGAACAAGCGGAGGGGATTATTGTATGGGTTATCGGGAGTCTGATTACGACTCCTGCTTCTCGCGGTTCTCCTGGTCGATAGCCTTGATCTTCTCGCGGACCAGGTTCATGTCGTCCTTCAGCTTCTGCACCTTGCGGTTCATCTCGTCGATGAGCGAGTTGCCCTTCTTCGACGAGACACTCAGGAAACCAAGGTTGTTCTCGTAGGTCTGAATCTCCTGCTTCATGGCCTCATACTGGCGGAACAGGCGGGCGCGCTCGTTGTCCAAGGCGTTCTCGCCGCGCTCGGCCACCTGCTTCAGGTTCTGCTTGAACGAGTTCAGACGGCGCTTGGCCACCGAGATGTTCAGCTCCTTGTAGAGCTTGTCGAGCACGGCGTGGTATTCCTCGTAGAGTTTGTCCTTCTCGCGGAACGGCACGTGGCCGATGGCCTGATACTCATTGACCAGCTGCTGCACCATCTCCTGCAGGTTGTCGCCGGCCTCCTCGGTCACGAGCTTCAGGCGGGCAATGACGTCGCGCTTCCGCTCCAGGTTGGCATGCTCCTCGCCTCGCGTACCGGCAGTGGCGGCGTTGCGGGCCTCAAAGAACTTGTTGCAGGCGCCAAGGAACTCCTCCCACAGCTGGTCGCCCAGCTTCTTGGGCACCATGCCTATCTGCTTCCACTCCTTCTGCAGGTTGATGAGCTTGTCGCCCGTCGACTTCCAGTCGGTGGAGTCCTGCAGGGCCTTGGCCTTCTCGATGAGGGCGCGCTTTTTTTCGGCGTTCTCCTTGAAGGTGTCCTTCAGCGTCTTGAAGTACTCTGCCTTGCGGCCGAAGAAGTCGTCGCAGGCAGCACGGAAGCGCTCGAATATCTTGATGTTCATCTTCTGCGGGGCAAAGCCGATGGTCTTCCACTCCGACTGCAGCTCGATGATTTCCTTGGTATGGCGCTCCCAGTCGCCGCTGCCCTTGTTCTCCTCGGCAGCGATGGCCTCCACCTTCTCGCAGAGAGCGGTCTTCTTTGCCAAGTTCTCCTCCTCGCGGGCACGGATGCCCTCGAAGTGCTGCTGGTGACGCTTGTTGATGACCGTCGAGGCGGCCTTGAAGCGGTTCCACACCTCCTCGCGCAGGTCCTTCGACACGGGGCCAATCTCGCGGTACTCCTGGTGCAGCTTCTGCAACTGGTGGAAGGCACTGATGACGTCATTCTCCTCGGCCAGCTTCTCGGCAGCCTCGCAGAGCTTCGTCTTCAGTTCCAGGTTCTTCTTGAAGTCGTATTCGCGGGCCTCGCTGTTCAGCTTCAGCAGGTCGTAGAACTGCTCGACGTACAGCTGGTAGTTGCGCCACAGCTCGTTGGCCTTCTCGGCGGGAACGGCCTTGATGTCGCGCCACTCCTGCTGCAGGGCCTTAAACTCCTGGAACGTCTTGTTGGCCTCCTCGGGCGAGGTGACCATGGCCTTTATCTTCTCAATTATCTCGAGCTTCTTACGCAGGTTCTCCTCCTTCTCAGCCTCCTGCTCGCGGAACTGCTGCTGACGACGCTCCCTGATGACGCCCATCTCGGCCTTGAACACTTCCTCGTCTTCATCAGGGGTAATCTGATACAGTTCGGGGTCGCCGCCGCCGTCGATGTATGCCCTCAGCTTGGCTTCGCGCTCGGCAATGTGGAGCTTGTAGAACGTGGTCTTCAGATAGTCGACCTCGTCCTTCTGGGGCATCTCCTCGCCGTGGGCAATCTCCTTCACGCGGTCGAGCACCTCCTTCTTCGTCTCATAGACCTTGCGCTCAACAGGAGCCTGATCCTCCTGAGGCTCTAAGACCTCCTGAGGCTCAGCGGCCTCTGCGGCCTCTGCGGTGGTTACTACTTCAGGAGCTGCCTCCTGGTTTACTTTTTCTTCACTGATCCCCTGCTCGAGGATGTTTTCTTGAGAGTCCATAATAACTGCTTTTAGTTACTTCTATGGTGAGTACACACACGATATTTAGCGCCGTATGCCAAGGCACACCGACGTTTTGGGGTGTAAAATTACAAAAAACTTCGGAGTTGCGCAGCATAACCCCGAAGTTTTCCCTACTTATTATTGTTTTTTAACTATTGGCGTTCTGATTGTGAATCGCAGGAAACACCCAACACTTCCTACACTTCCTGCACCCGGCAGGTGTAGGAAGTGTAGGAAGTGTTGGATAAAAAGTGCAAATGAGAACTATTATAGTAAAAAAGGCAGGAAAAAGCGGCAAAACAGTGCTATTTGACAGCCATTGGGAGCGGGAACCGACACTTGAACAGACACCTCGGCATAACGAGGCGGGTATTGACGAAAAGGCACCGGGTTACAAGCAAAAGGCGGCGGGTTTTGACAAAAAGGCGGCGGGTTTTGGAGAAAAGGCGGCGGGTTTTCCAAGCAACACTCCATTGCTGTGCGAACGTTAAAAAAAAATAATGTTCAGCGCCTAATGTTCATTGTTCAACAAATTGTTAGTAACTTTGCATGGCTTTTGAGAAAGGTAAGCAAAATCGAGGTGTAGCGCAGTTGGTAGCGTTCCTGGTTTGGGACCAGGATGTCGCAGGTTCGAGTCCTGTCACCTCGACCACCAATCAAACCGCTGATTCACGTGAATCGGCGGTTTTTTTAATTTTATTATGTATGTGGTTTCCGTATCTTTCCTGATGATGCAAATCCCATTTCGGCTTGGCTACTTTTCTTTCGCTTTTTCATCAAGGGTGTCGTGTTTCACCACATCTTTAATGCGCCAACGCGCGCGCGCAAATGAAGGGGCGACTTTTCGCCGAGATTTCTGAAAAACACATGAAAAAGCAGGAAAAGCGAAAGCCGTTAAAAGACTAAGTAAACTTTCACATAACTTTCACCGCCTTAAGATTATGGCAAAGAAAAAGGGGCTTACTTCATTGTAAACCCCTCATTTTCAGCACCTTTCCTTGGTAGCGGGAGCCGGGATTGAACCGGCGACCTCATGATTATGAATCATGCGCTCTAACCAGCTGAGCTATCCCGCCATCATCGGTTTTGCGGGTGCAAAGGTACACTTATTTTTTGAAATAGCAAAATTTCCACGGAAAATATTTTCTTATTCACGAAAAAAATCGTAATTTTGCCCCAAAATCGTAATACTAACCTGGATTATCATGAATACAAAGAAGCAAAAGCTGTATCTAGAATACCCTCTGATGACTAAGTCGTACAACATCGTTTGGGACCAGATAAGCACGGCGCACGGCCTGGAAAGATGGCTTGCCGACCATGTTGAGGACCTTGGCGACGACGTCATCTCGCTGACTTGGGGCGAAATATGGACTGACCATCATACGCTGGAGGCTAAGATCGTAGAGCGCAACCGCAACAGCCACATCAGGCTGCAGTGGGTGAACGAAGAAGACCCGGAAGCCTACTGGGAAATGCGAATAGGCAAGAGCGAGCTGACCGACGAGCTCTGCCTGTATGTTGAAGACTTCGCACTGCCTGAGGATATTGACGACCTGCACGACCTCTGGGACGATAATATGGAACGACTGCACCAGGCGAGCGGAATTTAAGTTGAGGAGTTGAGGAGTAAGGAGTTGAGGAGTTGAGGAGTAAGGAGTTGAGGAGTTGAGGAGGGAAGGAGTTGAGGAGTGAAAAGTGAAAAGTGAAAAGTGAAGGAGTTGAGGAGTTTGTGTTAATTAATGTAGTGTAGGAGCAACTTTTCACCTCTCACTTCTCGCATTTCACATCTTTTTTGTACCTTTGCAGCCCAGATTATGTTTCGCATCAAGAAATTAGACATCTTTGTGACCAAGCAGTTCCTGCAACTGTTTGTGGGCGCTTTTTTCATCTGCCAGTTTGTGCTGATGATGCAATTTCTTTGGCGATACGTCAACGAGCTCATCGGTAAGGGTCTCTCGCTTGAGATTATGGCCCAGTTCTTCTGGTATATGGGCCTGATGCTGATGCCCCAGGCTTTCCCGCTGGCCATTCTGCTGTCGTCGCTGATCGTATTCGGCAACCTGGGTGAAAGCTCTGAGCTGACGGCCATCAAGGCCGCGGGCATCTCGCTGCTCCAGGCGTCGCGGTCGCTGATAGTACTCGTTGTCCTCATAGCGGGCATCTCGTTCTACTTCCAGAACGTGGTGGGTCCGGCTGCCAACAAGTCGTTCTACCAGCTGTTGCTCTCGGTGAAGCAGAAGAGTCCTGAGCTGGAGATTCCCGAGGGCGTCTTCTACGACGGTATTCCCAACGCTAACCTGTATGTGCAGAAGAAAAACATGCAGACGGGTATGCTCTACGGTATCATGATTTACCGCCGCACCGACAGCTACGAGGACCAGGCCATCATTCTGGCCGACTCGGGCATGATGCAGACAACGGCTGAGAAGAAGCACCTGCTGCTGACACTCCACAACGGCGAATGGTTTGAGAACATGAAGTCGCAGGAGCTGGGCGGCTCGGCCAACGTGCCCTATCGCCGCGAGACGTTCTCGCAGAAGCGTATCGTGCTCGACTTCGACAGCGACTTCAACCTGGCCGACGAGACGGGCATCGCTGCTGATGCCCGTTCAAAGAGTCTGGAGCGAATTCTGGCCGACCTCGACTCAATCATCGTTTTCAACGACTCTATCGGCCGAATGTTTGAACGCGAAGGCCGCTACAGGACGTTCCACCAGGCGACTATCGACAAGAAAGATTCGCTCAAGGCCTTCTCTCAGGTTGCCTCGGGCAAGGCCGTATTCGACACCATCTACAGTAAGCTGTCGACAGACGAGAAACGCAACGTCATACAATGGGCCTCGGAGAAAGCCCAGTCGGAATCGTTCGACCTCAGCATGAAGGAGGACTACTCTTTCGACATCAACCGCCGTGAGCGCCTGCACAGGATGGAGGCCATCAACCGTTTCACGGTGGCCCTGTCGTGCATCATCTTCTTCTTCATCGGCGCGCCCCTTGGAGCCATCATCCGCAAGGGCGGACTCGGTGTGCCGGTCATCATCTCCGTACTGGTGTTCATCGTGTTCTACATCTTTGATGCCTCAGGCTACCGCATGGCTCGCGCCGACGAATGGACGGTATGGTTCGGGAAACTCATTCCGACGATGGTGCTGACGCCGCTGGCGGTGTTCTTCACCTACAAGGCCAACAACGACTCCGTGGTGTTCAACATCGACATGTACAAAGAACTGCTGCGGCGGTTCCTCGGCTTGCGCGTCAAGCGCAACATCACCCGCAAAGAGGTTATCATCGAGGATCCGAAATACGAGACAGACGCACAGAAGCTGGAAGAGGTCAACGAGCATATAACGCGGTATTCCGACGAGCACAAGCTGCTGCGCCTGCCTAACCCCATCAGCGTGTTCTTCAAGGCCAGCGACGACCATGAGATAGAACAAATAGACGAGGTGCTGGAGGAGGCCATCGAGGACTTGGGCTACAGCAGGGACCGTCTCATACTGACCGAGCTGAACCACTACCCCATCATCATGACACGCGCCCACACGCGCCCGTTCAACCGGAAGTGGATGAACATCGTGACGGGTCTTGTCCTGCCCGTGGGTATTTTCTTCTACCTGCGCATGTGGCGATTCCGCCTGCGCCTGTACAGAGACCTGCATACCATCAAACAGGTAAGCGGCAAGGTCATACCACGTGCACGGGAACTGGCAAACCCAGCCCCCAATATATAAATAAGGTGTAATAATGGACAACTTTAAACTAAACACGATTGAAGAGGCCATCGGCGACTTCCGCGAAGGCAAGTTCGTCATCGTGGTCGACGACGAAGACCGCGAGAACGAGGGCGACCTGATATGTGCAGCAGAGAAGATAACGCCCGAGATGGTGAACTTCATGCTGAAATATGCCCGAGGCGTGCTTTGTGCGCCCATCACCATCAGCCGCAGCGAGGAGCTTGACCTGCCCCGCCAGGTGGCTGACAACACGTCGGTATTAGGAACGCCGTTCACCGTCACCGTCGACAAGCTCGAGGGCTGCACCACGGGAGTCTCTGCCCACGACCGCGCCGCCACCATCCTGGCACTGGCCGACCCCACATCGACACCGCAGACCTTCGGGCGTCCGGGCCATATCAATCCGCTGTACGCTCAGGACAACGGCGTGCTGCGACGCTCGGGCCACACGGAGGCTGCCGTCGACCTGTGCAAGCTGGCCGGACTCTACCCTGCCGGCGCGCTGATGGAAATCATGAACGATGACGGCTCGATGGCCCGCATGCCTGAACTTCAGGTGTTTGCACATGAGCACAGTCTGAAAATCATCACCATCAAGGACCTTATTGCCTACCGGCTGCGCAAAGAGTCGCTCATTGAGGTGGGCAACCGTGTGGACATGCCCACACGCTATGGCCACTTCCAGCTCATACCCTTCCGCCAGAAGTCGAACGGGCTCGAACACATGGCACTTATCAAGGGAGAGTGGGCTGAGGACGAGGCCGTACTGGTGCGCGTCCACTCCAGCTGCGCTACCGGCGACATCCTTGGCTCCCTGCGCTGCGACTGCGGCGAACAGCTTCACCGCTCGCTGCAGATGATTGAGGACGAAGGCAAGGGCGTAGTCATCTACATGCAGCAGGAAGGCCGGGGTATCGGTCTGATGAACAAGATTGCTGCCTACAAGCTACAGGAGGAGGGGCTCGACACCGTCGATGCCAACGTCCACTTAGGCTTCAAGCCCGACGAGCGCGACTATGGCTGCGGGGCACAGATGCTGCGACATCTGGGCATACACAAGATGCGGCTGATGACGAACAATCCCACCAAGCGGGTCGGACTGGAGGCCTACGGACTGGAAATCGTGGAAAACGTGCCCATCGAGGTAACGCCCAACCAATACGACTACCGCTACCTGAAGACAAAACAAGACCGCATGGGACACACCTTGCACCTGAAATAGCATTCAAAACGTTACTTTTTCGTCCAGCCAAGCTAAAAAATGGCGTTTTTCTTTGCTTGGGAGAAAGATTTTGATTAATTTTGCACGGAATTTTACACATCAAGATAAAATGGCACAACTATCCAACCGCCTGCAAAGGCTTGCACCATCGGCGACACTCGCCATGTCGCAGAAAAGCTCTGAGATGAAGGCTCAGGGCATTGACGTCATCAACATGAGCGTCGGAGAACCCGACTTCAACACGCCAGACCAGATAAAACAGGCTGCCAAACAGGCCATCGACGATAATTACTCACGCTACTCACCCGTGCCGGGCTACCCTGAACTGCGCAAGGCCATTGCCAACAAGCTGAAGAACGAGAACCAGCTCGACTATACGGTCAACGAAATCCTGGTATCGAACGGTGCCAAGCAGAGTGTCTGCAACACCATCATGGCGCTGGTGAACGACGGCGAGGAGGTCATCATTCCTGCCCCCTACTGGGTCAGCTATCCGCAGATGGTGAAGCTGGCCGGAGGCGAGCCCGTCATCGTGGAGGCAGGCTTCGAGCAGAACTTCAAGATGACTGCCGAGCAGCTGGAGGCGGCTATCACGCCCAAGACGCGCATGCTCATACTCTGCTCGCCCAGCAACCCCACGGGCTCCGTCTACAGCAAGGAGGAGCTGCGCTCGCTGGTCGAGGTCATTCTGCGCCACGACGACCTGTTCGTGCTGGCTGATGAAATCTACGAGCACATCAACTACGTGGGCCATCACGAGTCGATAGCCCAGTTCGCAGGCATGAAGGAGCGTGCCATCATCGTCAACGGCGTGTCGAAAGCCTACGCCATGACGGGCTGGCGCATAGGCTACATAGCCGCCCCAGAGTGGATTGTCAAGGGCTGCAACAAGCTTCAGGGCCAGTACACCAGCGGCCCCTGCTCCGTCAGCCAGAAGGCAGCCGAGTTTGCCTACATCAGCGACCAGCAGTGCGTAGAGGACATGCGCCAGGCCTTTGAGCGCCGCCGCGACCTCATCGTGAAGCTGGCCAAGGACATACCAGGACTGGAGGTCAACGTGCCCGAGGGCGCCTTCTACCTGTTCCCCAAGTGCAGCAGCTTCTATGGCAAGACTGCACCCAACGGCTCGACCATTGCCAACAGCACCGACCTGGCCATGTATCTGCTCGAAGAGGGCCACGTGGCAACCGTCGGCGGCGACGCCTTCGGCGACCCTGACTGCTTCCGCATGAGCTATGCAACAAGCGACGAAAACATCATCGAAGCCATGCGCCGAATCAGAAATGTACTGGCAAAACTCCATTAGTTTCATTTTTTACGCGTTAAAAGATATTAATTCGGCTTGAAGTACGTCATAAATTAGTATCTTTGCGCGTGAATAATATAACGCCGACATTTATATAACTCAAATTATTTAATAACTAAAAATTAATTTTTATTATGGCAACATCAACAAAGGCTGCAGCCCCAGCCAAGAAAAATCAGGGCTTCGGAGGTATTAAGGCTGCATGGATTATCCTGGTAATCTGCTGTATCATCGCTTACTGCTTCTATTTCTTCGTGCTCGGTAATCCCGACAACTTCGTAGGCGGCGACCGTGAAGGCCATCCCGCAAACCTCATGGGAACAGTGTATAAGGGAGGTTTCGTCGTAGGTGTGATCCTGACCCTCCTGCTCACCGTTATCGTTCTCGGTGTCGAGCGCTACTTCGCTATCAAGTCGGCCTCTGGTAAGATTAACCTGGCCAAGTTCACCTCTCAGGTCAAGGAAGCCATCAAGGCTCAGAAGTTTGACGAGGCTAAGGCTCTCTGCAACAAGATGCAGGGTTCGGTTGCTAACGTGGTGATGGCTTCCATCAACATGTACGAGACCGTTGAGAAGGACGAGACCTTGAAGAAGTCGCAGAAGATTTCGAAGATCCAGCAGGCTCACGAAGAGGCTACCCAGCTCGAGATGCCGACCCTGACCATGAACCTCCCGATGATCGCTACCATCGTATCACTCGGTACCCTGACCGCTCTGTTCGGTACGGTGCTCGGTATGATCGGATCATTCCAAGCTCTGTCTGCTGGTGGTGGTGCTGACTCTATGGCTCTGTCTGCAGGTATTTCTGAGGCCCTTGTGAACACGGCTTCGGGTATCTTGACATCTTGGGTTGCTACCGTCGTCTATAACTTCTTCTCAAACAAGATCGACAAGCTGACATTCGCTCTCGATGAAGTTGGTTACACTATCGCCGCTACATACGATTCTAACCACCACGAGGCATAAGCTGTTTTACCTTTTAATTCCTTAGACGATTATGGGTAAAATAAAAATTCAGAAAAAAGACATCTGGATCGACATGACGCCTATGTCGGACGTGATGACCCTGCTGCTCTGCTTCTTCATGTTGACATCAACATTCCTGACGCCAGAGCCTATCAAGGTCAACACGCCGAGCTCCGTGTCCGAGGTCAAGGTGCCCGAGAACGATGTGCTCAACATCCTGGTTTCGCCAGAGGGTAACATCTACCTGGGTTCCGAGAACAAGAACACGATGCAGGAGATGATGGAGACCGTGACAGGCAAGTTCGGCGTCTCGCTGAACGGCGCACAGCTCAAGCATTTCCGCGAGGATGCCATGATCGGTGCACCTATGAACGTTTTCACTGACTACTATAGCCTGGAGACGGACAAGATGGGTGAGGAGATCCAGAAGTTGAGCATCCCCCTCGACAGCATCGACGGTGGGAAGAGTGAGTTCCAAGAGTGGGTCACGGCTGCCCGTGAGTCCAACGCAGACATCCGCATAGCCATCAAGGCCGACGCCAAGACGCCCTATGCCGTCATCAAGAAGATGATGTCGGAGCTGCAGGACATGAACGAGAACCGTTACCAGCTGATTACAAACCTTGACACTAAAAAACAGGGGGAGATCTAAGCTATGGCAAAAAAGAATGCGAGTAAGCAGAAAAAGATGGACACCCGCGTGAACTTCACGCCGATGGTGGACATGATGATGCTTCTGATTACGTTCTTCATGCTCTGTACGACGCTGAGCAAGCCGCAGGCTATGCAGCTGACGATGCCGAGTAATGATGAAAATATGACCAAGGAAGACAAGTCGGTGACGAAGGCTTCGTACACCATCACGCTCTACCTTGGTGGCGAGGATAAACTGTACTATGTCGAGGGACTTCCTGAGTACGAGAACGCTGAGTGCCTGAAGGAGATAACCTGGGGCAAGGACGGCATCCGCAAACTGCTCATCGAGCACGTTACCGAGGATGGCTTCAGCCCTGTGGCTCGTGTCATGATGGCCAAGAAGAAGCTCGACGAAAAGAAGGCCCAGTTGGGCGACAAGATGTCCAAGGAAGACTACGACAAACAGCTGTCGGACATCCGAAATGGTAAGTCGGAGGAGTTCGTTGCTGAGTTTGGCGACCAGGGTATGCAGACCCTGACGGTCATTATCAAGCCTATGGACTGTTCTACGTACGACAACATGGTACAGGCTCTTGACGAGATGTTGGTTTGCAGTATTGGTAAGTATGTCATTGACAAGGTGAACGAAGACGATGAGAAGCTTCTCACGTTGAAGGGCATCAAATTTACTAATGACTAATTAAAAGAAAGGAAAGACCATGGGAAAAATTGATCTTATTGACAACAACTGGACCGACCTCGTATTTGAAGGAAAGAACAAGGAATACGGCGCATACGTTCTCCGTAAGGAAACCGGAAAGCGTAACGTCAAGGCTCTCATCTGGGTGCTGATTGGCATTGCTGCCATCTTCGCTCTCGCTTACGCCAACCTGGCCATTCAGAATGCCATGAAGCAGAACGCCACCATCGATACCGATGTGGAGCTGTCGAAACTGGCACAGAAGAAGGAAGCCAAGGTGGAGCGCAAGGAACCCATCAAGGTGGAAGTCGAGCAGAAGGTCGTTGAGAAAGTGAAATCGTCTGTGAAGTTCACCGCTCCTGAAATCAAGAAGGACGACGAAGTGAAGCCCGAGGACGAAATCAAGTCACAGGACGACCTCTCGAAGACCAACACCGCCATCGGTACCTTCGACGTGAAGGGTAACGACGAGGCAGAAGGTGAAGTGCTGAAGGCTAAGGAAGTCGTGGTCGACGAGAAGCCGAAGGAAGAGGAGACAAAGGTGTTCGACGTCGTCGAGCAGATGCCTTCATTCCCCGGTGGCGACGCCGAGCTGATGAAGTACCTGAACTCGCACATCAAGTACCCCGCAGTTGCCGAGGAGAACGGTATCCAGGGCCGTGTGGTTGCCACCTTCGTGGTTGAGCGCGACGGTTCTATTACCGATGTCAAGGTCATCAAGTCTGTTGACCCGTCACTCGACAAGGAGGCCATCCGCGTGCTGAAATCCATGCCTAAGTGGATTCCCGGTAAGCAGAACGGTTCGGCTGTACGCGTGAAGTACACCGTGCCTGTAACCTTCAGATTGCAGTAAATGAAAATGAAATCATTCAACAAATTCGTTGGATTAACACTAATTTTAGGCTTGTTCCTCGCATGTGGGAACAAGCCTAAATCACTGCCTTACGACTATGAGGCAGCGGCAGCATCTTTTGCTTCCGACGAAAGTTTCTACCCCATCCTTGACGAGGAGCTCGAAGTATATCAGGCACTCCACGCCCAGGGTGAGCTGAAGGCCGTCTATACCGACCAAGAAGACGCCATCCGACAGCTCATGGAGAACAAGGTGTGGCTGGCATTTGGCACGCGCCAGCTCTCGCAGAGGGAGATTGAGAGCCTGAAGGCGCGCTCGTTCATGCCAAGGGTTATACCTATTGCCTACGATGGTCTGGCCATCATCGTCAACAATGCCAATCCCGACACGTGTATCTCAGTCAAGGACTTCCGCCGTATTCTCAGCGGTGAGGTCACCAACTGGAAAGAAATCTACCCCAACTCCAAGTTGGGTGCCATCGACGTGGTCTTCGACAATCCCAAGTCGAGCACCGTGACCTACTGTGTCGACTCCATTCTCGGCGGCAAGCCCATTCAGGGCACTGACAACATTGGCGCCGTCAAGAAGAGCGTAGAGGTCATCGACTGGGTGGAGCGTCACGAGAACGCCATCGGAATCATCGGTTCCAACTGGCTCAACGACAAGCGCGACACCACCAACGTCACCTTTAAGAAGAACATAACCGTCATGAAGGTCAGCAGGCTGGACTCCGCTACGGCGTACAACAGCTTCAAGCCCTATCAGTACTACCTATACAACGGCAACTACCCGCTCATCCGCACCATCTACGCCCTGCTCAACGAGCCGCGTTCGGGCGTGCCATCGGGGTTTGCCCACTTCTGCCGCCTGCCCAAGGGCCAGATGATTATCTTCCGCTCAGGACTGCTCCCTATTCAGGCCGGCATGGAGGTTCGTAATGTTAATGTTACAACAGAATAAACCTTTTATCCGAAATAACGTCATAACGATATAACGAGAGAGATAACAAAAACAACATGTCTAACCCTTTAAAAGGAAAAAAAGTATGAAAACGATTAAATATTTAGCAATGGGTGTTGTGCTGGCAGGTTTCAGCACCACCGTCATGGCTCAGGACGGCACTAAGGCCGACATTGATGCCGTCAAGAAAATCATTAGTAGCAAACCCGCTGATCTGGCCGACCAGATGAAGCCCTTCGACAAGAAGAACAAGAAGAACGCCGAGAACCTCACAGAGTTCGCACGCGCCTTCTACGAGGTCAAGGACACAGCCAACGCCATGAAGTATGCCGATCTGGCCCTGAAGGCAAACAAGAGCTATGCTCCTGCCTACATCCTCAAGGGCGACCTCCGCGCACTCGCTGAGGACGGTGGTGGCGCTGCCTCGTTCTACGACCAGGCTATCTACTTCGACCCGAAGAACCCCGAGGGCTACCGCAAGTACGCCTCTGTCTACCGCAAGATTGACCCGCGCGGTGCCATCGCCAAGCTCAACGACCTGCGCACGCAGCTGCCCGACTATCCTGTTGATGCCATTATCGGCCACATCAACTACATCTCCAACAACTTCGACGAAGCCATCGCCGCCTACGATAAGGTGCCCCAGGCAAAGCTCGAGAAGATGGACATTATCGAGAGCGCCTTCTCGGCCTATCTCACCCAGAAGTATGACAAAGGTATCGAGATGGCTGAGTTCGGACTCCAGAAGGAGCCGCGCAACTCAACGCTGAACCGTCTGGCCATGTTCTGCAACACTGAGAAGGGCAACTTCGACAAGGCTCTCGACTTCGCCGACCGTCTGTTCAACAAGTCCGACTCGGCCAACCTCTCTTACATGGACTATGTCTACTACGGCAACGCGCTCAATGGTCTGAAGCGCCACGATGAGGCCATCGCCATGTATAACAAGGCCCTCGACCAGGAGTTCGACAACAAGGACAAGCGTGCCGGTGTCATCAAGACGCTCTCCGATGCCTACAAAGGAACGAAGGACTACGAGAACGCCATCAAGTACTACGAGAAGTACCTGAACGAGGTGTCCAAGGCTTCGGCCAACGACCACGCTGGCCTGGGTCAGCTCTATGTGCAGCACGCCAACAGCATCGAGGATGCCGCCCTGAAGCTGGAGAAGTTCAAGAAGGCCGACGAGGTCTACGCCAACCTGCTGACCAAGTACACCGACATCGAGGACTACGTCGCCTTCCAGCGTGCCCGCATCGGCATGTATATGGATCCCGAGTCGAAGGAGGAGCTGGCCAAGCCCCACTACGAGAAGCTCGTTGAACTGCTGGGCGAAAAGGCCGAGCGCGACAACACCGACAACGTGCGCCTGATTGAGGCATACCGCTACCTCATCTCCTACTACCTTATCACTAAGGACGACAAGAACACGGCCAAGGAGTTTGCTGCCAAGCTGCAGGCTGTCGACCCTGAGAACGAGACTGCCAAGCAGGTGCTCGAACTGAAATAAGACAACTGACAAGCATACTACACAGAAAGGGGTTTCCTACTTGGAAACCCCTTTCTGCATATCAGCAGCTGAGAGTCAGTTTATCTTATAGTCGAGTGCCTCTGTGCGCTCGATATAGTCAATCAGCGAATAGCGGATGTCGACCGAGCGATTGTTCGACTTCAGCAGGACATGGTGCTTGCCCATCGAGTCGCGCAGCTGGAAGAATAGCTTAGTCTTGCCAGGATGTTCGCTGATTATCTCACCTAAATCGGCCACAATCTGGTCGTCTAACAGGTCGGTAGTCAACTGAATGGTAATGCGGTCGATGGCCTTGTCCTTGATGGTCTGCAGATACTCCACGCCGCTGACCTTCAAGTCCTTCGGACCATTCTCGTTAAACTGGTAGCGAGACTTCACCTTGCCCGTCACATAAACGGAGGCACCCACGGTGAAGAAGCCTGCCCTGACGCCCCAGTCCTCACCAAACATCGCCAGCTCGCCGGAACCTTCGAAGTCCTCGATGGTAACAATGCCGAAGGGCTTGCCCGTCTTGGTGAAGCCCGTCCTGACACCCGTCACGATGCCACCGAGTATGACATCCTCACGGTCGGCCAGCTTGTCGACGTCGGCCAGTTCCTGGCACTTGGTATTACACAGATTGTCGAGCACAATCTTGTATTCGTCAAGCGGATGAGCACTAAGATAGATACCCACAAGGTCGCGCTCCTTGTTCAGCCGCTCAATGTCGCTCCACCGAATGTCGGTCTTCGGTATCGGCGGCGTAGCTATCTCCACGTCGTCGAAACCGCCAAACAGCGAGTTTTGTGCCTGTTGTTTCTCCGTCTGGTAGGTCTGTCCGTAGCGCACCAGCGTGTCGAGGAACACCTCGCCCTTGGCATTCGTAGCGAAAAACTCCTCACGGCGGATGCCGAACGAGTCGAAACCGCCACTGAGTGCCAGCGACTCGTAGGCCTTGCGGTTGACACTGGAAAACGACACACGCTGGGCAAAGTCGAAGATACTCCTGAAGGGGCCGTTCGCCTCACGCTCGTCGATGATGGCCTGTGCCGCCGAGTCGCCCATGCCCTTGATGGCGGCCAGCCCGAAGCGGATTTCGCCCTTATGGTTCACGCCGAACTTCTGGAACGACTCGTTGACGTCGGGTCCCAGCGTGGCAATGCCCATCTGCTTGCACTCGTCCATCAGTTTCGTAATTTCCGTTATCTGGTCGCGGCGGCGGCTCATGATGGCAGCCATGAACTCAGCCGGGTAGTTGGCCTTCAGGTAGGCCGTCTGGTAGGCTACCCAAGAGTAGCAGGCGGCGTGCGACTTGTTGAAGGCATAGGATGCGAACTTCTCCCAGTCGGCCCAGATTTTCTCCAGCACCTTCGGGTCGTGGCCGTTCTTCTTGCCCCCCTCAATAAACTTTGGCTTCATGGCGTCGACGATGTCCTTTTTCTTCTTACCCATCGCCTTACGCAGGGCATCGCTCTCGCCACGGGTAAAGTCGGCCAGCTGACGTGAGAGCAGCATCACCTGCTCCTGATAGACGGTAATGCCGTAGGTGTCTTTCAGGTACTTCTCCATACAGGGAATGTCGTACTTGATTTCCTCGCGGCCGTTCTTACGGGCAATGAAACTCGGTATATAGTCCATAGGTCCCGGACGGTAGAGGGCGTTCATGGCTATGAGGTCCTCAAACACCGTCGGGTGCAGCTCGCGCAGGTATTTCTGCATGCCTGCCGACTCAAACTGGAAGGTGCCGATGGTACGGCCCTGCTGGTACAGCTCGTAGGTCTTGGGGTCGTCAATGGGTATGGTGTCAAGATCGATATCGATTCCCCGGTGCTGCTTGACATTGGCACAGGCCTCCTTCAGCTCCGACAGGGTCTTCAGTCCGAGGAAGTCCATCTTGATGAGTCCCGTCGACTCAATAACGTGACCATCGTACTGCGTGCAGTTCGTCTTCGTGTCCTTGAAGTCGGGGTCGTCGGCCGTTGAGACGGGCACCCAGTCCGAGATGGGGTCGCGGCAGATGATAAAGCCGCAGGCGTGGATGCCAGTGCCGCGGACAGTACCCTCCAGCATCTTGGCATACTTGATCGTGTTGGCCAGCACGGGGTCGGCCGAAGCTTCGGCATCGCGCAGCTCAGGAACAGCCTTGATAGCGTTGGCCAGATTCATCTTCATGCCCTCTGGCAGACGGTCGGGAATGGCCTTACACAGCGCGTTCGACGTGGCCAGTGGCAGTTTCTCCACCCGCGCCACATCCTTGATACTGTTCTTCGTGGCCATCGAGGCGTAGGTAATGATGTGGGCACAGTTCTCATGGCCATACTTGTCCATCACCCATTTCAGCACCTTGCCGCGACCGTCGTCATCGAAGTCGGTATCTATATCGGGCAGCGAGATACGGTCAGGATTCAGGAAACGCTCAAACAGCAGGTCGTATTTCAGCGGGTCAATCTTCGTGATGCCCAGGCAGTAGGCCACCACCGAGCCAGCTGCCGAGCCTCGGCCCGGACCTACCCAGACATCCAGCTCGTCGCGGGCGGAGTTGATGAAGTCCTGCACGATGAGGAAGTAGCCAGGAAAACCCATCGTCTTCATGATATGCAGCTCGAAGCGAATGCGGTCAAGGACCTCGGAAGCCGAAGGCCCCGAAGCCCCCCCTACTGCCCCCGAGGGGGCTTCATTACCTTGCTGCAACACATTTGTAGCCCCCTCGGGGGCAGAAGGGGGGGCCACTCCGTAACGTTTCATTGCTCCTTCATACGCCAGCTTCGCCAGATAGTCGGCCTCAAACTTGATGCGGTATATCTTGTCGTAGCCACCGAGCTTCTTGATTTTCTTCTCACCTTCCTCACGCGGCAGCGGGTTCTCGCCGTTCTCGTCGCTGGTGAACTCGCGGTAGAGGTCTTCCTCGGAGAACTTCTGGCGCCACTGCTCCTCAGTACCAAACTCCTCGGGAATGGGGAAGAACGGCATGATGGGATCATGGTCGAGCGAGTAGATTTCCACCTTGTCTAATATCTCCAGCGTGTTCGACAGCGCCTCGGGGACATCGCTGAAGATGGCGTTCATCTCCTCACGCGTCTTGAACCACTCCTGTTTCGAGTAGAGCATGCGGGTGGGGTCGTCCAGGTCCTTGCCCGTCGACAGGCAGAGCAGGTGGTCGTGGGCCTCAGCATTCTCCTCATCCACAAAGTGGACGTCGTTCGAGCAGATAAGCTTGATGCCGTATTCGCGTGCCAGTTCGATGAGCACCTTATTGGCCTGCTGCTGCAGGGGGAACGTCTCGCGGTTGGCGCGCTGTGCCGGGTTCTTCACCTCGTGGCGCTGCAGCTCCAGGTAGTAGTCGTCGCCAAACACGCGGTGATACCACTCCACAGCCTCGCGCGCTCCTGCCATGTCGCCATTCAGTATCTTCTTGGGCACCTCGCCGGCAATGCAGGCCGAACAGACAATGAGCCCCTCATGGTAGCGCTCCAAATCCTCACGATCGGTTCGCGGACGCATGTAGTAGCCGTCCACCCACGAGTTCGACACAAGCTTGATCAGGTTCTTGTAACCTTGGTAGTTCTTGGCCAGCACTATCAAGTGATAGCCGCTCTGGTCCTCCTTACCACGACGCAGCGACTTCGAGCCGTGGCGCGAGACGTACATCTCGCAGCCGAAGATGGGCTTGAACGGCTCCAGCCCTTCCTTCTGGCGTTTCTTGTTAATGCCGATGCAATAGTCGTGGAACTCCTTGATACCGAACATGTCGCCATGGTCGGTCACGGCCATGCCTCGCATGCCATTGCCGATGGCCTTGTCCACAAGCTTCGAAATCTTCGATTGTCCGTCAAGGATAGAGTAATATGTATGTACGTGCAGGTGTATAAAGTCTTCCATGTGTGCAAAGGTACTTAATTATGCTGGATTTTCCAAACACATTCTTCCTTTTTTATATTAACTTCACTTACTTTGTTTCCTGAAGACGCTACGATATGACGCCCCAGTTGATGTTGGTCTTGCGCAGCTGTCGCAGCCGGTTCCACAGAATCTGGTACTTCTCCGACGTGCAGGTGGGATCTTCGTCGATGATGAGCTGAGCCTCGTCGCGGGCCATCTGGACGAGCTGGCCGTCGCGGGCAATGTCGGCTATCTTCAGGTCGAAGGCCATGCCGCTCTGCTGGGTGCCCTCCAGGTCGCCGGGGCCGCGCAGCTTCAGGTCGGCCTCGGCAATGCGGAAGCCGTCGTTCGTGTCGCACATGATGTCGATGCGCTTGCGAGTGTCCTCGCTGAGCTTATAGGGTGTGACCAGCAGGCAGTACGACTGGTCGGCACCGCGCCCTACGCGGCCGCGCAGCTGGTGGAGCTGAGAGAGGCCGAAGCGCTGGGCGTCGAAGATGACCATCACCGAGGCATTGGGCACGTTGACGCCCACCTCGATGACGGTCGTGGCGACGAGGATCTGCGTCTCGCCGCTGACGAAGCGCTGCATCTCCTCCTCCTTGTCGGCGGGTTTCATCTTGCCGTGGACTTTGCTCAGGCGGAACTCGGGGAAGGCCTGGCAGAGCACTTCGTAGCCCTGCTCCAGATTCTTCAGGTCGCTCTTCTCGCTCTCCTCGATAAGCGGGAACACGCAGTAGACCTGCCGGCCCTGGTTAATCTGCTGGCGGATACCGTTGTAGAGCGACGTGATGCGCGAGTCGAAGAAGTGGTGCGTCACCACGGGCTTGCGCCCCGGCGGCAGCTCGTCGATGACGCTCACGTCGAGGTCGCCATAGAGCGTCATGGCCAGTGTGCGGGGAATGGGCGTGGCAGTCATCACGAGGACGTGGGGAAGCCCCCTCCAACCTTCCCCCGAAGGGGAGGCTTGCTGCGCCGGGACCTTCCCTTCGGGGGGAGGTTGGAGGGGGCTTTTGGCCCACAGTTTGGCGCGCTGGGCCACGCCGAAGCGGTGCTGCTCGTCGACGACCACGAAGCCGAGGCGGGCAAACTGCACCGTGTCCTCGATGACGGCGTGGGTGCCCACGAGAATCTGGATGGTGCCGTCGAGCAGTCCTTCGTGTACTTCCTTCCGCCGCTTGCCCTTGACGATGCCCGTCAGCAGGGCCACGCGGACGGGCATGTCGCCGAGAAACTGGCGGATGGTCTGCAGGTGCTGCTCAGCCAGTATCTCTGTCGGAGCCATGATGCAGGCCTGGTAGCCGTTGTCGATGGCAATGAGCATCGACATCAGGGCGACGAGGGTTTTTCCTGAGCCGACGTCGCCCTGCAGCAGACGGTTCATCTGGCGCCCGCTGCCCATGTCCTTGCGGATTTCGCGGATGACGCGCTTCTGAGCCTCCGTCAGCGGGAAGGGCAGGTGGTTGTGGTAGAAGTCGTTGAACACCTCGCCGACATGGCTGAACACATAGCCCAGGTACTTGCGCCGCTGGTCGCTCGCGTACCTTAAGATATTAAGCTGCACAAAGAACAGCTCCTCGAACTTCAGACGGACGCGGGCACGCTCCAGTTCTCGGGCGCTCTGGGGGTAGTGAATGGTGCGCAGCGCCGCGTCGCGGCCCATCAGGTGCAGTCGTGCGGTGATGAAGTCGGGGATGGTCTCGCCGACGGGTGACGTCAGCTTTTCGAGCAGCGTCTTGACTATCCGCTCTACCGAGCGCGAGGTGAGTCCGCGCTTCTTCATCTTCTCCGTCGTGTTGTAGTAGGGCTGCATCCCCATTGCCGAGGTGTCTACCTTCGAGGCCTCGTCAATGTCAGGATGGCTCACCTGTATGCGGTTGTTGAAGACGGTGGGCTTGCAAAACACCAGGTACTCCGTGCCGATGCGGTAGTTCTGTTTGGCATATTTTCCGCCGGCACCGAACCACACCAGGTCCATGATACCTGTGCCGTCGCTGAAGTGGCCGACGACCCGGTCTTTCGTAGGACTCATCTTGAACGTCTCGAAACTCAGGATGGTACCCACCACCTGAACGAACGGCATGTCGCCCGTCAACTCATGGACGGTGTACACCCGCGAGCGGTCTACGTGCTTGTAAGGGTAGTACTCCAACAGGTCGCCGTAGGTCTGGATACCCAGCTCCTCGCTGAGTATCTTCTTGCGGTTGGGGCCCACGCCCGGCAAGTACATGATGTCCTGCTTCAGAATGTCCATTTATATCAGTACCTCGGCTATTCGCAGGTCGTAGGGGGTAGTAATCTTGATGTTCTCGCGGTTGCCGTCGACGAGGGTGATGGGGTGGCCGTAGGCTTCGACGACGGAGGCATCGTCGGTGAAATTGTCGTTGTAAGGCTGCCGGTTGGCGGCTTTCAGCAGCTGGATGTCGAATGTCTGCGGGGTCTGCACGAGGCGGTAGTCGCCACGGGGCTTGGTGCCTTCAGCGACGTGGCGCAAGGTCTCGACGATGGGGACGACGGGGACGACGGCCTTCTGGACGCGGGCCGTCTCGTAGCAGCGGGCGATGACCTCGACCGACGGAAACGGACGCACGCCGTCGTGAACGCCGACGACCCCCCGGGCATCGTCGGGAATCAGTGCCAGTCCATGCTGCACAGAGTGGAAGCGGGTCTCGCCGCCGTCGGCTAACTGGTAAGCGCCACCCCTGTCCTCTCCCTGTTGAGGGAGCGGAAAATGATACTCTTGGCATAACTGCCGCCAGTAGTCCTGCTGGGCTTTGGGCAGCACCAGAATAATCTGCAGGTCGGCCGAATACTCACGAAACCGCTCTATGGTGCGCATCAGCACCGGCCGCCCGCCGACGGGCAGGAACTGCTTCGGAATGTCGCTGCCCATGCGCAGGCCCTTGCCGCCTGCAACGATGATAACATAATCCATACTTTCGTTGTTAAACATCACCTCGCCATGAGGTGCTTGAAGCGCATGCCTTCGGCTACCTGGTCGCTCACCTCCTTGCTGACCAGCTGGCTCAGCAGCTCGTAAGCATAGGGAAAGGCGGCAGCAGGACCCTCGGCCGTGGTGATGTTGCCATCGACGGTGACGAGGTCGCCGGTGTAGGCGGCACCCTCCAAGGCCTGTTCGAAGCCTGGATAGCACGTGGCACGCTTGCCCTCAAGGAGTCCGAGCGGGGCCAGCACCACGGCAGGGGCGGCACAGATGGCCGACACCTTCTTGCCCGCAGCGGCCTGGTCGCAGACAGCCTTGCAGACACCCTCGTGGGCATAGAGGTTGGCGGCACCAGGCATACCGCCGGGCAGCATCAGCAGGTCGGCATCCGAGAAGTCGCACTGCTCAAACTGCAGGTCGGCTTCGATGGCCACTCCGTGGGCCGACTCCACCAGTGGGAAGTCCGTCGTGCTCACTGTTACTACCTCTACGCCACCTCGGCGCAGCACATCGATGGGGATGAGAGCCTCGACATCCTCGAAGCCGTCAGCCAAGAATACATAAACTTTTGCCATAATTCTTTCTTTTTTCGTGGAAATTAAGTATCTTTGCAGCGCAAAGATAATAATAATTTCTGAAACCACGAACATTCAAGGCAAAAAAATGACGCAACGCAAGCTAAAGTTCGCCCTTTTCGGCAATATCTATCAGGCTAAGAAGTCGGCGGCCATACAAAAAGTGCTGTCCTGTCTGAGTGAGGACGGAGCCGAACTGGCCGTCGACCAGGAGTATTATGATTTCCTCAAGAACGACCAGCGCATCAACGTTCCTGCGGCAAGGGTCTTCACCGATAGCGACTTCGATGCCGACTTCGCCATCTCAATGGGTGGCGACGGCACGTTCCTGAAGACGGCCAACCGCGTGGGCAGCCGTAACATACCCATTCTTGGCGTCAACATGGGGCGGCTCGGCTTCCTGGCCGACATCGCCCCCGGCGACATAGAGTCATGCCTGCACGCTCTCTACATCGACGACTTTGTCGTGGAGAGCCGCGCCGTCATTCAGGTGGAGGCCGACGGCGAGCCGTTGGGCTCGATGAACTGCGCCCTGAACGACGTGGCCGTGCTGAAGCGCGACACGGCCTCGATGATCAGCATCCGTGCCAGCATCGACGGCAAGCACCTGACCACCTACCAGGCCGACGGTCTGATAGTCTCGACGCCGACCGGCTCCACGGCCTACTCACTGTCGAACGGCGGTCCCATCATCGTGCCCGGCACGGGGGTGCTGCTGATGACGGCCGTAGCTCCCCACTCGCTGAACATCCGCCCCATCGTCATTCCCGACACGGCGGTCGTCACGCTCGACGTCGAGAGTCGCAGCCACTCGTTCTTAGTAGCCATCGACGGCCGCTCAGAGAAGTGCCGCGAGGAGACACGTATCACCCTGCGCCGTGCACCTTATAATATTCAGGTGGTGAAGCGCAGCAACAACCAGTACTTTACGACGCTGCGCGAGAAAATGATGTGGGGAGCGGATGTCAGGTGAAGGGTGAAAGGTGAAGGGTGAAAGGTGAAGGGTGAAGTGAAGGGTGAAAGGTGAAGGGTGAAGTGAAGGGTGAAGAGTGAAGAGTGAAGAGTGAAAGGTGAAGATGAGACTGATAGAGAAACTGCATAACCCGGAAAGCAAGTACACCATCCGGCAAATCGTCAGGTGGCTGTGGCGCGTGCTGCGCGGCAACCGCACGCAGGCGTTGTTCAACGCCTCCATCGGTATGCTGGGTGTGGCGTGCAGTCTGCTGATGGTGTGGGCCATGCAGCGCACCATCGACATGGCGACGGGTGTCGTCCCCGGGTCCATCTACTGGGGCGTGGCCCTGATGGGAACCGTTATCCTGGCCGAGTTTGCACTGGGTATCTCGCGGGTGTGGATTAAGAACATCCTCGGTGTCAAGGCTCAGAACCTGATGCAGCAGCAGATGCTCGACCGCCTGCTGCGGGCCGAATGGCAGAGCAAGGACACCCACCACAGCGGCGACGTCATCAACCGGCTGGAGCAAGACGTGCAGACGGTGGTGACGTTCATTACCGAGACGCTGCCCAATACGCTCTCGACCATGGCCCTCTTTCTGGGTGCCTTTGTCTACCTGTTCCAGATGGACGTCTGGCTCTCGCTCATTACCGTGGGCATCCTGCCGCTGTTCATCCTCGTCAGCCGCATCTATGTCGCCCAGATGAGGAAGTACACCCGCCGGGTGCGCAACAGTGACAGTCAGGTGCAGAGCCTGCTGACCGAGACCGTGCAGCACCGCATGCTCATCAAGACGCTGGAGGCCGGCGACCAGATGGTCGACCGACTCGGCGACACGCAGTCGGAACTGCGCTATCATGTGCGCCAGCGCACCAAGTTCTCGATAGCCAGCAACCTCTTCGTCAACGGCGGTTTCTCGTTGGGCTATCTCATCGCCTTCCTCTGGGGAGCGGTCCGACTGAGCGCTCGCACCATCACCTTCGGACAGATGACGGCCTTCCTGCAGCTGGTCTACCGCATCCAGGGACCGGCCCGCGACCTGACACGTCTGGCTCCCGCCTTCGTGAGCGTATTCACCTCTGCCGAGCGACTGATGGAGCTGGAGGAGGCCCCGCAGGAGCAGCAGGGCGATGGCGTCGAGATGGCGGCCCCCTGCGGCATAAGGTTCGAGGACGTCACCTATGGCTACGAGGACTCCCCGGTGCCCGTCATCGACCATCTGTCGTTCGACTTCCGTCCCGGCACGTGTACGGCCATCCTCGGCGAGACGGGTGCCGGCAAGACAACGCTTGTCCGCCTGATCCTGGCCCTGATCCGGCCGAAGTCCGGGCAGGTCAGCATCTATGATCAGCACAAGGCTGAGGAAATCTCACCCCTCCACCGCTGCAACTTTGTCTACGTACCTCAGGGCAACACCCTGCTCAGCGGCACCATCCGCGACAACCTGCTCATTGCCCGCCCTGGTGCCACCGACGACGACCTCTGGCGCGTTCTCCACCTCGTCTGTGGCGACTTTGTTGCCGACCTCCCGCAGGGCCTTGACACCGTTTGCACCGAGGCTGGCGGCGGACTCAGCGAGGGCCAGGCCCAGCGCATCGCCATCGGCCGCGCCCTGCTCCGTGGCCGCAGCATCATGCTCTTCGACGAGGCCACCTCGGCCCTCGACCCCGACACAGAACGGCAGTTGTTACAGAATATCTTGTCGGACAAGCAGAAGACCGTCATCTTCATCACCCACCGCCCAGCCGTCGTCGACTACTGCGACCAGGTGCTGCGCGTGGAATAAAAAAGGTGGGCAGGAAAACCTGCCCACTCTCTTATCGATGCTTGCGGTTGGCACGCTGTTCGCGGTACTTGGCCTTCTGTCGTGCCGACCCCGAACCGTGCGCCCCCGTGATGTACTGCTTTTTCTTGGCCTTGGTCTTCACCTTGCCCTCATTCGGGTCGCGGCGGTCGCCGCCCCGACCGAACGAGATGCCGTTCTCCAGGATTTTCTGAAAGTCCTCTTCGCCTGTCATAGTCTGTTGTTTTTATTACTCCCCTCCCTTGGGGAGGGGTTGGGGGTGGGCTTTTAATGGTGGAACAGCCTGACGCCGGTAAACGCCATGGCGATGCCGTACTTGTCGCAGGTCATGATGACATGGTCGTCGCGCACGGAACCGCCGGCCTGGGCAATGAACTCCACGCCGCTCTTGTGGGCGCGCTCGATGTTGTCGCCGAAGGGGAAGAAGGCGTCAGAGCCGAGTGCCACCTTTGTGTTCTGCGCTATCCAGGCTTTCTTCTCGTCAAGGGTCAGCACGGCAGGCTGTTCGGTGAAGAACTGCTGCCAGGCGCCGTCGCGCAGCACGTCGTCGTGCTCGTCCTCAGAGATGTACACGTCGATGGTGTTGTCGCGGTCGGCACGGCGGATGCCCTCCTTGAAGGGCAGCGACATCACCTTCGGGTGCTGGCGCAGCCACCAGATGTCGGCCTTGTTGCCAGCCAGACGGGTGCAGTGGATGCGGCTCTGCTGACCGGCACCGATGCCGATGGCCTGGCCGTCCTTGACGTAGCAGACGGAGTTCGACTGCGTGTACTTCAGCGTGATGAGTGCAATGATGAGGTCGCGCTTGGCCTCAGCCGGGAAGGTCTTGTTCTGCGTCGGAATATTCTCAAACAGGGCGGGGGCGTTCAGGCGGATTTCGTTGCGTCCCTGCTCGAAGGTGATGCCGAAGCACTGCTTCGTCTCCACGGGAGCAGGACGGTACGCCGGATCCATCTTTATGACGTTATACGTGCCCTTGCGCTTGTCCTTCAGAATTGCAATAGCCTCGTCGGTATAGCCGGGGGCAATCACGCCGTCGCTGACCTCGCGCTTCAGCAGCAGGGCCGTCGTCTTGTCGCAGGTGTCGCTCAGGGCCACGAAGTCGCCATACGACGACATACGGTCGGCACCGCGGGCACGGGCGTAGGCACAGGCAATGGGCGACTCATCGAGTCCCTCGATATCGTCGACGAAATAGATTTTCTTCAGCGTGTCGGTCAGCGGCAGTCCCACGGCAGCACCGGCGGGGCTGACGTGCTTGAACGACGCGGCGGCGGGCAGGCCAGTAGCCTCCTTCAGCTCTTTGACCAGCTGCCAGGCGTTGAAGGCGTCGAGGAAATTGATGTAGCCCGGACGGCCGTTGATTACTTCGATGGGTAACTCGCCCTCCTGCATGAAGATGCGCGAAGGCTTCTGGTTCGGATTGCATCCATACTTCAGTGCTAATTCTTTCATTGTGCTTTTGCGTTTTTTGTCGATTTGTGTGCAAAGGTACGAAATATTTTTGTAATTTTGCAGCAAAATTCAGAATTTATGGAAAAGAAACGCTTGGCACTGAAGAAACTCTTGGTAGCCGTGGAAAAGGAACTACTACACAAGCCCGACCGCAAGACACTCGACCGGCTGTCGCTGCTGGTCGGTTTCCAGGACTGGGACTCGTTTCAGGACGCGCTCCACGGCGACGTCAGTGCCGACGAGAACTACAAGTAATTACAGTCTTTATTTCTCTGTCTGTCAAGGCCGCAGACGACTCTTACAGATGCTTCTTCGGATAGAGGGCGTCCCACCACGTGGAGTCGCCCTTCAGCCATTTCTGGAACCAGGCCATCTGGGTCTGCATCCAGCGGGTGCGCTTCGTGTAGTCGAGAATGTGGTGGTTCTCGCCTGCCACCTCGACCAAGGCCACCTCGCGGCCCAGGAGCTTCAGGGCGGTGAACATCTGGAGGCTCTCGATGAGCGGCACGTTGGTGTCAGCATTGCCGTGAAGCAGCAGCAGCGGCGTGTGCACCTTGTCGGCACGGAACAGCGGGGACTGGTCGACGTAGAGCTGGCGGTGGCTCCAGGGGTAGCTGTTGGCCATCGACACCTCGCTGTAGTTGTAGCCCCAGTAGCCCTCGCCCCAGTAGCTGGTGTGGTTGGCGATGCCGGCGTGGCTGACGGCAGCGGCAAAGATGTCGGTGACGGTCTGCAGGTACATGGTCATGAAGCCGCCGTAGCTGGCACCCATGCAGCCTATCTTCGAGGCGTCGATGAAGGGATGCTCAGCGCAGATGCGCTTCGTACCCTCGATGATGTCGCCTGCCGGCGTACCAGCAGGCACGGAACCATCGGCGGCGGGCGCGCCGCCGGCGGTGTTGACGTGGCGCGAGGCCCACTCTTGGCCGAAGCCGGTGGCTCCGCTGGGCTGCAGAATGTAGACCACGTAGCCCAACGAGGCGTAATACTGGGCGGGATAGCGCGACTCGAAGGTGCGCGTGACGGGCGAGCAGCCGCCGTAGTAGTAGACTA
Organism: Prevotella sp.; assembly: GCA_017395215.1. Lineage (GTDB taxonomy): Bacteria > Bacteroidota > Bacteroidia > Bacteroidales > Bacteroidaceae > Prevotella. The sequence goes on along the minus strand of JAFPVW010000009.1, from coordinate 14,556 downwards.
TCATCGGATATTTCTTCGCGGCGTCGAAGTCAGCAGGCAGATACAGGCGCCCATAGACGGTGTCGCCGTTGCTGTTGGTGAAGTTCCAGTCGCGGCAGGTGCCAAGCTCAGCGTCGCCGAGGGCGATCTTGCCTTCGAAGAGGGAGAACTGCTTGACGGCGCTCTTGCCCTTGGCCGTAAAGGCTATGAAGGCAGAGGTGGGCTCCATCGTCTTGTCGCTGAGATAGCCCAGCACGTTGGCGTGCTCAGACAGACTGAAGCGGTAGGCATTGTCGCCGACGAGTTCAAGCCTGACAATCTTGCCGTCGGCAGGATTGAGCTGATAGATGTGCACGTAGTCGCGGTTCTCGGCATTGAAGAATATCTGTCCGCTGGCCTTCGACCAGACGACGCTGTTGATGCTCGGGTCGAAGTCCTTAGTCAGCGGCGTCACCTTCTTCGTGGCGATGTCGTAGAGGAAGAGCTCGTTCTCGGTCATGCTCGGGGTCACGTCGAGTGGCAGCTGACAGCCGATGCGGTTGAAGGCCTCGGGCGTGCCGGTGAACAGAATCTGCCTGGCATCGGGCGACAGCAGGGCACCGCCGAGGAAGCCCACGCACTGCAGCACGGTGTCGACCTTCAGCGTACGGGCGTCCATCAGGTAGTAGTCGCCAACCTCCGTCGGGCGCTGGGCCAGCCAGGAGTAGCTGGCGCCGATGAGCAGCTTCTGCCCGTCGGCACTGATGTCGGCCAGGTACTGGCCCTTGGAGCCGAAGGTGATGCGCTGGCTGACGCCCGTCCTGACATCGAAGCGCACAAGGAACCTGCGCTTGCGCCAGCCGGGCTGGCGGTCGTCCATCTCGGTCACCTCGAAGACGCCGGCATCCTCCTTCGGGCCGTCCTCGGTGGCGGTGATGATGAGGTAGTCCTCGGTCGGACTGACGGTGTAGCTGCCCTCGGGCAGTCCGGCGGCCCAGCGGGTGCGCTCGCCCGTCATGGCGTCCACCTTATATAATACGCGCTGGCCCTGCTCCTTCTCCTCCTCGAGCCAGGCTGTGCTCGTAGGCATCCAGTTCACGCTTCTCGTGGGGCGCTGCAGCAGCCGGCCGCTCTTTGCCTCGCGCAGCTCGTAGTCCCAGCGGCTGTTTCCCGTAGGCTCGGTGGTCTGGTAGCTCATGCTGACCAGCGAACCGTCGGCCGAGAGGGCTATGCCCCGCACGCGCCGCCCGTCCAGCAGGTCGTGGATCATGTAGGGGTGGCGCTTGTCGGTGGTCGGACTGACGGCAATCTGCGTATCGAAGCTGACGCTGATGCTGTCGGTGTCGTTGGGCTCGGCCAGATAGCGGATGGCGAATGTATGGTGCTCGGGGGCCAGGCTCAGGTCGGCGCCGGCCTCCTTGTCGTCGATGTAGAGCTTGTAGTTCCTGGGGCCCTTCACGTTGATTTTTCCCTTCACGTAGTCAGCGTTGTTCACGTAGAACGTCAGTACGCCCACCGACCGTGAGTCCTTCAGCGAGGGCAGCACGCTGCCGCTGAACACGCCCTGCGCCTCAGCCTGCAGCGGCAATGCTGAGAGCGACGACTTCACGTCGAACTTCTTGCCCTGCACGTCGACGCTGTCAGCAGCAAACGGCTCAGCCACGGCGTATGGTCCAGCCAGTCTGAATGTTTTCACTTCTGTCTTCTGCTGCTGGGCAGCTGCCTGTAAGGTCAGGGCCGCAAGGACGGCCACCGTTAATAGTCTCTTCATATTCATCCCTTTCTGATTTTTCTGCAAAGTTACGAATAAAAATCCACTTTCACCAATATTGCCCCGCCATAATAGTTAAATGTTGCAAAACCGCCTGTCTTCTGCTTCTGCCACCCATCGCGCGCACAAAAAAAGTTTTAAAGTGCCTACACTGCTTACACTAAGCCGTAATAAACTGTATATCAGAGTGTTTCTTTGTGTAGGCAAATTTGTTTAGTGTAGGCAATGCCCTCAAAAACGCTCTGATATCGGCTGAAATCCGCAAAAACGACGTCGAAAATGCTGATTGCCGACAGCAACGTCCGGCATCAAAACGCCAAGCACAACCGACAATCAGAAACCTCAGTCCACAAACCGCCAGAATAGTGGATGTTCCCAACCGTTCCAACGGCCTGGTACAAACGTCCCAGGCCGTGGGAACGTCCCGAAAGCGCCGCTCTCTCGTTGTTCAGCACCATAGAATCAGAGCGGAAAATGCCGCCTTTTTGCCCAGTTGCCACGTCTTTTCAGAAATGTTGCCTACACTAAATAAATCTGCTTACACTTAATAACGTACTGTCTTCCAGTCTGTTAACCTCAAGTGTAAGCAGTGTAGGCACTTTTTAACTTTCACGCGTATGAGCGCGCTGCGTACATTATTAAATGGACAATCGAAACAAGGGAAAGCAAAAAAAATAGCTGTCCATGTTTTCTTTTTCATTTTTTCTTTGTACCTTTGCACCCAAGCACGGCTGCGGGAGCCTGAGTGCAGGTGTGGCGGTGCGACTTTCGTGGGTTATACATTAGCGTTGGCTATTATTCAAGATGTTCCGAAACTTGCAGGTAGAAAGAACTCATCAAGTAATAATGGTAGCGCCTACTGGTATAGTGGGCGTTTTCCTGTTTTCTTGGTGAAGGTTTCCTGCAAGTACCTGGAACATCAAACGGGGATTCGTCCACGTTTTGTGTCCATACGGGTGCTTGCAGGAATCGTTTTGTTTGGTGGCTCGGCGCATTAATAAGAACTAAAACATATTAATGCAGTAATGACAAACGACACGCTGAGGGCAAGCAGGGAGAGCCTGATTGCCGACATTGACCGTCGGGTGGAGGACCATATCCTGGAGCCGACGAACGCCGAGCTGCTGAAAAAGCTGATTCGGCAAGCTGACGACGTGGACGAGGCGATGATGATAGCCGCGTTGGGTACGACGTATAAGCGGACAGGATTCCACTTCGACAAACGTTTGGAGAAGTTGGGCAAGGACATACGCTATTTCAAGAAGAACGAAGCGCTGAGCTTCCGCACGGATGAAAGCCGTCCCACCCACAAGCTCATCATAGGCGACAACTACGAGGCTTTGCAAAATCTCTTGGTAGAATACCTTGGGCGCATCTCCGTCATCTATATCGATCCGCCTTACGGCAAGGACAGCATGGGCGAGTTTGCACAGACGAACTACGAGAATGCCATCACCCGCGACAACCTGCTTTCCATGCTCTATCCGCGACTGATGCTGGCCAAGCAGCTGCTGGCAGATGATGGGGTGATATTCTGCAGCATTGATGACAAGAACCAGGCGTATGTCAAGTGCCTGTTCGACGAGGTATTCAGGGAGTATAACTTCATTGCCAATATCATTTGGGAAAGGGCTTTTGCTCCCGTCAATTTAAAGAAACATTTCTCAGAAAGCCATGATTATATTCTTTGCTATGCAAGGAACATAACCAATGCAAGATGTAATGGTTTATCACGAACGGACGAGACTAATGATAGATATTCCAATCCTGACAACGACCCGAGAGGAGTATGGACTTCTTCTGATATGACCGTAGGCCCCGTTATTAAAGAGAAACTTTATGATATTATTGGACCGAATGGGAATGTCTTGAAACCTGCAAGTGGAAGATGCTGGCTATTTACAAAAGACAGATTTGAAGAAATGCGGAAGGACAACCGCATTTGGTTTGGCGAAGATGGTGCGAATATGCCGCGAGTGAAGAAGTTTCTCACTGAGGTAAAGCAAGGCATTACCCCAATGACGATTTGGAAGTATTCCGATGTAGGGCACTCCCAGGATGCAACTAAAGACTTGAAGAAGATATTCAGTGACAATTTTGTATTTCCTTATCCCAAACCAGTAGGGTTGATGGAAAGGATAGTGGCTTTGTATGGTGACAAGGATTCCATCATCCTCGACTTCTTCGCAGGCTCTGGCACCACCGGCCACGCCGTACTCTCATTGAACGAAAAGGACAAGGGCAACCGCCAGTTTATCCTTTGCCAGCTGAACGAAAAGACTGGCACCACGCCAAATGGTATAGCTTACGACGTGACGGCCAAACGTCTGAAGCGCATTATGACTGGCGAATGCTACGACGGAACGAAGGACTTTAGGTGGGCACAGGAAAATCTGCCATACGGCGACAACTTGGACGTTTACGAGATAGCAACTGTGGCCAACGACAACTCTGCGCCAGGAAAGACGCCGTTTGACGTGATAGACGAAACGCTCTACGGACAGGAGAGGTTTGAGACGCTGAAGGAAAAGATAGCCTGGGTGTGCAGCAACTTTGCCCATACACAGCAGTATATGGAGAGCGACAAGGAGTGGGAAACAAAACGGAGGGAACTTGACCATGCTACAAGAGGCTAAAGACTTGCAACAGCGTGCCGTGGCAGAACTGGTACGTAAGGCAGACGGCAGCAAGCGCGAACTGACATTCCGCGCTCCGACGGGCAGCGGAAAGACACGCATGATGGCCGACTTTATGAACCGCGTGTTAGGGACAAAGGGCGATGTCGTGTTCCTCGTTTCCACACTTTCAAAGGGAGGACTGGCCGAACAGAACTACGACGTATTCCGCGATTGTGCCGACAAGGGCGTCTTTACGAAGATAGACCCTTGGCTCATTTCTACAGAGGTCAGCAGCGAAGAGACACTGTTCATTCCCGTTGACCACAACGTCTATGTGCTGCCGCGCGACTTGTACAAGAAGAACGGTCGTCTGATGCAGGGCCCCATGCTGAACTTCCTGAAAACGCTGACCGAGAGCTATTTCGGCCAGGGCATGAAGAAGAGGATTTGGCTCATCAAGGACGAGTGCCATCAGGCCACCAACAACCTGGATGACTTGTCGGAAAAGCACTTTCAGAAGGTCATCAACTTCTCAGCTACACCCAATCTGAAGCGCGGCCAGGTGCCCGACGTGCAGATAACAGACGAGGAAGCCGTGCAGGCCCGACTCATCAAGCGGGTTGAGTTGGAGGATGACGAGACGATTCCCGTAGATGCTGCCATCGACAAGTTCATAGAGATACGACGCGACTACAATAACCTGCTTCAGACACACCCCTGTCTCATCATACAAATATCTAACAAGGACAAGGCGCAGGAGGAGTGGGAACGTCAGGTCAGACCGGCCATTGACAAGCATCAGGAGCTGAAATGGATGCTCATAGTGAATAAGGACAAGGACTGCGACACCAACGACGACGTGAAGCGTCGGCTACCCGTCAGCCGTTGGAAAGACTACGCGAAGGGCAAGGACTCGACCATCGACATCATCGTCTTCAAGATGGTCATTTCGGAAGGGTGGGATATTCCGAGGGCCTGTATGCTTTATCAGGTGCGAGACACGCAGAGCAAGCAACTGGACGAGCAGGTGATGGGGCGCGTCCGCCGTAATCCACGGTTGCTGGACTTTGACACTCTTCCAGAAAAAGCACAGGACTTGGCCATGATGGCATGGGTGTGGGGCGTCAAGCCCGAGGCAATGAAGAAAACCCGACAGGTCAAGCTGTGGGAGAGTCAGCAGGTTGACATCCGCCAGCAGGTGAAAGTGACTACTACCCGGCTGTCCAATCTGACGGAAAAGGCCGACTTCGATGTGAACAGCGTGGTGGAGAGCAAGCCCGTACCGCCCGTCAGCACCAACATCTTCAAGCTATGGAACAAGTTGCAGCAATGTCCTAACGACGTGCAGACACTATGCTACAGTTATGCCAACGGTGACGTGCAGCGCTGGTGGCGGTTTATGGAGATGGCTGATGAGGTGCGGAGAAAGTACGACAACTATATTTGCGACTACGACGAGAGCATGGAAGTTGGTAAGACCGTGTCGTTCCCCCTCGTTTCGTCGTATGTGGAGACTGACCAGTCGGAGCGCATCCGCTCATGGGTGTGGTGCCGCAAGGATGGCAGTGGTCATAAGTTCACTTTCGACAGCGAGGCTGAGCGTGAATGGGCTTCGGTGCTGATGGACTGCGAAGAAGACATGGCTTTGGTCAGCGACGGGGACCTGTTTGACGACAAGGAGCGCTGTCTGTGGGGAAAGAACTTCCCCACGTCATCGGAAATCAAATACGAATACTATGCTGACGGCATTCATTCGTCATATCCCGACTTTATCATGAAGGACAAGGCGGGGCGAATCCATGTGTTTGAGGTGAAAAGCGTCAACAAGGCCAGTGGGCAGAACATCGACCCAGAAGAATACAACCAGAAGATAGGCAAACTGAAAGACTGCTATCTGCATTGCTCCAAGAAACTGAGGAATCACATCTTCTACCTGCCCATACTGAAGGACGACTGGCAGATATTCCGCTATGAGGATGGCAAGGAGGACCAGATTTCGGAAAAGAGCTTCAAGGAGTCGTTGAAGAAAGCGGCCGGTATTTCGTAAGTCCTCCTCCACCTTCTTATTTAGTCATAGCCACAGAAAGTAGTTTCGACTTTATCGCCTTGAGGTCGTCGTCCCAAAGCTGATGCTGGATGAGGTAGGCCTCCATGTCCTTGTACGGATCAAATTCGTATAGGATATAGGTAGATATGGCTGCTGAGTATTCGTATTCCGGGCCGCATCCTTCCAGTGTTGACTTTATTTTGGAAATCGTGTTTTTTCGCTTTCTGTCAGTATCATCCTGCTTTAGCTTCTCGAAAAGCGTTTCAAGTTCGTCGGCTACAATAAAGGCGATACTCGCCCGAGGCTCTGCAAAATGAAGTCTGTCGTTAAGTGCAAGCACATCGATGGTTGTTTGCCCCTTTTCGTTGTGGTTCCTGCTGTAATATCTGAAACTTTCCACATAAAGGAAGTCCTTGGGGTTGTCGACCAGAGGATTGACGATAGGCTCTGCCACTACGTCGTGGTCGCCTTTAGCCGTGTTACACTTCTTGCACGAAGGCAGCAGGTTGCCCCAACGGACGACCTCATCCTTGTATTTGTCTTTGTGGCGGAAGTGGTCTATCTCCATATAGGCACTCTCCTCGTTCAGCAACTGCTCAGAATAAGCACATTTGTTGTGAGTCATCTTTAGCAGGGCCTGCTCTATGTAGGTTTTCTTCCAGACGGCCTTCCCGCTACTCTTGAAGTCTTCCACCAGTTGCGCTTCGGCTTCTTCGGTCAGCTCGACCGGCTTGGCTATGAGAGACAGTTTAATCATTGTTCGTCAGGCGGGCTAATTGTAGTTTCAGCAACCTTCTCTCAGGGTTCTGCGGGTGCAGGATTTCTGTCAGGACCTGATAGGCGTTCTCAGCTTTTTCCTTGTCGTCCTGATCCAAACCCTCGTCGAACATCTGGAAGTACTTCTGGTAGACATCAGAATACACGTCGTTGTCCATCTTCATCGTTTCTCGAAGTATTTCCTCAACCGTCCACCCGCTGAAGTTGTTGATGGGCGAGCGTTCGGCAATGAGTTTTTCGCCTTGGCGCCGCAGCACATACAGGTTGACCTCGTTCATAGACTGGATGACAAGTGGGCTGTGAGTGGTCACAATGAACTGTACGTTCCTGAACACATTGGAAATGATGGCAATGATGTCTCGTTGCCACTTGGGGTGCAGGTGCAGGTCAATCTCGTCTATCAGCACCACGGCGCTTTCCTGCAAGGGGTTGTCGGAGTCAGGATATTTCTCGAACATCCTTTTACACAGGTCAATCACCCATGAGAGCATGGACTGGTAGCCATAGCCGAGCTGTGTATATCTGAACCAGCCGTCCTTTGTCAGGAACAGCACGTAGTTGTGCATTTCGTCGGAACTCTCAAACTTGAAGTCGGAGATTTCTGGGAAGACATTGCCGCAAATCAGTTCGCGAACCTTTTCCAACCGTTTGGCTGCTGAGGCGTTGTGGTTCTTTGCGGCATAGTCCAGCTGCATCAGCCATTCCTCAATGTTCACCAGGCGCTGGTCGTTGGAAAACAGCGTGTCGCAGTCGCCGCATGACTGCTCCGAAAGGCTTGTCTTCGAGGGATAACGGCTTACGCCGTAGCCGAAGATATAGAATGATGACAACTTGTTGGAAGCATCCATAGACCAAACTCCATGATTACTATACATCCAAGATATATTCTCGTAGCCTATCAATTGACTGCTAACCATAGCTTCCTCTACGTTTTTGGTTAGCTGTCGCATTAAATATTTATTTGCGAAAGATGCGGGCACTATGTTATATTTATCCTTATCCTCTTCCTGCTGAGTTTTTACTCTTACAGGTCTCAGATTGGCAATGGCTTTCAAAATACTGGTCTTACCCGTATTGTTGTTACCCAACAATACAGTCCACTGATAAAGAGACGAGCCGTCTTTCTCGCAGTTTATCTCAAAATCATCAAAACTCCTAAACGATTTCAGAGATATGGAGCGAAACTTTATACCGTTATTCATAGAATAATTTTTCTTTTGTGTGCAAAGGTAGCATTTTTTTCCTAATTCACAAATAATTGTTTAGTAAATTACATAATAAGATAGCATTTTATCTCGTATGAGTAGGCTCAGTAACTGCTGCCTTGTGGTCTTGACCATTGCTGAGACTGGGGGCGATCATCATGAGTTGTCAGAAGGCTTCGCGGTAGCGGTTCTCGTTCTTGTCGTCGAGCATGGAGAGGTACGACTGGTAGCGGCTCTGGGCTATCAGGTGGTCGTCGACGGCGCGCAGCACGGCACAGCCGGGCTCGTGGGTGTGGGTGCAGTTGCTGAAGCGGCACTGCTTGCTGTACTCGAAGATTTCGCGGAAGTAGCTGGTCAGCTCCTCGCGCTCCATGTCGAACGTGCCGAAGCCCTTGATGCCCGGCGTGTCGATGAGGTAAGCCCCCCTGTCGTCCCCCGAGGGGGACACGTCAGCACTTGAAGCCCCCTCGGGGGCAGTAGGGGGGGCCAGGCTTATCATCTCCGAGAACGTCGTTGTGTGCTGACCGGCGAGGTGGGCCTCGCTGATTTCAGCCGTGCGCAGGTTGGCACCGGGCACGAGGCGGTTGATGAGCGTCGACTTGCCCACGCCGCTGTTTCCGCTGAGCAGCGTGATCTTGCCGTCGAGCAGTGGGCGGAGCTCTTCGACGCCGTCGCCCGTCTCAGCCGAAATCTGGCGACACTCGTAGCCGATGCCAGAGTAGAGCGTGACCATCATCTGCTGGTAGTGCTGTTCGTCGGCGCTGAGCGTGTCGGTCTTGTTGAACACCAGGACGACGGGCACGCTGTAGGCTTCGGCCGAAGCGAGGAAACGGTCGATGAACGTGGTGGAGGTTTCGGGGCGGGCTACGGTGATGATGAGCAGTGTCTGGTCTACGTTTGCGGCCAGGATGTGGCTCTGTTTCGAGAGGTTGATACTCTTGCGGATGATGTAGTTGCGGCGGTCGTCGATGGCTACAATCCAGCCCTCGTCGTTGACGGTCACACGGTCGCCGACGGCCACGGGATTCGTGCTCCGTATGCCCTTGATACGGAAGTTTCCCTTAACTTTGCAATCGAGCAGCCGGCCATCGTCCGTGCGGACGGTGTACCAGCTGCCCGTGTTCTTAACGACGAGACCTTTCAATTCTCAATTCTCAATTGTCAACTACACGGTCATGATTTCCTTGTTCTTGGCCTCAATCAGTTCGTCGAGCTTCTTGATGTACTTGTCGTGAATCTTCTGGAGCTCCAGCTCGGCGTCCTTCTCGTTGTCCTCAGAGAGTCCGTCCTTGATGGCCTTCTTCAGCTTGTCCTTGATGTCGGCACGAACGTTGCGAACCTCAACCTTGGCCTTCTCGGCTATCTTGTTGCACTGCTTCACCAGGTCGCGGCGGCGCTCCTCGGTGGGCTGCGGAATGCCGAGACGGATGACCTCGCCGTTGTTCTCGGGCGTGATGCCCACGTCGCTGTCCATGATGGCCTTCTCAATGTCGCGAATCTGCTTGCGGTCCCACGGCTTGATAGCGATGGTGCGGGCGTCGGGCGTCATCACGGTTGCTACTTGGTTCAGGGGCACCTTACTGCCGTAAGACATCACCCTGACACCGTCGAGAATGGCTACGTTGGCACGGCCGGCGCGGATGCGGTTCAGCTCCTCTTCCAGGAACATGGCGGCCATCTCCATTCTCTCCTCACTCTTCTTCAAAGTCTCTTTTACGTCTATCATATTTCTGCGTTTTAAGTTTTCTGCCCCCAAAAGTAACGCTTTTCCCTGAAACTGCCAAGCGTTTTACATTTTTTTTATTTCTTTATTTTGCTATTCCAACGAATTTGCCTATCTTTGTGCGCAGAAAAACAGTGACAAAAACCTAATAGTGTATGCAAATCAGCAAATACCTATTGGCCAATGAGCGCGACTCTCTATGGGGCCTCACCGTCAGCACCGTTGGCTATGAGGACATCAAACCGGGAGACTCCTACCCCACCCGCGGCCACGCCGACGGATACTACTTTGAAGTGGAGCGCGGGCGCGAACTCAACGAGTACCAGCTGCTTTACCTCACCGAAGGTGAAGGCATATTCCACAGCGCCACCGTCCGCGAGGCGAAGCTGCGCGAGGGCGACCTCTGGCTGCTCTTCCCCGGCGAGTGGCACTCCTACCGCCCCAACCCCAAGACCGGGTGGAAGAGCTACTGGATAGGTTTCAAGGGGCGCAACATGGACGACCGCGTGCGCGCCGGCTTCCTCTCGCCGCAGAAGCCCGTCTACCACGTCGGCTTCAGCGATGAGATTGTGCGACTCTACAAGCAGGCATACGACACAGCCGTCATCGAGGCCGCCTACTCGCAACAGCTGATGGCCGGCATCGTCAACCACCTCATCGGACTGATGTACTCACTGGAGCGCAACATCCAGCTGAGCCGCAACCAGACGCACGTCGATATGATTAGTAAGGCTCGCCTGCGCATACGCGAAGCCCTCGAAAGCAACCTCACCATCCAGCAGGTGGCCGACGAGATGGGCGTCAGCTACTCCAACTTCCGCAAGCTCTTCAAAGAGCACACCGGCATTTCGCCGGCCATCTACCAGCAGGACCTGCGCCTGCAGCGCGCCAAGGAACTGCTCTCGACCACCGCCATGAGCATAAAAGAAATAGCCTACCGACTCAACTTCGAGTCGCCAGACTATTTCTCAGCTAAGTTCAAGATCAAGACCGGACGCCGGCCAAGCGAACTTAGAACAGCAGAGAACGCTCCAGCCAGTAGATGAGGATGCCAGCGAGATAGCCCACGAAGGCTATCCACGTGATGCGCTTCATATACCAGCCGAAGGTAATCTTCTCCAATCCCATGACCACCACGCCGGCGGCAGAGCCGATAATAAGCATCGAGCCGCCCACACCGGCGCAGTAGGCCAGCAGCTGCCAGAAGATGCCGTCGACGGCCATCGCTCCCTCGGCGGCCACGGGGTACATGCCCATACAGCCGGCCACGAGGGGCACGTTGTCGACAATCGACGAGAGCATGCCGATGATGCCGTTGATGACGTAGTAGTTGCCCGAGAAGGTCTCGTTCAGGCCCTCGCCGAGAGCTGTCAGCACGCCCACCTCCTGCAGCACGGCCACTGCCATCAGAATGCCGAGGAAGAACATGATGGTCGACAGGTCAATCTTGGTCATGATGTCGCTCACGCGCTTGGCCATCGTGTCCTCTTCCGATGTGTTGTAATGGAAAATCTCAGTCACGGTCCACAGGATGCCGAGCACCAGCAGAATGCCCATGAACGGCGGCAGGTGGGTCAGCGTCTTAAAGATAGGTACGAAGCAGAGGCCGCCCACACCGAGCCAGAAGATGGTGGTGCGCTGGGCCTGGGTGAACTGGCTGACGTCGGCCTTCGGCAGGTTCTGCTCCTTGTCGAACTTCCCCTTCAGCGAGTACTGCAGGATGAACGCCGGCACGAGCATCGACACGAGCGACGGTATGAAAATCTCGGTCAGCACGCCCTGCGTCGTAATGACACCCTTGATCCACAGCATGATGGTCGTCACGTCGCCGATGGGCGAGAAGGCACCGCCCGAGTTGGCCGCAATGACGACGAGCGCGGCATAGATAAGCCGGTCCTCGCGGGCCTGCACCAGCTTGCGCAGCACCATAATCATCACGATGGAGGTGGTCAGGTTGTCGAGGATGGCCGACAGGAAGAACGTCATGAAGGCCATGCGCCACATCAGCTTGCGCTTCGACCGCGTCTTCATCGTGTCGCGCACGAAGTTGAAGCCGCCGTTTGAGTCGACAATCTCGACGATGGTCATAGCGCCCATCAGGAAGAACAGTGTGCCGGCGGCATCGCCCAGGTGATGTTCGATGACCTCGGCAATGTGGTGGATCACGCTACCGTCGGCGACCTCAGGATAATACGCGCCGGGGCCCATCATCAGGAGCGTCCAGCAGAGCACACACATCAGCAGGGCGATGGCCGCCTTGTTGATTTTAGTCACGCTCTCCAAGGCTATGCACAGGTAGCCGATACAGAAGACGGTGACAATCAGGATTGTTAATGTTGCCATATTGTATAAAGTAATTGAATTTCGCCGCAAAGGTAACACTTTCTTTCCGATAAATCAAAAATAAAGGTAAGAAAATCAAATTATCATATCGCCACCGCCTTTTTATTACTACCTTTGCAAACGTAAACTTAAAACAGCTAATCACAACAAAACAAATATGGAACAGAAGAAGTATTTCTTTGCCGTAGACCTGGGGGCCACCAGCGGCCGCACCATTATCGGCAACATCACCGACGGACGCTTCTCGTTAGAGGAGGTGACGCGATTTCCCAACAACCTCATTGAGCAGGGGGGCCACTACTACTGGGACATCTACGCCCTCTACTTTGAAATCATCAAGGGACTGAAGGAAGTAGCCCGCCGCGGCCTGGAGATTACCTCCATCGGCATCGACACGTGGGGCGTCGACTTCGTCCTCATCGGCGACGACGGCGCTATATTAAGGAATCCGCGCGCATATCGTGATCCTATTACATTCGACGCGATGGACGACTACCTGCGCCACGTCGTCTCGCGCAAGGAGGTCTACGACATCACGGGCATTCAGTTCCTTAACTTCAACTCCATCTTCCAGCTCTACGCCATGCGCCGCGAGGGCAACAGCGCCCTTTCTTGTGCGACGAAAATCCTTTTCGTCCCCGACGCCCTCTCGTGGATGCTCACCGGCAACGAGGTGTGCGAATATACCATCGCCTCGACCAGCCAGCTGCTCGACCCGCGCACCAAACAGCTCGACGAGCGCCTGCTCGCCTCGTTAGGGCTGACGCGCAGCAAGTTCGGCCGCATGGTGCAGCCGGGAACGGTCATCGGCGTGCTCACCGACGAGGTGCAGCGGCTGACGGGCCTCGGCGCCGTGCCTGTTGTTGCCGTCGCCGGACATGACACGGGAGCTGCCGTTGCTGCCGTTCCTGCCAAGGACGAGCAGTTTGCCTACCTGTCGAGCGGCACGTGGAGCCTCATGGGCATCGAGACGAAGGACGCCATCATCAGCGACCTCTCCTACGAGCGCAACTTCACCAACGAAGGCGGCATCGAGGGCACCACCCGCTTCCTGAAGAACATCTGCGGCATGTGGCTCTACGAGCGCTGCCGACTGGAGTGGCAGAAAGCCCCCCTGTCGTCCCCCGAGGGGGACACAAATGTCCAACAGGGTAATGAAGCCCCCTCGGGGGCAGTAGGGGGGGCTCTCTCCCACGCTGTATTGCAGTCATCGGCTATGACGGTAGAGCCCTTCCGCTCGCTCATCAATCCCGACGACCAGATGTTCGCCGCCCCGACGTCGATGATTCAGGCTATCCAGCAGTACTGCCGCCAGACCGGTCAGCCCGTCCCCGAGACGCCTGCCGAAATCTGCCGCTGCATCTTCGACTCGCTGGCCCTGCGCTATCGTCAGGTCTTCACCTGGCTGCAGGAGTTTGCCCCGTTCCAGCTCGACGTGCTCCACATCATCGGCGGTGGCTCGCTCAACAAGTATCTCAACCAGTTCACGGCCAACTCTACCGGTGCCACCGTCCTCGCCGGCCCGCAGGAGTGCACCGCCCTCGGCAACATCATGCTGCAGGCCAAGGCCGCCGGTCTGGTCAGCGACATCTGGCAGATGCGCCAGATCATTGCCGACACCCTCGACCTCGTCCGCTACGAGCCGCAGGAGAAGGAAATCTGGGATAAGGCATACGACAAATACATTTCCATCACAAGCAAGCAATAAAAGAAACGAATTGGCACCAATTAAGATAAATTTACCCCAATTAGTGCCAATTGGTTTCCCCAAAACAAAGAAACATTTATTACACCTATAACAAATTTCCACGATGAAAGCAAATCTCATTGAACAGGCTTACGCCGTAGCCAAAGAGCGCTACGCAGCCATTGGCGTCGACACCGACGCAGTACTTGACCAGCTCCAGAAGCAGCAGCTCTCACTCCACTGCTGGCAGACCGACGACGTCGTCGGCTTCGAGCGCAACGAGGCCCTCTCGGGCGGTATCCAGACCACCGGTAACTACCCCGGCCGCGCACGCACCATCGACGAGGTGCGCCAGGACATTGAGTTCGTCAAGACCCTCCTCGGCGGCAACCACCGTCTGAACCTCCACGAGATCTACGGTGACTTT
>JAFPVW010000112.1 GCA_017395215.1 Prevotella sp. | reverse complement strand
TTCCTAATTACTCATTAGACGATTTATCAGGTGGTTATTGCAGCGGGGTCCCACCTCTTCCCATTCCGAACAGAGAAGTTAAGCCCGCCTGCGCCGATGGTACTGCAATGCAATGCGGGAGAGTAGGAGGCCGCCATCTTTATTTTGAAGAAAATCCCTGAATCGCTTGCCGGTTCGGGGATTTTTGCGTATATTTGCACCGTAAACCAGGAAAGTCGATTGTTATGCTTCCAATTTGCCACGACATCGAGCAGATGATGGGCCGCCCCATACGTTCGCCCAAGGACTTCGACTTGTTGCGCGACAATATCTACAGCCGCCTGCGCGTCAATATCAGTTCGCACACACTGAAGCGACTGTGGGGATACCTCGATAGCCCCAGTGAACCGCGTCAGGGTACGCTCGACGTGCTCGCCCGGTTCATTGGCTACAGCGACTACGAGGCCTACGTTGCTGCCGTCTCTGTCGACGGCGGTGAGGCGAGCAGTCCCGTCATCAGCCGCCACATCAACGTGCAGCAGATGCTTACCGAGAACGACGAGATTCTCCTCAGCTGGGCTCCCAACCGCCAGTGCCGTGTGCGTTATCTTGGTAGCCTGCAGTTTCAGGTCGTGGAGTCTGTTAACACCCGTCTGCGCCCGGGTGACTATTTCCAGTGTGGACTTATCATCGAAGGCGAACCCCTCTACCTTAGCAATCTGCTGCAGCCCGGTCGTCTGGCCGCCAACTATGTCTGCGGCAAGCGCGGCGGCATCCGTTTCGAGCGGTAATCTTTCTGGTTGGAACCATAAATCGACATTAATCTGACTTGAAATCCTGGTTGGGTAGTGATTTGTGCGCGATTTCTGCCGATTTTAGGCAAAAATATGGTTGCGGCGCAATTTGCACCAATTTGCACCAATGGCGTTTCGGGGAAAATTGTTATTTTTGCAGCCGAGGATAAAAAATTCGGCTCACAATGAACAGTTTTCAAAATAATTGCGTATCTTTGCACCGTCACCCGACTTGTTCGGGCGACGGACATCGAGGAGAGCAATTAGCTTTGACCCGTCTGCGAACCTGGAAACTTCGAAGTATAAGGGTGATAAGTCTGAGAGCTGCTTCTCCTGTAGTGGCCTATATGCCGCCAGCGCCTCCATGGTGCCGACTTACGTATATCCCTACAGGTGTGAGCCGATTTTCATTCTTACTTATACGGGTATTCCAGGACCTTCAGACTAAGGATGTCAAGAAGGCTCACACTCTTTGGGCTTGATGGGAGACGTTTACAAATCATTTTAAAACTAACAATTATGGAGAACAGAAGGAAGTTTTATCCTGACGGCCTTTGGGGTAAAGATACACTCCAAGACCGCTATCAGCACGTGATGGGCGCATTAGATGCCTACAAGAATGGGATTCTTGACGACCAGGACCTGGTGTTTGTCATCAAGAATGCATTCGTGTCAAAGATTTATGTCTCTGAGGGTGTTGCCAAGGCATACCCTGCTCCGCAACCTGTGTTTGGCAATCTCTCAGGGCTTTATGACCAGCTTTTGAAGAATCATGTCTTGGATTTACAGGACACGCAGCTCCAACTTAACACAACGTATATGAAGATTTGCGAGTTGGGCACGAAGGTGAGCGGCCAGCCGAAAATTCGTGTGGAGCACGTGGTGCCAGGTAAGGTGTTTATGGACGATGTGAAGAAGATTACTTCCTTCGGTGACTTCAAGAAACTTTTCGATGCCGTGAGCATCTGTTTGGTAACTGACGATGAAGACCAAGAACTCAATGCCAACGGCCTTCGCAGCAGTATGCCATCCGGCGTTTCCGATTTCACTGTAGTTCCACTTGCAAGATATAATGAAGCGGAAGTGGTTATATTCTAATAGGTAAGATATGAAGAAGTGAAAAAAACAACGAATAATGCTAAATAAATAGTTTGCTATGATAAGAAAAATAATAATTTCAGCTTTACTTCTATTGTGCTTTTGCCAAATTTTATCGGCAAAGAGTTATCCCTTTGACATGAATCATTCGTATGAGGTCCAACAGGTACAAGTAGGGAAGGAAGGAACAAAGTTTTTGAAAGTATGGGGAGTTGCCGGAAGCCCAGATAAAGCTATTGATCGTGCCATGCAGGATGCAGTTGCGGCTTGTTTGTTCGTGGGCGTTGAAGCTACAGAGACAGCTGGTAAAGTTCCCGCTTTATGTGGCGGCTTGGAAGCCTACAGTCAAAACAAAGAATACTTTGACAAGTTTTTCAAAAAGGGCGCTTTTATGCAATACGTGAAAAATGTCAACAAAGGTTATCCTTCTGGTGAGGACAATGTGTCCACTAACAGAGGGCGAAAAGTCGGCCTTTATGTTCAAATCATGTACGACGAATTGCGAAAGCGGCTCGAAGAAGATGGTATTATACGTAGTTTGGATAGCTATTTCTAACTTTATTGTAACTTTTTTATTATGGTAAAAAAAGACTTATTTCTATTTGTGATGCTCTTTGCTTTCTTGTCTGCGTCTCATGCACAAGAACAAACGCCAAGGGCACAGAAGCCTGTAATTATGGTTGTACCTGAAAAAGCATGGTGCATAAATCAAGGTTTTGTTTCTGATACAGATGCTAAAATTCCTGATTACGGGAAGGCTCTGCTTAACGATGACGTATTGAATGTAATTACCAAGATGGGTGGCATTATGGAAGAAAGGGGCTATCCTCTCAAACTTTTAAGTGCAGCAATAGATGAGTTGAATACTGAAGCAGCCATGGATTTGGCACTTACATCGAAGGACGGCGGAGAAATTGTTGAGGACGATTTGGACAAGCTGACTCGTGTGGCAGGCGCAGACATATTGGTACAGATAGCCTTCACGAGAACAAATTATGGCCCCCGTAAGATCGTGGAGTTCAGAATTACTTCTGTAGATGCTGCAACATCCAAGCAAATTGGTGGTGAAACTGGTCGCAGCTCTGCAAGCAATGCGCCTATTGGCGATTTGTTACGTGAGTCCGTACTCAGCTTTATGGATAATTTTGCTAATAGTATCCAGAGACATTTTGACAATGTGGTAAGAAACGGGCGTGAGGGATCTATTATCTTCAAGATAGTTGATGATTGTCCCATGAACTTCGAGTCCGAGGTAACATTGAACGGTGAGTCTGGTGAGTTAAGTGAGGCAATAGACTATTGGCTTGGTGAAAACTCTATAGATGGAGCCTTTTCACAGGGAGCAAAGTCGCGTGTTCGTCTTGTTTATGAGCAGGTTCGCTTTCCTCTTTTCGGAAAAGCGAAGTTTGGAGGGAAAGCTAAAGCTATCAACGCCGAAGGCTTTGTCAAGCCCATCTCTCAATTTTTGAGTCAGTTTGGCCTGTCTGTGTCCACACAACCTGTTGGCATTGGTAAGGTCTATGTAATTATTGGAGGGAAATAGGTATGAAAAAGGTATTTAAGTTTAGCTCTATTTTGGTGACTTTTTTGCAATTGTTTTTCTCCTCTCCATTATATGCCCAACAGCAAGACGATGGAGTTGGAAAAATATCATTGAATCCTTATGTGTCCGATTCAGAGAATATTGGAGAGAAGGCCACTAAGGGCTTGATAATGAAACTTGGTCAGATTGCAACTGCCGCAGGTATGTCCGGAAAAGGGTTTGACAATCGTTTCATCATAACAGCTCATCTTCAAGAACTTGATTGTGAGACCACTGCGACCTATCCTCCGAAGACATCATTGCGTGTTTCGGTTGCCATCTACGTTGGAGATGGTATAGATGGAACTCTTTTTTCTTCCTATGTCAAGGAATATAAAGGTATCGGCAACAATCGTGAAGAAGCTTATGCTGCAGCAGTTAGGAAATTGCAGGTAAACGATTCGGAACTCTTACGCTCGGTGGAAATTGGTAAAGAACGCATCATTCAGTATTACAATATGATTTCGGAGAATATCATAAAAGCAGCAGAATCCGAAGCAAATGCCGGTCGTTACGAAGAGGCCATTTCTGCTTTGTTCGCTATTCCCATGGCATGTAAGGGCTACGATGCAGCACAAAAGTTGATTTCACAATATGGAATTATTGCATTAGAGACCAATAATCAGAAATTGATAGCTGATGCTCGTTCCGCATGGAGTTCGTCACCCAATGAGGAAGGAGCCTCTAAGGCGATGGGCTTACTTAACCGGCTTCAGATGCCTTCTGCAAAAGCCTTATCAGAAGCGAAGACTTTAAATAATGAAATTGCTGCACGATTAAAAGAAGTAAGTGACCGTGAATGGAAACTGAATGTTCAGCAAGTCCAAAATGAGCATAACGAGCAGATGGCGCGGATAGAAAGTGAGAAGCAACAGAATATAGCAACAGTTCAGGCAGCTGCATCCGTTGCACGTGCTTATTATAATAGCCGACCGCGTGTCATTTATCATGTACATTGGTGGTAACAAGTACTACCAAAGTAACTGTCTTTGTATAATTATTATGAAACAAAATTACCAAATAGAATGAAAAAGCAACTGTTAAAGAAAGTATTATTCTATGTCTTCTTGAGTATGCTATTTGTAGCATGCTCTGAAGCGGATGAGCAAACGGTTTACGTTTCTAAAGGCTTTTGGGAACGGGCCCAGAATGCAGCAAGTAAAGGTCTTAACTATAATGGTGATGTTTACACCTTTATAAAAAATGAAATGGATAATAATCCGGCCGTATTTGATGCTTATCAAAAGAGTTTTGACGAATCCTATAATAATGCTGCTAATATTTTGGAAACGTGTGCTAAAAGGTTGGATGAAGCAGAAGCCAAGATAGAAGCTGCAACTGATGTTGATTTCGAAAGCGTACAGAAAGTGGTCAATGGATATAAGCCTGATGCCGTTGTAGAAACCAATATAGGCACATGTGGTTATATTGATCTTGGACTTCCTTCAGGTACTCTATGGGCAACTGCAAATTTGGGAATTCAACAAATGAGCAAAGTGGGTAATAACTTCAGTGAATACCTCAATCTTCAAAAACCAGTAAGACCAGAATCTCCAAAACTCCCAGAGGCCATTAATATCAGGGAGTATATTGTTCGGAAATCGGCAGAAGAGATAGAAGGAGGATGCGTAGAGATTCCCTATAAAGAGTTTGTAGCAACTCTTGAAAAAGTTAATTACGAGGCTCCTTCAGTAGAGAATTTAGACAAACTGATATGGGCCATAAAAGACGAATTGCTTGACAATATAGAGAATAAAGCAATTAATTTTAGGGATCATCAGGTTTTTGACTATGAGCGTCGCGATGCAGTGAAGTATGTTGAAGAGTTCAATAAAGCATTTAATAGATATAATTTTGACATACTGACTCATGACTTCTCATATCTGCTTGATTTGGGTACACCTTATTCATGGGGTACAAATTTTGTCATGGATGACAAGAGTGGCTCTACGACTTTCTCTGCAAGTGAAGACTGGGTTACTGTTTTATTGGGTAGCAACTGGTCTACTCCTACAAAAGAACAGGTTGAAGAATTGCTGCAGTATTGTGAATTGACCAATGTCAGTAATGATAATTTCGCTAAAGGAGGCTCAATTACTTATGAGAGCAATAATCAGCTTTCTACGGGCAAGATTCAAGGATATGAATTGAAAAGCAAGTTCAACGGTAAGACACTTTTTATTCCAGGTGATTATTACTATATGATAAATGAGCGAGTTGATGCAGGCAAGTATTATGTATTGCAGAAAAAGATTATAACGGTACAAGACCGAAATCCCCAATTCCGTATTCGTCCTGTCTATAAGTCCAAATAGAAATAATATAAACCAATTATTGATGCAAATATGAAACTTCGGATTATTATATGTACAACCATTGTATTATTTATCGGCATAAGAGCATTTGCAGATAACAAAGTGTTTTTTGACAGCAAGGCCGACCTTGTTGGTGTCTCTGGTGACGTTAGTTACCTTGTCGAAAGTGGTTATTCTTCTATCGTAGTGGATAATCCAGTTAGTATTGATATTGACCTGAGCACATTCCACAAGAAAAATAATGTGAAAAAAGAGTTCAGAGAAAAAGAACTGGAGAAATACCTTAACGAGAAGAATGTAGGCAAATCAATTCTTAACTACCTTTTCCAGCGTGATAGTAATGGCCATTTGTCAGAAGAACTGCTTAAAAGTCGTGCATGGGAAAACGTGCAAAGAGGAGATGTAGAACGCGCAAGTGCTGGCGCGATAGATGCAGAAACGGTGCTTAGGGAGGATTATCTTCCGATTCTTATGAATAACTATGTATTCCTTCGTTCCGAAAGTGGCACTTTTAAATCAAAAGGCCATTGGATAGTTTTCCATGTTGATATTGACAAACAAACTCTGGAAGATGTATTTGCTGCATGGGAAGATCCCCAAAAATATGATGCTATTGATGTTAAGGTGAGTTTCGTTAAACAAGGCAAATATAAAAAAGAGAATCTTGGTCGAAAACTGGGCGTAAAGGTGCCGGCTTTTGCTATTCGTGGACAGGTGATAAGCCGTGCTCCTTTTATGGCTGAAGTAGGAAATAGATTAGGCGTAAAGAATCGCAATCGTATGGTCGTTTACAGACAGAAAATGAACAAAAATGGCGACATGGTGTCATCGAAGGTATGCACTGCCCGTGCATGTAATGTGTCAAAAGACTCAACGTATCTTTATACTATTGCTGGAGGTAATGCTTCGTACAAGAAAGGAGACATTGCTGTTAAGAAAGCTGACTTAAATACAGGTCATAGTTTCATGGTTAGTATGATGACTAAAAGTTACGGCATAAATTATCTGTTTGATAAGACGATGTCATTCAATCGTTATGGCGTTTCCACTCATTTCCTTTTTGGTCTTGGCGCTTCCATATTGGAAGATCATACAAAGAAATTGTACTGGGTTGATAATTGTGTTAGAAAGTCGCCTTACATCTATGACGGAAGACTTGGATTCGGTGTCGGCTTTACTGCTATGCACAGTATTCAAATTATGCCCTATGTGGCAGGACAATTTGAAGCCGTTCTTCTTGAAAAAAAATATGGTAATGAAGCGAAATCTAAGATGTCGTCATCTATAAATATCCCTGCTGGCATAAAAGTTAACGTCAATTTAATGTACCCATTACAGCTTACTGCTGGAGCCGAATATGTTTTCAATGCGTATAAAAATAAAAAAGCAGCAGTATCGTATGAGGATGTGGAGCAATATATTTATAAACCATTAGGTGCTAAACGTGATGGAATAAATGTATATGCCGGTTTTAGAATATGTTTCTAATATTGATACTAACTCACGTAACAACTCAGCACTCCCAGGTGCTGAGTTGTTATACGCGCCTTCTTCCATAAACGATAACAATTTCTGTCCTTTGTAGTGGATGACTGAGCTGTTACAAACAAGGCTTGTAATACTATATAAGTGTTAAATGTTCAGCATACAGAACAAATAATCGGTGAAAATGTTTTGCGCGCTGAACACTTTTGATTATATTTGCAATCATTGAATTTTACGCTCTACATTACTATATTGAATATATGAACGAACTAAGCAACAGAGAACTGCAGGTGGCACTCAACATGATACGGTGCTTGAATACTTCAAAACCCGCAAGCCTGAGCTGTACGAGAAATATATGGATGGCGTGACCTTCTATCGAAGCGAATATGAGGATTGAAATGGCGTTAGACAATCTGACGCCCTGAAAGAGAATTTGTACAATAGGCCAAAATTTGCTTAAAAAAGAGCCTTAAAATTTGCGTGAACCAACTTTTTGCCCTATCTTTGCACACGATATTCAATGAAAATCGTGTGTGCAATCCAAGATTTTAAATGAAAATCGAGCGTATAAAATGGTGAACGACAAGTCCATATTAGAAAGAATCTTTCAGATTGACAAAGAGTTAGATGGCAGTATATTCTTGTTTGGCGGCCGTCAGACAGGGAAGACAACGCTTTTACGCCAGCAATTCCCCGATGCGTTATTCTTTGACCTACTGGATAGCAACGTGAGAAGGCGCCTGCAGCAACGCCCCGTTTTACTGTATGAGACACTGAAGGATAAACCGGCGGGCACGCTGGTCATCATCGATGAAATCCCCGAGGTGCCAGAGCTTCTCAACGAGGTTCACAGACTTATTGTTGAGCGTCAGCTTTTGTTTATTTTGTGTGGCTCCAGCGCCAGGAAGCTGAAGCGCAAGGGTCATAATACGCTGGGAGGCCGTGCACTGCCCGTGTACCTCTATCCGTTGGTGAGTGCCGAAATACCCGATTATGATATAGACCGTGCTGTAAACTATGGCACGATTCCTTCCCACTATCTGGCCCGTAATCCTTGGCGGCTGTTGGCGGCATATATCGATGTGTACCTGAAAGAAGAAATCAAGGAAGAGGCATTGGTGCGCAATTTGGATGCCTTCCAGCGGTTTTTAGAGGTGGCAGCACTCACGGACGGAGAAATTATCAATAACAACAACATCGCCCAGGAGTGTGGCGTACATGCAACGACAGTCAATTCTTATTTCGACATCCTCGAAGACACTCTCATCGGCTACCGTATTCCAGCATACACAAAGCTCATGAAACGCAGACTGGTACAGGCTCCGCGTTTCTACTACTTCGATGTTGGAGTAACCAACTACCTGCTTCACCGCAAGGATCTTGTCCGTGGCAGTGTTGACTACGGACATGCCTTTGAGCATCTGGTTGTGCAAGAGCTGGTAGCCTATCTGCACTACAGCCACAGCGAGGAGAAACTCAGTTACTGGCGCACCTATACCGGTGTGGAAGTGGACATCATTGTGGGGGATGCTCGCATAGCTATAGAGATAAAGTCAACTGAAGAGGTGCAGAGCAGACACATGAAAAACCTGAAGTCGTTTGCAGAGGAACATCCCGGCAGCAAGCTAATGATAGTATCTCTCGATGTCTTTACACGCCAAATGGGCAATATAGAATGTATCTACGTCATGGACTTCTTCCACCGCTTGTGGACTGTCGGCATCTGATAAATCACCTGTCTTTGCACACGCACATAGCAACTAACGTGACGAGCGATGATTAATCCTGCCGACAGCAGCGCATCAGGGTTCCTGACTGAGGAGTACGAGGGACTGTCGAGGGAGTTTGCCGATGTGGAGCAGATGCCTTCGACGGGCTACTGCGACCTCTACCGTGCGAAGCGGTTCGGGCGGTGGTATCTGCTGAAGTGCCTGCGCCCGGAGCATCAGGGCGACGAGGCCTACCGGCAGATGCTGCGCAAGGAGCTGGAGATACTGATGCGGCTGCAGCATCCCGGCGTGATGCAGGCAGTGGGCATGGAGACGGTCGTGCTACCCGGTCGCGGGGCTACGGTGTGCATGGTGGCTGAGTGGATAGACGGCATGACGCTTGCCGACTACCTGCAGACGGAGCTGTCGGTTCACCAGCTGCGGCGCGTGGCCATCGAGCTGGCCGAGGCCGTGGCCTACGTCCACCAGCAGCAGGTGGTACACCGCGACCTGAAGCCCCGCAACGTGATGGTGACCAGCAACGGCGGCTACGTGAAGCTGATAGACTTCGGGCTGGCCGACACTGACAGCCACGCCATCCTGAAGCAGCCTGCGGGCACGCTGCGCTACATTGCTCCCGAGCAGGCCCGGCTGGCGCAGGCCGACGTGCGCAACGACATCTACTCATTAGGCGTGATGATGCAGGAGATGAACGACCGGCTGCCGACGGCCAATCCGCTGCGTCGGGTCGTCCCCCAGCATATTGTCGACCGCTGTCTGGCCCCCATCGACCACCGCTGGCAGGACATGGACGCACTCTTAGAGGCCCTGCGGCGCAGCAGCCAGCGCCTCCGCCGGCTGATGATTGCCGCCGCCGTGGCCTTGGTGGCCGTCGTCGTGGGCGTGATGGGCTGGCAGATGCGCCATCTGCAGCAGAAGGCCGCCCTGATAGAGGGCGACGCCGCGCAGATGAACCGCCAGCTGCGGGTGCTGCGCCACGAAATCATTGACTTCGAGGACGATGCGGTGAAGCGTCTGTGTGTGGCCCATTGGGACAGCGACCACGACGGCGAGCTGAGCTATGAGGAGGCCGCTGCCGTGACAGAGCTGGGCCAAGTGTTCACAGGCCGCCCAGACATCGCCTCCTTCAACGAGCTGCAGCACTTCACCGGCCTGACCGACATCAGCCGCGATGCCTTCCGCGACTGCGTGAGCCTGCGGAGCCTCACGCTGCCCAGGACCATCCGCTTCTTCCGCCGGAACGCCTTCCGCCACTCCGGCCTGCGTATGCTCTCCATACCCAGCACGGTGGTGGGCATCGGCGACTGCTGCATGGACGACTGTCCGCAGTTGCAGACGGTCGTCTTCGAGGCTCTGATGCCCCAGACCAACGAAGGGGTGACGCCGCTGCAGGGCTGTCCGCAGCTGACAGCCATCTACGTGCCCAAATACGTGTATGTGTCGAAACGACCGGACCGTCAGACTTGGGAGCCGCTACAACCGCTGATGCAGACCAACATCGTCTTTGCCGACCCGGAGGTGAGGGCTGTCTGCGTGCGCCACTGGGACCGTAGTGGCGACGGCGAGCTGCAGATTGACGAGGCGCAGGCCGTCACGACGCTCGATGCTGCCTTCACCAACAACCCCGTGATAGAGCGGTTCGACGAACTGCGCTACTTCACCGGACTGGATGAGATTGGCATCAGCGACTTCGAGAACTGCACAGCCCTGCGCAGCATCCAGCTGCCACCCACCATACGCCGCCTCAGGGTGCGTGCCTTCAGCGGCTGCTGGTCGCTGAAGACCATTGACCTGCCCGAAGACTTAGAGTGTATCGACAACGATGCCATCCTCCGTTGCGGCATCGACAGCATCTACATCCCTGCCGCCACTACCAGCATCGCCACGACGGGCGTCTCAGCCTGCGAGCATCTGACGCGGGTGGTGGTGAGCCCGCAGAACCCCGTCTACGACAGCCGCGACAACTGCAACGCCATCATCGAGAGCCGCACCAACATGCTGGTGTCGGGCAGTGCCGTAGCCCACATCCCCCGCAGCGTGACCAGCCTGAGCGACGAGGCGTTCAACTTCTTCAACCCCGCCGAGCTGACCATCCCCGCCCAGATTACCCGCATTGGGCCGTGGACCTTTGCCGCCTTCATGGGTCGCGTCTATTTGGAGTCGTCCGTGCCGCCTGCGTTTGACTCTGAGGGCGGGCGAATCCTGCTTATCCCTCCCGCCGTTGGCGATTATCCCGGCCCGGAAATCTATGTTCCCATCGGCTCGCTGCCGGCCTACGGGCAAGCTGACGGGTGGCGCCAGTTGTCAGATTATATTCGCGAGTATCCCGCCAGGCCGGTGGCGGAGCCTTTGCGGCTGTTCGCGTTTACGACACATGAGCGATTCTTTCGCGAAACGTCCTCCCAATGAGCTATAGTTGTTAATCGCGGGAAACATCCTGCACTTCCGACACTTCCTGCACCTGTTGAATTTTCTTAGGTGTAGGAAGTGTCGGAAGTGTAGGGTGTTTCCTGTGAATGACAACTATAATAGGGGAAGGAGGAGGGGTATTCGGCGAGAAAGCTGAATCACAACGGTCCCGGAGGGGGGAGAACCGACACTTGAACCGACACTTGGGGCATGGGCGGCAGGGATTGGGAAAACCCGCCACGTTTTTTGGGAAAGGCGGCGGGTCTTTCCAAAAAGGCGGCGGGTTTTGCCAAAAAGGCGGTGGGTTTTGGACAAAAGGCGCCGGGTTTTGAGAGAAAGGCGGCGCCTTTTGGCGTATTCAGATTATTCCGGTCACTGCAGTGACTTCATCTGCCCGACATGCTCCCTGACCACCGAGAGCGTTGTCGTGTCGGTCATGAAGACAGAGTTCAGGCCCTGAGCCTCCTGGGCAGGGTCGCCGGTGTAGTCGTCGCCTACCTGCCACTGCTCATGCCGGGGCTGGGCAAAGCCGCCCCAGCCCCAGAAGTTGCAGCCGGCGAACTTGCCGCCCTGACGGGCATTGTCGGCCACGAGCGAGAAGACGTAGCTGTAGTAGCCGTCGCGCCCGACGGTGGGCGTGCCCTGTGCGAACTTGAATCCGTCGCGTGGATAGCCGAACTCCTCCATCACGAGGGGCTTTCCGATGCGTTCGCAGATGGCGAGGTGGCGGTCGATGTAGTCCTTGGTGTTGCTGCAGGCTATGGGCAGCATCTCGACGAGCGAGTCGGGCTTCACCCAGCTCCAGTTGTAGGGCCATAGGTGTACGTTGCAGTAGTCGACGTTCGGGTCGGCACAGATGCGCTCCCACGTGCCGTAGTCGTTCTCACAGCCCCAGGCGCCTTCGCTGCCGATGGAGATGAGGTGGTTCTGGTCGAGGTGGCGTATGAGTGCTGCTGCCTCGCCAATCCAGTGCTCGAAGGCGGGCAGTGCTTCGCGCGAGAAGGCGCGCGGCTCGTTGCCTATCTGCCACGACATGATGGCTGGGTCGTCGGTGTACTTCAGGCCGGTGTAGCGGTTTGTGCGGCCGACGATGAATTGCACGTAGTCGTAGAACAGCTGGTGGGCGCGCTCGTTGGTGGCGTACTTGCTCATGGCCTGCATGAAGGCCGGATAGCCAGCGTCGTCGGGGCGCGGCTGGGGCCCCTCGCCGGCATGCTCGAGATAGAAGCCGTAGCCGCCGCTCCACTCCCACGAGTTGTTCAGGTAGAGCACGGCCAGCATGCCCCGCTTGCCCATCTCCATGAGCAGGAAGTCGAGACCGGCAAGGATGGTGTCGTTGTAGACGCCGGGGCTGACCTGCAGCGTCGGTTCGACCTTGGTCTTGACGCCGCGCTGGCCGTCGCTGCCTACGAGTATGCGCAGGTTGTCGATGCCCATGCGCTTCATCTCGTCGAGCTCGCGGGTGAGGCGTTCCTGGTTGCCTCCCTGACCGGTGGAGCCGAGGATGGCACCGTACCAGAAGTTGGTGCCTACGTAGTAATAAGGCTTGCCGTCGCGCTCGAAGTGGCCGTCCTTGACGGTGACGAAGGGCGACTGCTTGGCAGCCGTGCAGGCGGTGAGGGCTGCGGCGGCGCCGCAGCACAGCAGACAGGTGGTGATGAGGGTTAGTAGTTTTGCTTTCATAGAGTTTGTTGTTTGTTGTTTATTGTTGTGACTGGTGGTAGGCGACGAGGCCGTCGATGGGGCTGCGCATGACAGTTCCTACGGTGAATCCCTCGGCGGCAGCGGCCTGGGCGAGCTGCTCGCTGAAGTGGTGGGCAATGCTGCCGACGAAGCCGACGGGCAGGTCGGGGCGCTGATACTGCACGACGTTGCGGCTGAAGAAGTCGCGGAAGCAGCCGACGACCATCTGGCTCAGTCCGGGCACGTCAAGGTGCTCATGGATGAAGGGCGCCAGCGAGGCGAGGAAGCGGTTGGCCATGGGCTGTCGGTAGACGCGGCTGATGACGCCGGCCATCGTCAAGCCCGTAAATGCCTGAAAGTCAGACAGCAGCTCCTGCGGCAGGAATCCTTTATAGAGGGCGTTGAGCAGCTGGCGGCCCAGCACGGCCCCGCTGCCCTCGTCGCCCAGGAGGTAGCCCAGCGGCGGCGTGTTCTGAACGATGCGCTGCCCGTCGTAGAGCCCTGAGTTGGCCCCGGTGCCCAGTATGCAGGCAATGCCTTCGGCGTGACCGCAGACGGCGCGTGCCGCCCCCAGGAGGTCGCCGTGAGCCTCGACGGCAGTTGCCTTGGGGAACGCCTCGTGCAGCAGCCGCTCCATGAGAGGTTTGAGCTCTGGTCGGACGCCGCTGCCGTAGAAGTGAATCTCGAGTTGCATGGTGCGCGGCGCACGGTTCGAGCTGAGGATGGCGCGGATGTCGTCCTCTGACTGGTGGAAGGGGTTGATGCCCTGCGTCAGCAGCCGCTTGTTGACGTCGGCACCGTCGGTCAGCACCCAGTCAGTCTTGGTGCTTCCGCTGTCAGCTATCAGTTTCATGGGGACAAAAGTAAACAAATAAAATTAAAAAACGGCATTTTGCTTTGATATTTTTGCTTTTTTATTTACCTTTGCGCCTACATATAGCAAAAGATGACAATGAAGAGACTGATAATCATACTGACGACGCTGGTGTTGGCACTGGTTGATGCTCAGGCCGTGCTGAAGGAGCGCGACCTCGAACAGACGCTTGAGATACTGCGCCAGGAACTGACCCAGAGCCACCTCGACCTGAGTACCAAGAATGCCGAGCGCAAGCAGCAGAACGAGCAAATCTTCGGCCGGCTGATGGAGACGATGAAACAGTCGGGGCAGAACGCCCTGATGCTCTATTCGCAGAATCAGAACTACGTCTTCGACATGACCTACGCCTGCCACCAGGCCACCGAGCTCTACAACGAGTTCCGCCGCTCGCAGCTGCCCTTCCTCGACCTGCTGACCACTACCGATGCCGACATTGCCAAGTACGACAGTCTGGTGAGCAGCCTGAAGTCCATGCACGCCAACATGCTCAGCGACCGTGGTCGCGTGAACCGCAACGTCTGTCTGACGCTGGCCACCAACATCCGCAACACGCTGACCGAGAACCGCGAGCAGATAGCCGACTACATACAGTACTACGAGGTTACCGAGAGCCGGCTGAAGTACCTCAACGACTATGCCAACAGGCGCTACAACGAGATACAGACCAGCATCTTCAGCAACGGCGGTCAGAACTACTTCTCGATTCTGAGCAGTCTGCAGCGGAACCTGCGGCACACCCGCGAGACCATTGCCGACAAGTACGGCACCGACGAGCGCGGGTCGCAGTGGGACACCAGCGTCATCTTCGGACTGTTCATCGTCATTGCCGTCTACTTCTGCATTGCCGTGGTGCTCAACCTGCTGGCGTTCCGGTTTCTGCTGCCGCGCAAGTTCCACACCCCCGAGTTCCTCAGGAAGCGCACCTGCATCATCCTGGCTACCACCACCGTCACCTTTGCCCTCATCATGGGCATACTGCGTGCCACGCTCGAGCAGAACTTCTTCATCATGGCCAGCGACCTGCTCATCGAGTATGCCTGGCTCCTGGGCGTCATCCTCATCTCGCTGCTGCTGCGCGTCAGCGGCGACCAGATACGCAGTGCCTTCCGCATCTATGCTCCGTTGGTGGTCATCGGCTTCGTCGTCATCTCCTTCCGCATCGTGCTCATTCCCGGCGAGGTGGTGAACCTCGTCTTCCCGCCCGTACTGCTGGCATGCACGCTGTGGCAGTGGAGCGTCATCCGCCGCCTGCGTCGGAACGTGCCGCGCTCCGACATGTTCTACACCTACATCTCGCTGACCGTCTTCCTGGTCTCGGTCGTGCTCAGCTGGACGGGCTACACGCTGCTCAGCGTGCAGCTGCTCATCTGGTGGGTCATGCAGCTGACGTGCATACTCACCATCACCTGCGTCAGCCAGTACGTCCATCTCTACGGCAGCCGCCACGGGCTGGAGGACGCCCCCATCACCAGCAGCTGGCTCTACCGTCTGCTCTACACCGTGCTGCTGCCCGTCATGGCCGTGTTCTCGGTGATGCTCAGCATCTACTGGGCAGCCGGTGTCTTCAATCTCAGCGACCTCTGCATGCAGCTCTTCCAGCGCGACTTCGTCAATCTGCCCAAGCTGAAGGTCAGCATCCTCAAGCTGTCAATGGTCGTCTGCCTGTGGTTCTTGTTCCGTTACATCAGTGCCACAATCCTCGCCCTGCTGCGGCTGCACTACCAACAGCAGGACCCCACCACGGCCCAGAGCCGCGAGGTCATGGGGCGCAACGTCATACAGGTCGTCGTCTGGGGACTCTGGCTGCTCATCTCGCTCAGCATCCTCGACATCAGCGTCGCCTGGCTCGTCGCCATCTCGGGCGGACTGTCGACGGGTATCGGTTTCGCCTCGAAGGACATCATTGAGAACATCTACTACGGTGCCTCGCTCATGGCCGGGCGCGTGAAGGTGGGCGACTGGATCGAGGTCGACGGCACCATGGGCCGCGTGGCCAGCATCAGCTACACATCGACCGTCGTCGAGTCGCTCTACGGCGAGGTCATCACCTTCCAGAACTCACAGCTGTTCACCAAGAACTATAAGAACCTGACCAAGAACCACGGCTACGTGCTGGCCGTTGTGCCCTTCGGCGTGGCCTACGGCTCGAACCTCAAGCAGGTGTCGCAGGTGGTCGAGGAGGCCGTCAACCAGCTCCACCACCCCTGGATGGACCCCGAGAAGCAGGTCAAGTCGGTCGTCTCGCAGATGAACGACTCCAGCGTCGACTTCAATCTCTTCGTCTGGGCCGACGCCCCGAAGCGGTCGTACGTCGTCAGCGACGTCCTGAAGTGCGTCTACGACACCCTTGCCAAGAACGGCATCGAGATACCCTTCCCGCAGCGCGACATACATATAAAGCAGTAAGATGATGAAAAGTAAGGTCCTGCTCATCTACACTGGCGGCACCATCGGCATGAACCGCAACCCGGCAACGGGAGCACTGGAGCCGTTCGACTTCGAGCACCTGCTCAGCAGCGTGCCCGAACTGAAGCAGTTTGACACGCTGATAGACACCTACCAGTTCCAGCCGCCCATCGACTCAAGCGACATGTCGCCGCAGCGGTGGACCGACCTCAGCCACACCATAGCCGACCACTACGACCAGTACGACGGCTTCGTCGTGCTGCACGGCACCGACACGATGGCCTACACGGCATCGGCCCTGAGCTATATGCTGGAGAACCTGACGAAGCCCGTCATCTTCACCGGGTCGCAACTGCCCATCGGACAGCTGCGTACCGACGGCAAGGAGAACCTCATCACGTCGATTGAGATGGCGGCGGCCAAGGATGCCGACGGGCGGGCCGTCGTGCCCGAGGTGGGCATCTACTTCAACGCCCGGCTGCTGCGCGGCAACCGCACCACGAAGCAGAGCGCCGAGGAGTTCAATGCCTTCGAGTCGTTCAACTATCCGCACCTGGCCGAGGCGGGCGTCAACATCAGTTTCCACCGGGACCGCATGCTGCGCCCCGACTGGGAGAAGCCCATGACGCCCCACTTCCGCCTTGACAACAACGTGATCATCTTCTCGCTGTTCCCGGGCATCCGCGAAGACCTGATCCGTCATATCATACACACCCCGAACCTGAAGGCCATCGTCATGCGCACCTTCGGCAGCGGCAATGCCCCGCAGAGCCCGTGGCTGCTCAGTGCATTAAGAGAAGGCACGCGCGCGGGCAAGGTCATCGTCAACATCAGCCAGTGCATGCAGGGCGCCGTCGAGATGGGGCGCTATGGCTGCGGCTACCATCTGCAGGAGGCCGGCGTCATCAGCGGTCGCGACTCAACGGTCGAGGCTGCCGTCACCAAGCTGATGTTCCTACAAAGCCGCTGCGACGACCCCGACGAGGTGCGCCACTATATGGAGCAGAGCATCCGTGGCGAAATAACGCTTCCCTGATTCCCCATATATATCCCATATTGCCCACATAGCCCATAATCCCCATAATAATAACCCCCAAAAAACAAACGCTTTATGAAAGAACTGAAAGGAACGAAAACTGAGAAAAACCTGCAGGAAGCATTTGCAGGTGAGTCAATGGCCCGCAACAAGTACACCTACTGGGCATCGAAGGCCAAGAAGGACGGCTACGTGCAGATAGCCGCCATCTTCGAGGAAACGGCTGCCAACGAGAAGGAGCACGCCAAGATGTGGTTCAAGCTTCTGGAGGGCGGCGCCATCAAGTCGACCCCTGAGAACCTTGAGGCTGCCGCCGGCGGCGAGAACTTCGAGTGGACCGACATGTATGCCCGCATGGCCCGCGAGGCCCGCGAGGAGGGCTTCGACGAGATTGCCGAGAAGTTTGAGGGCGTGGCTGCCATTGAGAGGGCCCATGAGGAGCGCTACCGCAAGCTGCTGGACAACATCCGCAAGGAGCGCGTTTTCTCAAAGGACGGCGACGTCATCTGGCAGTGCTCCAACTGCGGGCACATCGTCGTTGGCAAGAAGGCTCCCGAGGAGTGCCCCGTCTGCAACCATCCGCAGTCGTACTTCCAGGTGAAGGCCGAGAACTACTAAGCCCTC
This sequence comes from Prevotella sp., assembly GCA_017395215.1. Lineage (GTDB taxonomy): Bacteria > Bacteroidota > Bacteroidia > Bacteroidales > Bacteroidaceae > Prevotella. The sequence goes on along the minus strand of JAFPVW010000112.1, from coordinate 29,254 downwards.
AGCCTTCGCATCACTCGCGTAAAAAGTGCGCCCCTTCCGCAACAGGAAGAGGCGCACTTTCAGTCTCTGTTTCCAGCCTCGCAGCACCCTCGTCGCTACCCGCCGGGTAGAGCGTCTCTACCCGGCGGGTACAGGCCCTCTACCCGCCGGGTAGCTGCGAGGCAGTATTTCTCACTCGAATAAGATGCTGACGATACGCTCGGCCGTGCGACCGTCCCAGCGGTCGGGCAGGGCGCACTTCTTCCAGTTGCCGCCAACCATATCGGCCAGGGCCGTGCGCAGCTTCTCCGGGTCGCCGCCGACGAGCACGTTCGTGCCCACGGTGACGGTCTCCTGGTGCTCGGTATAGTCGTTCAGCGTGATGCAGGGCACACCGTTGAACGTCGCCTCCTCGGCTACGTTGCCTGAGTCGGTGATAATGCCGAGGGCGTGGGCGGTGAGCCAGCCGAACTCCAAGTAGGGGAGGGATGGGTGAAGGGCGATGGGGGATGGGGGAAGGGTGGAGGGTGAAGGGTGAAGGGTGAAGGGTGACGGGTGCGCTCGAGCTTGCTCGCTTTGCTTGCAAAGAAGGGAGGATGGTGGGGAGGGGAGTAGACGGCTGACAGTGTTGAGGGCGCTGTCGCGCAGCGGGGCGATGATGGGTACGCCGGCGGCAGCCTCGGCCATTGTCTGGAGCATCTGCCGGAGACTGGCCTCGTTGCTGAGCAGGGCACGGCGGTTGAGCGTCAGCACGATGTAGCGGCCCTCCTCGATGCCGATGTCGGGGCGGCGGAAGCGGGGCAGGTTGTAGCGCAGCGAGTCCATCAGGATGTTGCCCACCATATAAGTCTGCGACGTTTCCGACTGCTGCTCGCGGGTGGCCACGCTGGTGGTCTTGACGCCCGCCGTGAACAGATAGTCTGACAGGGCGTCGATGACCAGCCGGTTCACCTCCTTCGGCATCGAGATGTCGAACGAGCGCGTGCCGGCCACGAGGTGGGCCAGCCTGACGCCCCGCTTCTTGGCGGTGATGGCGGCGGCCATCGTCGAGGCCAGGTCGTCGACCACAATGACCACGTCGGCGGGATGCTCGTCCAAGTAGCGGTCGAAGGCACCCATCACCTGTGCCGTTATCTCGTTCAGACTCTGGCTGACGACGCCCAGAAAGACGTCAGGCCGTGGCATCTGGAGGTCGTCAAACAGCGACGACTCCAGCGTCGGGTCATCGTCGCGCCCGGCATAGACCAGTTCATACGCTGCCCCCTCACTCTTCTGGATGGCACGTATCAGCGGGGCCACCTTCACAAAGTTGGGCCGTGCCCCGACGACTATACATATCTTCTTCATTCTTCCATCAGTTTACGGTAACGAATGCGTTTCGGCTCTTCCAGTCCTAAGCGCTGGGCCTTGTTCACTTCATATTCCGAGTAGTTGCCCTCGAAGTAGAAGACGTTGCCCTCGCCCTCGAAGGCCAGGACGTGGGTACAGATGCGGTCGAGGAACCAGCGGTCGTGGCTTATGACGACGGCACAGCCGGCGAAGGCCTCCAAGCCCTCCTCGAGTGCGCGCAGCGTATTGACATCGATGTCGTTGGTAGGCTCGTCGAGGAGCAGCACGTTGCCCTCCTGCTTCAGGGCGATGGCCAGATGCAGACGGTTGCGCTCACCGCCCGAGAGCACGCCGCACTTCTTCTCCTGGTCGGCACCGCTGAAGTTGAAGCGGCTCAGGTAGGCACGCACGTTGACATCCTTGCCGCCCATGCGGATGGTCTCGTTGCCCTGACTGACCACCTGATAGACGGTCTTCTGCGGGTCGATGTCCTTGTGCTGCTGGTCGACATAGCTCAGCCGGACGGTCTCGCCCACGCTGAACGTGCCGGCATCGGCCTGCTCCATGCCCATGATGAGGCGGAAGAGCGTGGTCTTGCCCGCACCGTTGGGACCTATCACGCCGACGATGCCGTTGGGCGGCAGCGTGAAGCTGAGGTCGCTGAACAGCACCTTCTCGCCGTAGGCCTTGGCCACGTGCTCGGCCTCGATGACCTTGTTGCCCAGGCGCGGACCGTTGGGTATGAAAATCTCCAGCTTCTCCTCCTTCTGCTTCTGCTCCTCGTTCAGCATCGACTCATACGAGTTCAGACGGGCCTTGCCCTTGGCGTGGCGGGCCTTCGGGGCCATGCGCACCCACTCGAGCTCGCGCTCCAGCGTCTTGCGGCGCTTCGAGGCCACCTTCTCCTCAAGGGCCAGCCGCTGCGACTTCTGCTCGAGCCAGCTCGAGTAGTTGCCCTTCCAGGGGATGCCCTCGCCGCGGTCGAGTTCCAGAATCCACTCGGCCACGTCGTCGAGGAAGTAGCGGTCGTGGGTGACGGCAATCACCGTGCCCTCATACTGCTGCAGGTGCTGTTCGAGCCAGTCGATGCTCTCGGCGTCGAGGTGGTTCGTAGGCTCGTCGAGCAGCAGCACGTCGGGCTTCTGCAGCAGCAGGCGGCAGAGGGCCACGCGGCGGCGCTCGCCGCCGCTGAGATTGGTTACGGGCCAGTCGCCCGGCGGACAGTTCAGTGCGGCCATGGCGCGCTCCAGCTTCGAGTCCATGTTCCAGGCGTCGGTAGCGTCGATGATGTCCTGCAGTTCGGCCTGGCGGCTCATCAGCTTGTCCATCTTGTCGGCATCCTCATAATATTCGGGCAGTCCGAACTTCACGTTGATGTCGTCGTACTCAGCCAGAGCGTCGTACACGTGCTGCACACCCTCCATCACGTTCTCCTTCACCGTCTTCGTCTCGTCGAGTGGCGGGTCCTGCGGCAGGTAGCCCACCGTGTAGCCGGGACTCCACACCACCTGGCCCTGAAACTTGTCGTCGAGGCCGGCTATAATCTTCATCAGCGTCGACTTACCGGCACCGTTCAGACCGATGATGCCGATCTTAGCCCCGTAGAAGAAACTGAGGTAGATGTTCTTGAGCACTTGCTTCTGGTTCTGCTGGATGGTCTTGCTCACTCCGACCATCGAGAAAATCACTTTCTTGTCGTCAACTGTTGCCATACGTTATTCGCGTTTTTTCTATTTCAATGGCAAAGATAAGCATAAAAACTGATAAACCAGCCTTTCGGGGCGAATTATTTCTTGATTTTGAAAAAAAAGGATGAAAACCTTGTCCCGCTTCCTGTTTTTTCGTAACTTTGCACGCACCAATCAACAATTCCGTTATGAATAATACTTTGACCGTTCTTTTAGCAGCTGCCTGCTGCACGGCTTTGGCAGCATCCTGCACAACCAATACTGAAAAGCCGGGCGAGAAAGACATTATCACAGTTGGAAATCCCTTTATGCCTCTCTGGGAGCACATACCCGACGGCGAACCGTATGTCTTTGAAGACCCCGACCAGCCCGGCAAGTACCGCGTCTACCTCTATGGCTCGCACGATAACCTCGTGAACGAATATTGCGGGCGCGACCAGGTGGTATGGTCGGCATCGGTAGACAGCCTGAACAACTGGCGCTACGACGGCGTCATACTCGTGGTCGACAAGAACGGCAAGGGCGAGCCCTTCGACTCTGCCGGCACTGCCGACGTGCTCTATGCACCCGACGTGACGATGGTTGCCGATGCTAACGGCAAGAAGACCTACTACCTGTTCCCCAACGACCAGTCAGGCTTGCGTAACGGACTGATAGCGAAGAGCGACCGGCCCGACGGTCCTTTCGAGGTGTGCAACTGGAGCACCGACGACCCCAATAAGGCAGACGGCGTGCTGAAGTTCGACCCCGCCGTCTTCGTCGATGACGATGGCCGCGTCTACGGCTACTGGGGCTTCGAGCGCTCCTATGCCGCCGAGCTGGACCCCGCGACGATGGCCACCGTGAAGCCCGGCACCGAGATTGTCGAGGACATGGTCAGCGGCCGCAACCAGCCGGGCCGCTTCCGATTCTTCGAGGCTTCCAGCATCCGTAAGATTAAGGACAAGTACATATTCATCTACAGCCGTTTCACTGAGGACGGTGAGTTCGGGCTGCCAACCTCAAACTATACCCTGGCATACGCCTATGGCGACAACCCGCTTGGCCCCTGGACATACGGCGGCACCATCATCGACGGCCGAGGCCGTGAAATCGACGAGAAGCTCAACCCGATAGCATCGGCAACCCCCGACGGTAATACCCACGGCTCTATCTGCGAGATCAACGGCCAGTGGTACGTCTTCTACCACCGTCAGACAGGTACTAACGAGTATGCCCGCCAGGCGATGGTGGCACCCATCGACGTGATGGTTCAAGAGGGTAAAGGCGGAAAGGTAACGATCATTGAGGGTGAATATAATAGCAGCGGCTTTGCGCTGGAAGGTCTTAACCCGCTTGTGCGCTACCCAGCGGGCATCGCCTGCTGGTACACGGGTCCGAAGCCTGCCACCCACGAGTGGCCGAACAATACGTTCTACGGGTCTTACGTGGCTTCAGGCTATGGCACCGACGACAAGTTCGACGCTCCCTACGACCTGCGCAACAACACCAATCCCGTCGTGAACAACACCGACGGCTCCATCGTAGGCTATAAGTACTTCAACTTCAAGATTACGGCAGGTCGCAAGGACATGCAGTTGCGCATGAACCTCACGCCGCTGGGCGTTGACGGCACCATCGACATCATGTTCGACCGTCCGTGGAAATCGCAAGGCGGACATCGGTTGGGCACCATCGAGCTGAAAGCCGACATGCCTCAGCAGCCCACAGAGTTCACCGTTGACATGCCCGAACTGGGCAGGCTGGCCGACAGGTATGCCATCTTCTTCTTGTTCAAGTCTGACGTGAAGGAGAAGTCGCTCTGCACGCTCCACGACTTCGTGTTCGCGCCGGTTGAGTAACCTTCACCCTTCACCTTTCACCTTTCACCCTTCACCCTTCACCATTCACCTTTCCCCCTTCATATACAGCCCGTTAAGGTCGTGGAGGAAGAGTGTAGGCTTCAGGTTGTAGAAGCTGACGAAGTCGGAGGCCGACTGCTGGCCGGGGTAGGGGGCAAAGAAGTGGCCGGAACGGTCGTGGGCGTTGCGCCAGACGAGGACGTAGCTCACGGCGTGGCGGGCCAGGACGGGTGCGAGGGCTTGTGTCCACCAGTCGGGTGTGCGCAGTCCTTCAAAGCCTGTCTCGGTGAGGGCGGCAGCCTTGCCGTGCTCCTTTGCTACGCGGCACACCATCTCGAGGTTTTTGTCGAGCTTCTCTGTGTAGGCCTTAATCTCCGTTCCTTCGGGGGAGAGCTGGGGTGGGGCTGAACAGTAGCAGTCAAGTCCCATCAGGTCGATGATGTCGTCACCAGGGTAGCGTTCAAGGTATTTTCCGTCATCGCCGTCAGGCTCGGTGCCGGGCGAGTAGGCGTAGAGGGCATTGACGACACCTTTCTCTTTAAGACGGCTGACAGTGAGCTGCCACAGAGCCTTGTACTGCTCGGGCGTGCAGTGGTCGCTGCCCCACCAGAACCAGGAGCCGGTGTGCTCGTGCCAAGGGCGGAACAGCACGGGGACACGGACACCATAGGGCGTCTCTAAGGAATTGAGGAAGGCGGCTACACGGTCGAGCCAGGTCAGGAACAAGTCGTGGCGCTCACCACCTTTGAGCACGGCGGCGGCAGCCCCCTCCAAACCTCCCCCCGTAGGGGAGGCTTCTATCCATGACGTGCCGCCAGTGAGCGGGTTGTTAAGGTGCCACGATAGGGTGATCATGCCGCCTCGGTCGTAGTGAGCCAGGATTTCCTGACGGATGCGGCTGAACGGGACACCGTCGAGGTTCACGGTATCACCTAATTCTAAGTGACCGAGGTCGAAACTCAGCAGGGCAGGGAAATCGCCGCAGATGCTCTTGACATCGGAGCGCTGATGAACCGTAGAGTCGTTGTCGCAGTCGGCTTTCCAGCCAATGCCATAGACGGTGTCGTCGTGGTGGCCGAACATGTAGACAGCGCTGTCGCTCAGAGCCTTGAGGCTTGTCAGCAGGTTTTCTGTCAGTTGTGTCCGTCCGCTGTCGGCCAGCGGGTCGTTGCTATTCTTCTTGTTGTTGCTACAGGCGGTCAGCAACAGTGCCGCTGTGGTCAAAATAATGTAATGCTTCATCGGGACTTATTTCAGATTGGGTAGTTGGTCGCGGGTGATGACATCGGGACTGCTCATGGCGGCTTTCCACCACGAGTCGCTACACATCGTGTCGGTAGAACCTTCTCCGCCCTGGTACCACACCATAAAGTGGCTCCAGAGTGCGCCCGCCTGCCAGAAGTCGGAGGGTCGTGCGGCCTCGTTGCCGGTATAGCCGTCTAGCCCACATTCGCCCAGCGCCACCATCTTCGTCGGGTAGCGTGATTGAATCTCGGTAAACTCCTGCTGGTTCCTGGCGCCGTTGTAGCCGTAGAGGTCGCGGGCCACGATGTCGACATACTGGTCGCCGGGATACCAGTCGGTGTCCTGGCGGTACTGGCTGCTGTTGCCGTTGTAGTTCTGGGTGGTCCATACCCAGATGAGGTTGTGGATGCCCTTCTGCTGGAAATAGTCGAACATCGTCGTCCAGAGCCGCTTGCAGACTTCGGCACCGTCGTAGCCCCACCAGAACCAGGATCTGGTCCAGTCGGCCTGCTGCCGGGCGGTAGCATTGCCGGCAGCCTCGTGGAAGGGGCGCCAGGTAGCGGCGATGCCTTCGTCCTGCAGCTTCAGCATGGTGGCGACGACCTTGTCCATCTGACCGTAGAACCACTTGTGCTCCCAGGTGCCTTCCTTCAGCGCATTGGCTGCACGGAAGGTAGTCTCCGAGGGCGTACAGGTGTAGTCGGTGGAGCCTTCGCGCTTGGGCACGTTGAAGTGCCACATCAGCTGAACCAGTCCGCCGGCGTCTGTCCACTGCTGGACGGGCTTGATGGTGGTATAGTCAATCCAGTTGGCAGGGGAGAAGCAGATGTGTATGAAGTCGTAGCAGTTCATGGCCGGATACTTGCCCGTCAGTTGATGGACCTTCTCGGCGCAGTCGTTGTTCCAGTTGACGTTGGCCATGACGCTCGATATGGTCTTCTTGCCGTACTGTTGCAGCAGGTAGCTGTAGAGCTTAAGGGCTGCATCGGTGGTGGCAGCGACGGGGACTGACGAAATGCTGCCGCCGGGCGAAGGTTGTGGCTGTTGCTTGGCGGCTGTCTTGAAATGGAGTGTCAGCGCAGGCGCCTTGACGCTGGCATCAGCGGCAGCGACAACGGCTCCTTCGGCCAGTGTGAGCGTGTAGCTGGTGTCGTCGCTGAGGCTGAGGGGAATCTCGACTGTCTGGCCGTTGGCCCTGGCCATAAGCCTTGCTCCATTAAGTGTGATGTTGGCATTGCCGGGCACGAGGACGCCAGTGCTGTAGGTCAGCGTCAGCATGGTTGTGGCGGCTGCGTCCACTTCAGCACCGTCGGTGATGCTCTGGCCTGTCAATGCGAGGCTGATGGCAGGTGCCGGCGATGGCGTGACGCTGTTCGCTGGTTCGTCATCGCTGCTGTCGCTGCCGCAGGCCACCATCAGCAGTGGCACGATGATTAAAAGCATTCTTTTCATACGTTCTGTGCGAATAGTGAAGGCAGACTCACGCAGTGGGTCTGCCTTCGCTTGGTGGTTGAGAGGAAGTCCTTATTCAGTTGCCTCCAGAATAGGCGACTTGTTCCAGATGGTGTCGAACCAGTAGCTGGCTTCAGTGCTCGTGGCGGCCTTGATCATGAGCGGCACAATCTCGGCACCGTCGGCAGCGAAGTTGCCCGTGGCGTGGTCAACATAGGCGTTGGCCTCGTCGCCGGAGCCCTTGGAGTTGTTGTCCCAGACGAACATCGGGATGCCGGCCAGGTATGCTGCGCGGCAGAAGAACTCGAGGTAGTACTTGCGGAACTTGTTGGCTGCATCGGTGGTCTGCACAACGCAGCCATACTCACCGAGGTAGCAGGGGATGCCCTTCTCGATGTAGGCAGTGCGCAGCTTGTAGAGTTGCTGGATGACGTACTCCTCGTTGCTGTCGGCTACCGACTTGACGGGGTCGGCATTGTGGCCCCAGCTGTTGACACCGGCCGTCACGGGTGCGAGGCAGAAGTTGTAGGGGTCGTAGCAGTGGACGCCGACCATGATGCGGTTGGCAGGGTCGTCGGGCAGCACGAGGTGCTCGATGGTGAGGTCGATGTTGGCAGCATAGCCGGCAACGCCGATCCAGCGGGTGGTATTGTTGCCACCGGTGGCGCGGATGGCATTCACGGCATACTGGTTCCACTGGTTGAGCAGGCTGTACTCAGCATCAGAGCCACCGCTCCAGTTGTCGCCGGCGTGAATTTCGTTGAAGGTCTCGAAGATGAGCTGGTCGCCGTAGGAGGCAAAACGTGTGGCCACCTGACGCCACGTGTTCACGATGAGAGCCGAGTCAACCTTTGCGATGCTGTCGCTCTCGGCGGCTTTGCCCAGGTCGGTCTCGAAGGCGTCGTGGTGGGTGTTCAGGATGACGTTCAGTCCGGCACTGATGGCATAGTCAACACACGTGGCCACCTCGTCGAGGTAGGCGGCGTCGATGTTCGAGGCCGCGTCCATGTGGCACGACCACGTGGCGGGAATGCGCACGGTCTTGGCTCCGGCAGCAGCCAGCTTCTGGAAGAGGGCTGCCGACGGCGTGGCACCGTCCCAGTAGCCCCACTGCATGTCGCTGGTGTCGAAGTGGTTGCCCAAGTTCCAGCCCCAGCCCAGCTTCTGCGTCATGGCCGTGGCATCGTTGGCGGGCACGTCCTTGATTTCCCAGGTCAGGCTGACCTCCTGGTCGTAGGTGTGCCCGCCGGGGCCGACGATGAGTCCGGCCGGGATGACGAGCGTCTGCTTCTTGTCGAAGTTGACGTCGGCCACGATGGTCAGTGTGTTGCTGATGCCCAGCACCTTGGCCGACTTGACGGGTGTGCCGTTGAGGGTAATCTTGGCAGCATTGGCTGAGGCGAAGCCGATGTTCTTGTCGAAGGCCACGGTGATAGTCTTCTCGCCGTAGAGCAGCACGTTGTCGGCCGTGGCGGGCGTCTCAGAGACAAGCACCGGCGCGCCCACCTCGGGGATGTCATACTGTGCGTCGGTGTCGTTGCAGGCTGTGGCGAGGAGTGCCACAGCTGCAACTGACAGGATGTTGAATGCTTGATATAGTTTCATAGTCATAATCGTGTTTTATTATTCAATCGTTACTTTGGTGCAGACGACGTTGTCGCCGTTGAGCAGGAACGAGCCGCCCCAGCCGCCTGACGTCGTGATGTGCTCATAGATGTAGTCGGTGACGGTAATCTCAAGGGCACCGTTGTGCTCGGCGAGGTTCCAGTTGCCGTTGTTGAAGTCGCAGCCGTCGAAGGCTGAGGCCGGATTCCAGTGACCGTCGACAATCTGGCAGTTCCAGGCGGCGTCTGTAGCCGTGAGGTAGATGCGGATGATGCTGCCCACCTTCATGCCGGCTGCCAGCAGCTCGGTACCGCCGTCGCTGAGGATGTAGGGCTGATTGCCCCAGTCGTCGGCTACGGCCTCGCCCGTCCAGACGGTTTCCTCGGCTGACTCGTAGTGGGTCGTCGTGATTCGGTCGACGACAACGTTGTCGCCGTTGAGCACGAAGACGCCTCCCCACCACTGCTGCTTGAATGCGGCTTCCAGCATATCCTCGGTCACGACAAGACTGTAGTAGCCCTTGTTGGCATCGAGGTCATACTCAGTGAACTTGCCGCCTTCCGTGTCGTTGCCTACGCTGCACACGCTTGCATAGGTGGCTCCCCAGTGGCCCTCGACAAACTCGATCTTCCAGTCAGCAGACAGTGGCGTGATGTGGAAGCTGATGATGTCGCCAGCGACGACACCGGCATCCTTCAGTTCCTGACCGGCATCTGAGAGGACATACGGCTGGTCTTTCCATTCATCGACGACAGCCTGTCCCGTCCATAGAACGGTGGTTACCTCGGTGTTGGGTATGAAGTCGATGGTGTAGGTAATCTCACCGTTAGAAGAAACAAGACGTACCTTTGCGCCCTTCTTGGCATTGCCGGGAATACCGATGATCAGCTGGTTGCCGGAGGTCAGCACATACTGGCAAGCCTCGCCGTTGATCTCCACTCCCGTCAGTTTGTCGCCATTGGCTACAGGCAGCGCAAACGAGTCGCCGGCTTTCAGTTCGGCATCTTCTGCGGGCATTTCCGTGAAGTAGCAGAACACGGCCTCCTGGACGTTGATGGCAGGCACGTCGGCCACGGTGGTGCCGTTGGCCAGTGTCAGCGTGGGAGCACCGGAGAGGGCGTTCATCGGGACGCTGAGGATGATGGCCTCGGCGGTAGCGTTCTCGACCTTGACGACATCGGAGCCGTCGCCGAACTGTACGGTCTTGACGAGGTCGAGGTTGGTACCCTTGATGGTCAGTGTGCCGCCGGCACTCACCGTGGCGTTGTCGTAGCCAGTGACGGTGGGCTTGATGAGCGTGGTGGCCACGTCAACCGTCTCGCCGTTGGCCATGACGAGCTGCAGACCCTCGGTGGCCGTCTCGGGGATGGTGACCACCACCTTGTCGGCAGTGACCTGCAGGTCGGTGACGGCATCGGCAACGTTGCTGAACAGTACGGCGGTGACGAGGTCCATGTCCTTACCGTTGACTGTCAGCGCCTGGCCGGCCTTGGCGGGACTCGGCGTGGCGGTGCACTCAGAGGGCTTCACGGTGGTCAGCGTGGCGACAGGCACCTCGACGTCAGACTTGCAGACGAGGAGAATGTCGCCGCTGGGTGCCTCGACCGGCAGTACGAACGAGAGCTGTCTGCCCTCGTCGGCGACGGTGAAGACGTCGGTCTGGGCGGTGCCCACCCTGATGGCCTTCACCATATTAAAATAGGTACCCGTTACCGTAATCGTCTCGCCGGCCTTGGCCGTGACGGCACCCAGCGCCTCGGCTGAGTTGCGACCCTTTACGCTACTGATGGTCGGTGTGCCAATCTCGATGGCCTCGTCGGTGGTGATAATCTGGTAGTCCAGCTCCTCGTCGGAGGCCACGGTCAGGTCAGCGGTGTAGAGGTCAATCTTACCCGTCTGTGCCTCCTCGGGAACGGTCACGGTCAGCGTGTAGCGGTCATGGCTCTTGAAGTCGGTCTCGCCCACGATGACGCCGTCGGCGAAGGCCAGCGACTGGATGAGGTTCAGGTAGTCGCCCTTGATGGTGACGAGGTCACCGGGCATGGCCGAGGCGGGCGAGAAGCCCTCGACAACGATGGGCTCAGTGTAGGTAAGCTCACTCTTGGTGGTGATGGTCTGGTCGCCCTTGGTGGTCAGCGTGACGATACCCACCGTGGGGCCGTCCTTGGGTACGGTGACGCGTATCTCGGACGGCGTGCCCGACTTCACGATGTCGTAGTTGGTGATGGGGTTGACACAGGGAATCTGGATGCTTGCAATCTGGTCGAGGTTGCTGCCCACGAAGCGCAGTGTACCGCCGCGCATGACGGGGTTGGGGCCGTAGGCGTTGAGGCTGACACCGCCCAGATACTGGTTAGTGTCGAGGTCGTCCTCGCCGCAGCTTGCCAGCGACAGTCCTGTGAGGACCGTCACCAGCAGTGCGAATATACTGTTTGTCTTTTTCATAATCTGAGTATTATTTTATAGTGTTTTAGTTATAAGGTACGGCACGGATGTTGTCGAGCTTGATGATGGGCTGGCACTCGGTACCGTTGACGCCACCGCCACACACGAAGATGATGAGGCTGGCGAAGTCGTCGGCAGTGAGCGAGCCGGTGGCTGCTGCGCCAGACATGCCGTAGGTGAAGGCCGACTTGATGGGGATGGTCACCGTCACCCACTGGTCGCCGGTGTCGTACGAGCCGGTGGCTGTCCAGGGACGGTAGAGCGCACGCGGCAGTTCGTTGTTGTTGAAGTAGGTGTTGTTGGCACCACCCAGGGTGTTGCCGTCGATGTCCTTCACGCCGGCATTGCCGTTTGACACCTTGTCGACACCGCCGACGATGACCTGCATGGCACCGGCCTGCCAGGGATTTGAGGACGGGATGTACATCTCGAACTTGATGGCCATGTTCTCCCACTTCGAGAAGTCAGCCAGGCTGGTCAGCCTCACACCGTCGCCCTGATAGGTCTCGGGGTCGGCCCAGTTGCCGGGCCAGTATTCGAACGAGAACTTCGAGTCGTTCCATGCACCGTCGGCACCGAGCGTCGTTCCGGCGTCGCCCAGCTGCACGAAGTTGCCCGAGAGCGAGGTCTCGTCGGCAAGGATGTCGCGGGCATGCCAGCCGTGGTTGCCCAAGACGACGCCCGTCACGGCGTTCGGCGTGTCGAAGTCGAACAGCATGCCGCGTGTGTCCTTGTAGTAGAAGCTTGTCGTGGTCGAGCCGTAGATGCTGGTGACGGTGATGGGACCCGACACCTCGCACTCAGGAACGGTGAACGACAGCGTGCTGTAGGAGCCGCTGATCTGGAGGTCGGTGGCCTGCTTGCCGTTGGGGAAGGTGACGGTGAGCGGCACGTTCGGGTCGTCGATGAAGTAGTTACCGTAGACGGAGGCCGTCGAGCCGGCCTCGGCATACTCGCACGACATCGAGTTGACTGACGGCGCGGGGATGACGACGCTGAAGTCGTAGGCGATGGTGTCCTTGCTCTCGGTGATCATGTAGATCTTGTCGGACACCTCCTGGGGTATGCCCCTGGGTATGGCCACGATGAGCGTGTTGTCGGTGATGTAGCTCGAGTTGAGAATGGCTTTCTGGTCGTTGAAGTACATCTCGTAGACGCTGCGCAGGTTCTCGCCGACCAGGCAGAGCAGCGACTGCGGCGAGGCGCTGGTCACGAGCTCGCCGTTGGTGTAGTGTGTGTCTGCGGCGTCGTTATTGCCCACAATCTCCGTCGACAGGCAGCGGATGTAGTTGATGGTCGGTGTTCCGTCAGCCACTTCATATTTGTCGGGCTCGTCCTTGCATGAGGTAAGCGTCAGTCCTGCCGCAGCGGCAAGTGCCAGGAGTAGGCCTCTGTTATATCTTGCTGTTTTCATATTTCTACAGGTCTTTTTATTGTGTTACTCATAACTATAGGTAGCATAGACGTCGACATGCACGCCATCGACGCTGGTAGCCATGTTCGGGTTGGTCGTCACGTCCTCGGTGGGGAAGGGCAGCAGGAAGAAGTTTTTGCCCGTGTCCTGGTTCTTCTTCATCAGCATCGTCACGTTGGGTGCCGAGGTGTTCTCGTCGTAGCCCTGGTTGGTGACCGTCCAGTTGCCCGTCTCGTAGTAGGTCTTGTAGAGGTCGCCGAGGTTCCAGAACTGGTTACGCTTCTGGCTCTCCAGGTCGTTGATGCAGAACTCGGGGTTGTAGTAGCTCACGCGGACGTAGTCGAACCAGCGGTCGCCCTCCATGGCAAATTCCAGGCGGCGCTCCTTCCAGATGTCGTTCCAGGAGACGGACGTCGGACGCTCGTAGTTCTTGATGGCACGGTGGCGCACGGCGTAGAAGGCGTCGATGGCGCTGGCGTCGGTCGTCGTGCCCGACGTTCCGGTCATGGCCTCGGCGTAGATGAGGTAGACGTCGGAAAGACGCAGCAGGTGGGTGGCCAGACTATTATACATGTAGGCCGCCGAGTGGCCGATGCCTGCCTGGTGGTCGTAGGCGTTGCCGTAGAGGTGCTTCACGCAGTTGGCGCCTGTGGGCGAGTTGAGTTGGCCGGGGGCACTGCTGTTGTAGTCGGTGTTGAAGATGAAGTCGAGGTAGCTGAAGCCGCCTTTGTCCTGCCAGAAGTAGGGGTACTTGAAGCCAGGCAGCATCATCGTGCCACGGAGTCGGGTGTCGACGTTGTTAATCCAGGCGTCGGGCTGCTGTTCGAGCAGTTTGATGCCGAAGGCCTCCTGCAGGTCGACGGAGGGTGCCGTCCAGTCGCCCCAGCAGTCGCCGAACTCGTCGAAGCCCGACATGCCGAGGTCGCACTGCAGGTAGTTCTGTGCCGTCCAGACGTTGCCGTTGGCGGTCCAGCGCCATGCTATCAGACTCTCCTCGCTGTTGTTGTTCTGCAGGCGGAAGACGTCCTCGTAGTTGTCCAGCAACTTGCGTCCCGACTGGTCGATGACCTCCTTGGCCAGCTGGGCAGCCTTAGCCATGTCGTCGGCGTTGAGTGCTCCGCTCACGCCGGCCTTGTTCAGGTAGACCTTGGCCAGAAGTCCCGTGGCGGCGTAGTAGTCAATGCGCCCGGCGGAGTTGCTCTTGGGAAGCAGTGTGCGCGCTTTCTCGAGCGTCAGGATGATGTAGTCGTAGACGTCGGCAATCTTCACTTTCTGCACTGTGTTGTAGTCGCCGGCAGCCAGCGAGGCAGCATTATCGTGGATGATGGGAATCTCGCCGAAGGTGCGCACCAGGTAGAAGTAGGCCATGGCCTTCCACGTCAGGCACTCGCCCATGCTGGTGTTGCGGGCGGCGTCGGAGACGCTGGCGGGCGCACCCTTGATGCTGCTGTAGACGGTGTTGGCGTGTGCGATGACCGACCACATGGAGGCAGCCGCCAGTTTCAGGTTCTGGTCGGAGCCGTTGACGGTGAAGCCTACGTAGGCGTTCTGTCCGGCATAGAGGTTGCCCGATAGCATCTCGCCGATCATGAAGTAGCCGCGCAGCAGGTCGTGCCAGGGCGAGCTGTAGAGATAGCCCACGCCAGCTATGCACTGAGCGTCAGTCTGATAGTAGTTGCCTTCGTTGTAGCTGTCTTCTGCCGGACGGTCGAGGAAGTCCTCGCATGACGTCAGACCCAGCGAGAGGACTACGCCGAATATACCATATTTTAATATATTGAGTTTCATGTTGTTTGTTTTTTGGGGTTAGAATGATACGTTCAGTCCGAAAGAATAGGTCGTAGGCGACGGATAGCGTCCGTTGTCGAGTCCCATTACGTTCACAGAGGCTGTGCTGACACCGATTTCAGGGTCGTAGCCGCTGTAGTCGGTGATGGTCAGCAGGTTCTGGATGTTAGCGTAGAGGCGCAGCGACTCCAGACCGAGGGGCTTGAGCATCTTCTTGGGGAATGTGTAGCCCAGGGTGATGTTCTTCAAGCGGACGTAGCTGCCGTCCTCAATGTAGCGGTCGCTCCAGCGGTCGTTGTCGTTGGGGTCCTGAATGCTGGCGCGGGGCAGGGCGCCGCCGTTGGCAATGCGCACGTTGGTGATGTCGTCGTACCAGTTGTAGACCAGCGTCCCGTCGCCGCGGTCGACGCCTGCCGAGTAGTCCTTGGCGGCGTTGATGGCCTCAAGGCGAGTGCAGTCCATGACGTCGACCAGCTGGTTGGTCCAGGCTGAGTTCATGTGCGTGAGTTTCATCTTCAGGTAGTTGGCCACCTTGTTGCCGTACGAGCCGTTGATGAAGATGTTCAGGTCGAAGTTGTTCCAGCGGAAGGTGTTGGTCCAGCCGAAGGTGAATTTTGGCATTGGCGAGCCGATGTTGGTCTGGTCGTTCTCGTCGATGATGCCGTCGCTGTTAAGGTCCTTGTACTTGATGTCGCCAACCCAGACCGTCGTACCCTTGGCGAAACCGCCGTTGGCGGGGTACTTCACGGGCTTGGCCGACGTCTCGATGTCCTCCAGACTCTCATAGACGCCGTCGGTGACATAGCCGTAGAAGCTGAACAGACTCTCGCCGACCTGCGTCAGGCTGACCAGGTCGTTCCACTGGCCGTAGCCCTGCAGCGGGGTGTCTGAGTCGCCGAGTGACACGAGCTTGTTCTTATTGAACGAGATCTGGAACTCAGAGTCCCACTCGAACTTGCCCACCAGCGGGTGCGTGTTCAGGGTAATCTCGAAACCTGTGTTGCGTATCGTGCCGTAGTTGCCGTAGGGCGGCTGTAGTAGTGCCGAGCCGTTGGTGATGAGGCTTGAACCCATGTAGGTGGGCACCTGTAGCTTCATTAGCATGTCGTTCGACATCTTGCGGTACCAGTCGAGGGTCAGGTTGATGCGGTCGTTAAGGAAGCCCAGGTCGAGACCGACATTCCACTGCTCCTGGCTCTCCCACTGCACGCTGCGGTTGGCGATGTTCAGCGGACGGTAGCTCTTGCCCAGGGCCGTGTTGATGGCACCCACGCTGACGCCCCAGCTGTAGCCGCCGATGGCCGAGTTACCCGTCTGTCCCCAACCGATGCGCAGCTTGCCGTTGCTCAAGAACGACTCTGCCCACGACTTGATGAAGGCCTCGTTCGAGAAGCGCCAGCTGGCGGCCAGCGAGTGGAAGCCTGCCCAGCGCTTGTCGGGACCGAAATTCGACGAGCCGTCGTAGCGGTAGGTGTATGTGGCGTTGTAGCGGTTGTCGTAGCTGTAGGTCCAGCGTGTGAAGAACGAGGCCATGGCCGAGCTGCCGAAGCCGACGCCGATTTGCGGTGTGCCGTCGCCGAGTTGCGGGTTGTGTACCTCGTTCGAGGGGAGCGACGTGTTGGCCACGTTGTTGTAGTCGTACTTCGACTCCCAGACCTCCTGGCCAACCATCGCTGTCAGCGAGTGCAGGTCGAAGGTGTGGCTGTAGGTGATGTAGTTCTTCAGCTGCCAGAAGGTGCTGCTGTTCTTCTGCACCGAGGCGTAGTTGTCGTCGCGGGTCCATGTGCCCAGGTTCACGGTGGGCTTCCAGCGGTCGCCCTTGCTCGAGCTGATGTCGTAGCCCAGTTCGGTGTGCCACGTCAGGTCCTTGAAGGGTGTCACCTCGAAGAAGATGTTACCCGTCAGTTTCTTACGGTTCAGCTTAATCTCGTCGAGCATAGCCATGGCGATGGGGTTCGGATTGGTGTAGCCTTCCTGCGAGATGCTGGAGTACGAGCCGTCTATATTATAAATAGGAATAGTAGGGATGGTGGTCAGCGAGTAGTTGATCAAACCCTCGTCAGAGTCGGCCAGTTTCAGGTCGTCGTTGGTGTTGGTGAAGGTGGCGTTGACACCCATTTTCAGCCACGACTTCAGCTGGGCGTCGATGTTGGCACGCACCGACAGACGGTCGAACTTCGAGCCGATGATCGTACCCTCCTGGTTCATGTAGCCCGCCGACACGTAGTATTGCATCTTGTCGCTACCGCCCTGTGCACTAATCTGGTGAGAGTGCTGGATGGCGGTTTGGAAGACGGCGTCCTGCCAGTTCGTACCCTTGCCCAGCAGCGAGGGGTCGGCCAGGTTGGCGTCGGCCTGCAGCTCGCCCTGGTTCACCAGGTTGTTGTAGAACTCGGCATACTCGCGCAGGTTCATCATGTCCAGGCGCTTCGTCTGGCGGTTCACGGCCATCATGCCGTTATACGAGAACTTGGCGTCGCCGGCCTTACCGTGCTTCGTCGTGATGAGCACAACGCCGTTAGCACCCTGTGCGCCGTAGATTGCCGTGGCCGAGGCATCCTTCAGAATCTCCATCGAGACAATGTCCGCAGGGTCGATGGTCGACAGCGGCGAGATGGTCGACACCGAGCCGTTGCCCAAAGCGTCGCCCAGACCGTAGGAGGCACCGCTCTGTCCACCGCTCTGGACGATGACGCCGTCGATGACGTAGAGCGGCTCGGCGTTGGCGTTGATGGTGGCGGTACCACGCACGCGGATTGACGACGAGGAACCCGGCGCACCCGAGGTCTGCACGGCCGTCACACCGGCGGCGCGTCCCTGCAGCGACTGGTCGAGCGAGGTGATGATAGAACCCTTCACGGCCTGCTCGCCCAGCGAGACCGAGGCACCCGAGATGTCGCTCTTTTTCATCGTACCGTAACCGACGACCACCACCTCGTCAAGCATCTTCTTGTCCTCTTCGAGCGTGATGTTGTAAGTGTTGCGGCTGTCGACCTTCACCTCTTTAGTGACGTAGCCGATGTAGCTCACGACGAGCGTGGCACCGGGCGCGGCATTGAGCGTGAACTTTCCGTCGAAGTCGGTGGCAGCACCCGTCGATGTGCCCTTTACCAACACACTGGCGCCGATGACAGGCCCCATAGCGTCCGTCACCGTTCCAGTAATTTTCTTGGTGGCCTGTTGCTGCTCCATGGGCAACGGGGAGCCATTACCTCCCGCAAAGGCCTGCGGAGACATGCCGAGTAAGCTTACCAGGCACGCTCCAGCAAGAATCTTCTCTTTACTGTAAATTAGACTCATACATTAGTATTTAGTTTGTTAATAAATAATTGTTTCCTCGTAATATGGTTTTAAGTATTTGGATGCAAAGTTAAAATTATTTTCCGAATTACAATGACTTTATTTTGCTTTTAACTGATACTTTCCTGCAAAAAGAAGCGTTCGCGGCCACAAAATGGGAAAAGTGTCTGATTATGTCAAGAAAGTATTAAGCCGATTCGGCATTTTTCATTATCTTTGCATCGCCAAAAACAGTAAACAGTCTATGAAAAGTCTTGAGAAAACGCTCTTGATGCTGCTCGGCCTACTGATGGCCCTCACAGCAAGTGCCCAGATACGGGGCAACAACATTGTCGTCAACGTCCAGCCCGACCATCAGGAATGGAACTACCGTGTCGGCGAGAAGGCTCGCTTCACCGTCAGCGTGCTGCGATCGTCTACCTTATTAAATAATGTAGAGGTCAGCTACGAGGCCGGCCCGGAGATGTACCCGGAAACGAAGAAGACCACGGTCCTCAAGGATGGCACGATGACGTGGACCGGAACGATGAAGAAGCCCGGTTTTTATCGGCTGAAGGTCACCGCCAAGGTCGGCGGCCGCGAGTACTCGGGCGCCTGCACAGCCGCCTTTTCGCCTGAGAAGCTGCAGCCTACAACCATCTGCCCCGACGATTTCGACGCGTTTTGGCAGCACGCCATCGAGGAGTCACGCTGGACGGCCCTCGAGCCTACGCGCCAGCTGCTGCCCGACCGCTGCACCAAGGATGTCAACGTCTATCAAGTCAGCTTCCAGAACGTGCGCTGGGGCAGCCGCACCTACGGCATCCTCTGCGTACCCGTCAAGCCTGGCCGCTATCCGGCCCTGCTGCGCGTTCCCGGAGCCGGCGTGCGTCCCTATCAGGGCGACGTCTATACCGCCTCGCAGGGTGCCATCACCCTCGAGATTGGCATTCACGGCATCGACGTCACCCAGCCGCAGGACATCTACGACCGCCTGAACAACGGTGCCCTCAGCGGCTACTGGAACTTCGGCCTCACGTCGCGCGATGACAGCTACTACAAGCGCGTCGTCCTGGGCTGCATACGCGCCATCGACTACATCGAGCAGTTCACCGACTGGAACGGCCGAGAACTGGGCGTCACCGGCTCCAGTCAGGGCGGTTTCCTGACTTACGCCACCGCCGCACTCGATCCCCGTGTCACGTTCGCCGCTGCCGTCCACCCGGCTCTCTGCGACCACACTGCCTCGCTTCAGGGCATTGCCTGCGGCTGGCCTCACTACTTCTATTGGAACAAAGGCAAGGGCATGGAGCGTGAGATAGTCACGTCGCGCTACTACGACGGCGTCAACTTCGCACGCCGCATCAAGTGCCCCACATGGGTGTCGTTCGGCTACAACGACGACGTCGTGCCGCCGACTACAGCCTATGCCACCTATAACATCCTGACTGCCCCCAAGACACTCAGCGTGTATCAGCAGACTGCCCACTTCTGGTATCAGGAGCAGTGGGACGAGTGGCAGCAGTGGCTACTTCAGCAGATGAACATCGATAATGCCGCCACGCGACTGGCCGACCGTCTGGCTACCCTTCAGAAGCGTGGTTACATGGCCGGCCATCAGGACGATCCCTTCTACGGTCTCGACTGGGAGTGGGAGTGGGGACGCAGCGACATTCGCGACCTCGTCGGCGACTATCCAGCCGTCATGGGCTTCGACCTTGGCGGCATCGAGGTTGGCGACCAGAAAAACCTCGACAGCGTGCCCTTCCTGCGCATCCGGGAGCAGCTCGTGGCTCACGTTGAGCGCGGCGGCATCGTCACCGTCAGCTGGCATCCGCGCAACCCGCTGACCGGCGGCACGGCCTGGGACGTCAAGACGCCCGGCGTCGTCACCAGCATACTGCCCGGCGGCTCGCAGCACCAGAAGTTCCAGCTGTGGATGCAGCGTGTAGGCGACTTCCTCGCCTCGCTCAAGGATGCCAGCGGACAGCCAGTCCCCGTCATCTTCCGCCCCTGGCACGAGAACAACGGCTCCTGGTTCTGGTGGGGACAGAACAACTGTACCGACAGCGAGTTCCGCGAACTCTGGAACATGCTCCAGGACTACCTGCGTAACGACCGCCAGCTGCACAACCTCCTGTGGAGCTACTCGCCAAATCTCGACGGCCAGTGGACGCTGCAGCGGTTCCTCACGCGCTATCCCGGCAACGACCGTGTAACGCTCATCGGCGAGGATGCCTATCAGTGGGGCACCGAGCAGGACTTTCTGACCGCCGTCAGCGCCGACCTTACGTTCCTCTCGGCCTTCTGCCGCGACAATGGCAAGCTGCTCGCCCTCACCGAGTGCGGCCTGAAGAACATGACCGACGCCACCTGGTGGACGCGCGTTCTGAAGCCCGTCATGGACCGTTTCCCCATCAGCTATTTCCTGCTTTGGCGCAACTATACGAAGGAATTCTTCGGCCCTTCCAAGAGCCATGCCTGCGGTGCCGACTACAAGCGCCTCTACGAGGCCGACAATACATTGTTCCTCAACGACATCAGAGAACGGCAGTAACTGCTATACCAGCATCAGGTCGCTGATGACGAGGTCGCTGACGAAGAGCCCCTTGCGGGTGAGGATGAGCCGGCTGCCGTCGAGTCGTAGGAGTCCGGCGCCGATGTGTTTATGGGCGAGTGGCAGGAGGTACTGGCGGTCGGCATCGGTGAGTGTGCCGAGGTCGAGACCTTCGCAGGTGCGCAGGGCGAGCATCACGCGGTCGTTGTAGCGGGTGGCATCGTCCAGGATTTCGAAGCCGAAGTCGGGGGTGCCGCTCTCGATGCCTTTGATGTAGGCGTTGATGTCGCTGACGTTCCATTGGCGGCGCTGACGGTCATAACTATGTGCGGCGGCGCCAATGCCTATGTAAGGCTGGTCGGTCCAGTAGCCGCTGTTGTGAAGCCCCCTCCAAACCTCCCCCCGAAGGGGAGGCTTTCTTTCCACCCCATCCCTCCAAACCTCCCCCCGAAGGGGAGGCTTTCTTTCCACCCCATCCCTCCAAACCTCCCCCCGAAGGGGAGGCTTTTTTTTCAACCCATCCCCCGCAGGGGAGGCCTTTTTGAGGGCAAAGTTCGAGATTTCGTAGTGCTCGTAGCCGGCTTGTGTTAACCGGTCGATGAGGGTGTAGTACATCTGGCGCTCAGTCTCCTCGTCGGCAGGACTGACGTTCATCCGCTGCAGCGGCGTGTCGTCCTCGATGGTGAGGCAGTAGGCCGAGATGTGCTCGACGCCGAGGTCGAGGGCACAGGCGATGTCGTGCTGCCACTCGTCGAGACTCTCGCCGGGGAAGCCGTACATCAGGTCGATGCTGATATTGCGAATGCCGGCACGGCGCAGTCGCCCGACGGCTTCGGCTACTTGTGCCGATGTGTGGCGCCGGCGGAGGAAGCGGAGGCGGCTGTCGTCGAATGTCTGGGCACCCATCGACACGCGGTTGATGCCGAGCTGCGACACTGTCGCAGCAAAGGCTGCGGTCACGTCGTCGGGGTTGGCCTCGATGGTGACTTCAGCATGAGGAGAGAGGGAATACACCTTATTAATATATAGGAACAGCTGCTCCAATTGCGCGATGGTCAGTTGGCTGGGCGTGCCGCCGCCGAGGTAGACGGTGTCTATCGCCGTGCCACCTCTTGACACCATCTCGCGGCACACCGCATCGACGTATCGCTGGCGCAGGTCGAGCGACGTGGTGGAGTAGAAGGCGCAATAGATGCAGCGGCTTCTGCAGAAGGGTATATGGATGTATAATCCTGCCATATCGCGTGCAAAAGTACTAATAATGTTTAATATTTAAAAGCTTTCTTTGGTGTTTTCGCGAAAAATGACTAATTTCGGCGACGATTTTGAAGAAAGCAACCAATATTCATACAAAAATCTAAAACGATATGAAGGTATATCAGACAAACGAAATCAAAAACATTGCACTGCTTGGCAGTGCGGGTAGCGGCAAGACTACTCTTGCCGAAGCAATGGTCTACGAGGCAGGCATCATTAAGCGCCGCGGCACCGTAGAGGGTAAGAACACGATGAGCGACTACTTCCCCGTGGAGCAGGAGTATGGCTACTCGGTATTCTCGACCGTCTTCCACACCGAGTGGAACGGCAAGAAACTGAACATCATCGACTGTCCGGGTTCCGACGACTTCGTGGGCGGTGCCATCACGGCCCTGAACGTCACCGATCAGGCCGTCATCCTGATTAA
Organism: Prevotella sp.; assembly: GCA_017395215.1. Taxonomy (GTDB): domain Bacteria; phylum Bacteroidota; class Bacteroidia; order Bacteroidales; family Bacteroidaceae; genus Prevotella. The sequence goes on along the minus strand of JAFPVW010000112.1, from coordinate 6,948 downwards.
TGGCCAGTACGGTCCTGAGGTGGGCACGATGAACGCCTTCCGCAACACCGACAAGCTGAAGAAACCCGTCATCTTCCTCGTCAACCAGCTCGACCGCGACAACTGCGACTTCGACCAGATCCTGGGGCAGCTGAAGGATGTCTACGGCCCGAACTGCGTGCCCGTTCAGTATCCTATCGCCACGGGTGCCGGCTTCAATGCCGTCATCGACGTGCTGCTGATGAAGAAGTACTCTTGGAAGCCCGAGGGCGGCGCTCCCATTATCGAGGAGATTCCTGCCGACCAGCTTGACAAGGCCAAGGAGATGAAGGCTGCTCTCGTCGAGGCTGCCGCCGCCGGCGACGACACGCTGATGGAGAAGTTCTTCGAGACCGAGGACCTCAGCGAGGACGAGATGCGCGAGGGTATCCGCAAGGGCCTGGTGACGCGCTCCATCTTCCCCGTGTTCTGCGTCTGCGCAGGTCGCGACATGGGCGTTCGCCGTCTCATGGAATTCTTAGGCAACGTCGTTCCTTTCGTCAGCGAGATGCCCGTCATCAAGAATGCTGCCGGTCAGGACGTGCCTGCCGATGCCAACGGTCCTGAGTCGCTCTACTTCTTCAAGACTGGTGTGGAGCCTCATATCGGTGAGGTGTCTTATTTCAAGGTGATGAGCGGCGCTGTGAAGAGCGGCGACGATCTGACCAATGCCGACCGTGGCTCGAAGGAGCGCATCGGTACGCTTTATGCCTGCGCAGGTGCCAACCGTATTCAGGTTGACGAGCTGAAGGCTGGCGACATCGGCTGCACCGTGAAGCTGAAGGACGTGAAGACCGGCAACACGCTGAACGGCAAGGACGTCGACTGGAAGTTCGACTTCATTAAGTATCCCAACTCGAAGTTCTCGCGTGCCATCAAGGCTGTCAACGAGGCTGAGACTGAGAAGATGATGGCTGCCCTGCAGAAGATGCGCCAGGAAGACCCGACGTGGGTGGTCGAGCAGTCGAAGGAACTGCGCCAGATCATCGTCCACGGTCAGGGTGAGTTCCACCTGCGCACGCTGAAGTGGCGTATGGAGAACAACGAGAAGATTCAGATTGAATATCAGGAGCCGAAGATTCCGTATCGTGAGACCATCACCAAGATGGCCCGCGCCGACTACCGTCACAAGAAGCAGTCGGGTGGTGCCGGACAGTTCGGTGAGGTACACCTCATCGTGGAGCCTTACACCGAGGGCATGCCTGATCCCACCTCGTTCACCATCAACGGCCAGGAGTTCAAGATGAACATCAAGTCGAAGGAAGAGAAGGACCTGGAGTGGGGCGGCAAGCTCGTCTTCATCAACAGCGTCGTCGGTGGTGCCATCGATATGCGCTTCATGCCCGCTATCCTGAAGGGTGTCATGGAGCGTATGGAGCAGGGCCCGCTGACCGGTTCGTATGCCCGCGACGTCCGCGTCATCGTCTACGACGGTAAGATGCACCCAGTCGACTCCAACGAACTATCGTTCATGCTCGCAGCCCGCAACGCCTTCTCGGCAGCCTTCAAGGAGGCCGGTCCGAAGGTACTCGAGCCCATCTACGACCTCGAGGTGCTCGTGCCTGGCGACTACATGGGTGACGTGATGAGCGACCTGCAGGGACGCCGAGCCATCATCATGGGTATGGACTCTGAGGCCGGCTACCAGAAGCTCTCGGCCAAGATTCCTCTGAAGGAGTTGGCCAGCTATTCTATCGCCCTCAGCTCACTCACTGGTGGCCGTGCTTCGTTCAACACCAAGTTCTCGAGCTACGAGCTTGTGCCGAACGACATCCAGCAGGAGCTCATCAAGCAGCACGAGGCCGAGATGAAGGAAGAAGATTAATTCTGCTTTACCAATTAATAACATCGGGGATGCTCTCACTCTTGGGGGCATCCCCGATATTGTAAATACACCGACTATCTTGACCGTAAATCTGGATACGCAATCTGTTTTTGGCGAAAAAAACGTCTTATTGTTTTGTGGATTCAAAAACATTTCGTATATTTGCACGGGCAATTAGCTCGATAACAGAAAAGTAACATCAAAACAAACATTTAGTGTATTATGACATAACATCTTTTTAGGATTTGAGCTTTTGGCTCTTTGTAAATTCCTAAATAAACAAAGTTTTTTGGGGATTTCAAACTATTTAAGTATCTTTGCTCCCGCAAAGTATGCAAATCGGGAAAATTATGGCAAATGGCACACAGCAAACAGTATCGTTAGAAGACATCCTTTCGTCTTTCTTTTCGGCAATTGTCGGTCACGAAGATACTCTTTCTTCATCGTTGTCTCTACTCACAACGATGAAAGATATTTATTTGCAAAGGTCTACTTCGCCTATCTACTCTTTTTGCTTAGATGACGAATCGATAGCATCAGCTATCGATCAACTTAAGAAACATTTGCAAAGTAGTAATCCGGATTGCTTCAACGCTTTTAACGTTCCCATCACCTATTTGTTAGACGAACTGATCTGTAATATTCAGCAGCATGCTCAAACAGATCGGGGATATGCATTCCTGGAATATGACACGGCTACAAATGCCATCGAGATAGTGATAGCGGATATGGGCATTACCATTTATGGCAGTTACGTGGCAGCACAAAAACACCTTGACAAGCTGGGAAACAGCGATGCCGAAGCACTCAATCTGGCACAGAATGGTTACTCCGTTAAGAATTTGCCTGATGCAGAGAATCGCGGTTATGGTATTTCTTCGAACATTCGTATGGTGGTAGATGGGCTACATGGTGAATTCGCTGTGTTATCGGGGAATGCCCTGTTAATACAATCTGCTACACACAAAAAAATATTGGCCTTGCCTGAAGAATTTGATTACAAAGGTACGATGGTTGTGGTTAGAATCCCTGCTGCCATACCGAAAGGTTTTAACTTATATTTTTACACAAGTTGACAATGAAACATATCATTAACATACGAGAAAAATACGGCACGGAGCTGCATACGCGGCAAATGATTGAACGGCTTGAAGCTTCACTCTATCCAGAAGATTCATATTTGCTGGATATGCAAGGTGTACAACAGATTTCCCGTTCTGCGGCTGATGAGTTATACAACTTGACACATGGTCAGATACGTGTTGACGTGATAAATTTGGAGCCTTTTGTGGAGAAGATGATTTCTGCAGTGACGAAGGGCCGTTTCCTGCCGCGCCAGCATACAGCGGGCAACATGCCGATTGTTCAATGCGATACCGTTGGCAGTTTGTTAAAACAGCTGGCTGTAGTATAAACATACGATTATAAAGTCACTATACTCAAAGAAGATGAGATGGAACAATTATAAGTCGAACCAATAATTCATTTTGACTATGATTTAACAGCAACAGAACATTTGGGAGCCGACGGTGCCACCAGGTGGCCCACTCCCACACGGGGAACTAACAAAAACAATCAGTATTAACCGGGAAACGGAAACTGAGCGTCGCTGAAAATCCCCATTCGCAGTCTTTTTAGGAAACTTGAGCTTTCTGCTCTTGTCTCTCTCAACTCGCAATACCGCCAATATTAGCTATGTGAGAGCAAGCAGTTCAGAAGGTTCACGTCCAGATAGGGCGTGAACTGTTCTTGCTTGTTTACATAGCGGGTCACTTGGCGGTAACCTAGAGTTGAGAATAAGCAACGGATGGTTGACGCCTTTTCTTATTCTCAAAAACTAGAAGAAAATGAGACATAAGTTAATTTCATTATTGATGCTTTTCGCGCTGCTGTTTACGGCACCATGGAAGGCAACAGCCAGTACAATCCACGATATGGGTACTATCACTATATATGTTGATGAACAAAAGACATTCTATCGTGGTTATATCCCAAATAGCTATTATGTAAATGCGAATAGCTGGTTTCTTCGTCAGGTAACTGGAAGTTCATGGATAGATAGACAAGAATTTTATGATGCAAAGATTGTATCCAGCAACTCTGAAAGTTGTACGATTATGGGATTGAGTAGTAACGATGATGAGTATAATTTTTCTACTATGGAACTTCATTGTAAAGGCACGAGACAGAGTCAAGGCGATTATGAAGAGATGGTATGGACAATCGTCGTTAAGAGCTACGGCCTCTTAGAAGTTAAAGCATCTCCTGCCGGTGGAAGTATTACATCTGGCAGCAAAGTGACACTGACAGCAATATGCAATGGTAGTACTGTTTCTGGCAGCGACATTTATTATACCCTTGATGGCTCTGTTCCAACAAAAAATAGTTCAAAGTACACTTCCGCTGGTATTATCATTAACAATTCTTGCAGGTTAAAGGCAAAGGCATACAAGACGGGTTATGATTGCATATACATAGGTGATTGGTACTACACGGTTAAGACCCTGGTAACGGGAATCACCCTCAACGCCACCTCCGTTTCGTTGTCAACAAGTGGGGCTAATAGCACTAAGCAGTTGACCGCCACCGTTTCTCCCAGCAATACCACAGACAAGAGCGTCACATGGTCATCAAGTAATACATTGGTTGCAACAGTTAGCAACAGCGGTCTCGTTACGTCTATATCGCCTGGAACAGCTACAATTACCTGCAAGGCCAATGATGGTAGTGGGGTATCGGCTACATGTACCGTAACTGTCGTTATCCTCGTGGAGAATATCTCGCTAAACAATTCTTCAGTAACATTGGAAGAAAGTAAAACACATCAGCTTACAGCAACGGTCACGCCGAGCAATGCGACAGACAAAAGTGTAACTTGGTCGTCGAGTAATACCAGTGTCGCGACGGTGAGTAGCAGCGGTCTCGTTACGGCAAAGTCTGCTGGAACGGCAATCATCACTTGTAAAGCCAACGACGGTAGTGGGAAGAGCGCCAGTTGTAAGGTGACGGTGGAAAGTACGCCCACCAATCCTGACATCTATATCACCTCTATACTATCAGGAAATGCCGACTTAACGAGTTTGACCCAAAAGGACAAACTATCGCTGACAGCCACTTTTATGAATTATGGCGCAACAGCGACAGTAAGCACAAGACTCTGGGTTTTTGATAAGGACATGCAAACTGTTGTTTACAGTAATACTCAGACTTCCACGTTCTATGGCAATAGTTTGACAACGGTAAGCATGGATTATGCACTAACAGACATTCCTGCGGGAAGGTATTTCGCCTCCATATTATATTATGACGAGTGGGAAATGAATACATGGCTCTATACCCCTAAATATTTGGTGGAAATAGACATTGTCGATTCATCACCTATAAATAAGGGCGACGTCAACGAGGACGGCAAGGTGAACGGCACCGACTTGGTGGCGCTGACGAACATCATCCTCGGCAAGAGTGCACAGAAAGCGTCGGCCGACGTGAACGGCGACGGCAAGGTGAACGGCACTGACTATGTGGCACTTGCCAACATCATCCTCGGCAAGTCGGCTGCGAGCCGCTCACTTGATACCGATATGGCCGTGAACGGGACGGCCACGCTGCAGGTGGAGCCGATAGCCATCAAAGCTGGCGAGACCCGTGAACTGACCGTCAGCCTAACGAACCCCGACGACGGGCTGACACTGCTACAGTTTGACCTGCTGCTGCCCGAGGGGGTATATATAAATAAGGTAGGCGATGAGCCAGACATAAGTATGGGGAGCCGCACCAGCGAGCACAGCCACCAGTTGGCCACCTATGCTGACGGTCAGCGTGTCCGCTGTCTGTTAGCCTCGCCGGTCAATGAGCTGATTGACGGCAAAGAGGGCGCTGTAATGCGTATGACAGTTACCGCCAGCAACGACTTCAATGGCAGCACTCTGCAGTTGAAAAACATTTTAGGTGTTACCCCCACAGCCGAGGAGGTTTTGATGCCACCAACTATATATGCACTTGTAGGAAATGATGTAACAGGCGTGGGGCATGTTAACGCAGTTGATGCTGGAACCAGCGTCTATAATCTCTCGGGCCATAAAGTGTCACAACCGCAGAAAGGGTTGAATATCATAAATGGAAAAAAACGTTTATTGAAATAACAAAGGTTAAACGTTGATATTAATTATATAAATCAGATGAATTATGAGATACTTACATTTAAGATTCTTATTTGTCCTCTTTTCGGTACTGTCACATCTCCCATTATCTGCAGAATCGTGTATGGGTACGTACTATTTGCGAACAGGTGAAACGATGAGGATAGAAAATTCAGGCGGTCGATACAATTACAATAGTGACAGAGGGTTTGATTGGCGTTGGGAATTGGAAATTGTTGGCTCTGGCTTCTACGGAGTTTCTATAACAAATAGTAATTTGGCCTATTGTGATATTATGGCTAATGCTTCTCTTAAAAAAAATGACATGAAAGTTTGTTTCACGTATGACTATTACTATCTATCGACAAATTCCTATCAGACGTTTAAATTGACGAATGTTTGCTATTACCTAATAAAATATAAAGAGACAAAGGTTACAAAAATCAATCTAAATAGTAATTCTGAATCTCTTGGGATAGGCAAGACATTTCAACTAACAGCGACAGTTACTCCAAGTGATGCGGATGATAAGACTGTCACATGGTCGTCGAACCAGACCAGTGTTGCGACGGTGAGTAGCAGTGGACTCGTGGAGGCAAAATCGCCGGGAACAGCAAAGATTACCTGCAAAGCTAACGACGGTAGTGGCGTGTCAGCGACGTGTACAGTCACTGTTCATGGTCCACCCGTTGCTGAGATCAACGCAACAAACTTCCCTGATGCCAATTTCCGAAATTACCTATTAAGCCAGAGCTATGGTGAAGACGGGGAACTTACTGAAGATGAGATAAAGTCCATAATCAGTATTAAGGTCGTTGAGAAGGAAATTGCCAGTCTAAAGGGTATTGAGTTCTTTACAGCACTAAGGACATTGTATTGCGAAAACAACCAACTGACCTCGTTAGATGTGTCGAAGAATACGGCCTTGAATGATTTGCAATGCCAAAACAACCAACTGACCTCGTT
>JAFPVW010000111.1 GCA_017395215.1 Prevotella sp. | reverse complement strand
TAAGAGATTTCCACAAAATGGATTCTTTCTTTGAGAGAAAACCTTCCCATTCCTTCAGCAATATTTGAGGGTACTGATATAGCAGCCCTGCGCAGTTGCGACGATAGGGCATTCTGCTCATAAGCAGGGAATGAGTCTATGGTGTCATATACATGGTCCACCATGTCTATAGCTTTTTGGTAAACAACTAGTTTCCTAAAGAAAAAATCATTCATTTTTTTGATTATAATGATATAGGATTATTAATCATCTCCACTCCCAGCAATAGTATTCTCTCTCCACTCTCCTCTCTCCACTCTCCTCTGAAAACTTAATGCCACCCACGCATACACGCCCAGCGCCACCACCAAAAGTGTTTGTACGGAGTGTACGATCAGCACGAAGTAGAGGGCGTCGGTTTCTTGCACGCCATATAGGATGAGCATTGTCTTCACTGCGAAGTGCCAGGGTCCGGCACCGTTGGGCGTCGGTACAATCACGGCAATGCTGCCCACGATGAATGTTACCAGTGCACACGACAACCCCAGACCGGCTGTGGCATCGAAGCAGAAGAATGTCAGGTAGTAGTGCAGGAAGTAGCTGCCCCAGATGGCGAGGGTGTAGAAGATGAACAGCGGTATGTTCTTCACGTTCTTGAGCGACATCACCCCCTGCCAGATGCCCGCCAACGACTCCTTCACCTTTATATATATCTGCTGGGGTAGGGTGGTCGTCGACTTCTCTGTGCTCGGTGTTCCGCGCTCTGCACTTGCCGTTTTCGTCATCAGTATCCACAACAGCACGATGATGGCTACGATGCAGATGCCTGTCACCAGCCAGCCGGTTGTGGTGAAGCGATGCCAGATGGCGTCGAGACTAGTTCCGGTTTCCTCGAAGAACGTCATGAACACACGGAACTGTGTGACAAATGTCAATGCTGCTATCACCAGTACCAATAGCGAGTCGATGGCGCGTTCTGTTACCACTGTGCCCAGGGCCTTCGGAAACGACACGCCGTCTTTCTGCCGCAGCACGCCACATCGTGCAAACTCACCAACGCGTGGAATCACCAGGCTTGCCGCATAACTCAAGAAGATGCTGTGCACACGTACCGATGAACGCGACTGTTCGCCAATCGGCTCCAGCGTCTGGCGCCAGCGCCAACCGCGGAACGCCTGTGCCAGCACACCGAACGGGAACGAAAGCAGCATCCACGTCCACGACATCTCATGGAGCAGCACCTCGCGCACTCGCCCGAAGTCGAAGCCGCGGTACATCCAATACAAGATAGCACCGCCAAGTACCAGCGATACCACCACGTTCAGCGTGTTTTTGCCTTGTTTTGTCACGTTCTTTCTTGTTGTGTTTTATTTGTCGACAATGGTACGGAAAGTCGAGAGCAATACAAAATAAATAATTTATTTTTATTGCCGAGACGTAGTACCTTCGCGACTTTTGTCGCAAAGGTACGGAATATCAGTCAAATCACAAAATGATTGCCGTTTTTTTTTATTACTTTAAGTTTTCGCCTTTCATCTTTCGTCGATAATCATCCATTCTTTCAACTTTTTTTCGTACCTTTGCAGAGGAAAACGAGCAATGAAGCAACCAAGCAATACCATAGCATGAACAAACGTATTTTCACACTGCTGCTGTCGGTCCTGCTGTCGGTCATCGGCGTGCAGGCTGCCGAGCCCCTCGACACCGTGCTTGCCCGGCTGGATGAGAAGATTTCGGAATGCCTTGACGATGCCACCCGCCTCGACGAAGGACTTTCGCTCATTCAACGCGCATTGGCCATGAAAGGTGTTCAACAGTCTAAGCTCTATCCCGTGATGCTTTTCCACGAGGGCACCTACTACATGAACAGCGGCGACATGGCCCGCTGCAAGCAGCGACGCCTGCACCTGCTCCAGATGCTGCCCGTCGCTGACTATCCCGAGCTGAGCATCAGCGTTCCCCAGGACCTGGGACTGGTCTATCGGCGCGAGGGCCTCTGCGACTCGGCATTCTACTACTACGACGTCGCACTCGACGAAGCGCTGAAGCAGAACGACACCGAGTGGCTGGCCGCCATATCCGCCAACGTGGGCATCCTGCACTTCAACCTCAACCACTTCAGCGAGGCTGCTCGCTATCTGGACCGTGGTCTGAAGTACGTGCGCCAGGTCGACGACCCCTACACCCAACTCTGCATCCTGCAGGCCTACGGTGCCACGAAGCTGTCCCTCGACAAGCCCGCCGAGGCCAAGCCGCTGCTGAGCGAGGCCTACCAGATGGCCTGCGAGGCCGAGTCGCCCGACTGGCAGGTGCGCTGCCTGACCACCATGCTCAAGGTTTATAACCGTTTAGAGCAGGCCGACTCCGCTCGCTACTGCGTCAGCCAGGGCAGCGAATTGCTCCAGCAGCTGCCTCCACGTAGCATCAATGCCATCGGCTTCGTCACCGCCCGTGCCGACTACTACTACGAAAAACAGCAGTGGGAGCAGGCCCTGCGCGACTTCCAGACCGTCATGGCTGGGAACGGTAGCGGGGTGAAGACGGCTAGCATCTTCGAGCGCATGGCCCGCTGCTACGGTCAGCTGGGGCGTTGGCGTGAAGCCTTCTGCTACATGGACAGCGCCCGCATCGAGGCCGACACGCTGGCATCGGAGAAACTGGCGGCGCAGATGGCCGAGTTCAATGTGAAGTACCAGACCATGGAGAAGGAACTCGAGATCACCCGTCTGCAGACACAGCGCACGTGGTTTGTTTTCTTGGGCGTGTTCGCACTGATTGTGCTGGCAGGCCTGGGGCTGTGGTACCGCCAGCGCCGCCAGCGCCGCGAGGCCGAGATGCGCATCGCCACACTTGAGACTGAGCGCAAGCGCATTGCCAAGGAACTGCACGACGGACTCTGCAACGACATGCTCGCCCTGGAGATGCAGATGAGCGACAACGTGCCGGATGAGACCGTCGACAGCCTGCGCTCACTGCGCCAGCAAGCCCGCCAGCTGTCCCACCAGCTCATGCCGCCCGAGTTCAGCCACCTGAGCCTCAGCCAGTTGCTGAGCCAATATGTGGGCACTATCGATAAGACTACGACCCTCTCTGCCACATTCACCGCCACACCCGACGCCTTCGACGAGTCGTGGCAGAATGTTCCGGCGAAGATCAGCCACGAGGTCTACCGCATCGTGCAGGAGCACACGTCGAACATCGTCAAGGGCGGCACCGCCTCCCTGCTCAGCGTCAGCCTGATGCGGTCTGCACCAGACCACTACCAGCTTTGTGTGGTCGACGACGGCCAACCCCCAGCTGCCGACTCCCCGGCTGCGGGCCTGGGCCGCCACACCCAGCAAGACCGCATCGTCAGCATCGGTGCCAGCAGCAAGACCTACCGCCAGGACGACCGCAACCACCTCGAACTGGAATTCAGCGTGTAGCCATTTTTGTCACCTAAAAAGGTGAAAAATCGACGCGCGAGAACGATAAAAGTCCCGACAGCCATGTGTATGTCGGGCTTTTTTATTAAATTTGCAGTCACATACACATTTACGCTAAGTCTATCTGAAAACATGAGTCAATCGTCTGACCCCTACCGCATATTGGCCTTCGACGACCATCCCATGGTGCTCGAAGGCATCCGGCACTTGCTGTCGCGCCAGCCTGACCTCTGGTGCGAGGGCATCACCACCCACGCCCAGCTCTCCGAGCTGTTGCAGTCCGATTGCCAGTTCGACCTCTTCATCCTGGACCTGGAGTTGCCCGATGCCGACGGTTTCGACGTGGTGAAGGCCATCCGCCAGCACTGCCCCGATGCTGCCATCCTCATCTACACCATGCATGAGGAGCCGTGGCTGCTGGCCCGCCTGACCCGCCTGAGCATACAGGGCGTGGTTTCGAAGAGTCACCCCGTGAGCCGCCTGACCGAGGCCGTGGCTGCCATTCGCGCTGGAGGTACCTACTACAACGAAGCCTTCCTGGAGCAACTCAGGATTGCCGATGCTAAGCAGCCATCGGCGGAACTATCGATGGGTCGTCCCTTCCAACTCTCCGAGCGCGAGCAGCAGGTGCTGGAGCGACTGAGCCGCGGACTGAGCACGAACGAGATTGCCCGCGAGCTGTTTCTTTCTACCAACACCATCGGCACCTACCGCCTGCGCCTGATGCGCAAGTTCGATGCTCACAACGTGGCACAGCTCATCGCCAAGGCCCGCAAGTTTCTTTAGGCTGTCGCCGCGGTGAGCCTGTTGTCATGGTTTTGGCAAAGAGATTGGGATGCCTTGTCACCTAAACAGGTGAAATACAATCGGTTATCACTTTTTTTCTTCGCGCAAGGACTGGATTTCCAGTCCTTTTTTCGTAATTTTGCATAGATATTTAAAACGTACAAAACAATGAAAATAAGAAAAGTAATCATGGTTGCTCTGGCAACCACCCTGCTTGCTGCAACGGCAAGCACGACGTATGCCCGTTCATGGCGAGTGAACAACGACGCAACCAAGAAAGCCCACTTCGTTGATATCAATGCCGCTATGGCCAGCGAAGAGGTGCACGATGGTGACACGCTGTATCTGGATCCAGGTATTTCAGAAGCAACTAATAGCGATGTTACGCAAACCATATCGAAGAGTGTAACGATAATCGGCCCAGGGTGGAACAACCATTCTGCTTATGGATCCTTCACTTTTAAGGGGAATCCTAATCCTTATACCAGACGAGGCTATGATATTTACGTTACAGCCGCTAATTGCAAATTAGAGGGTATCATATTTGATGATGTTTGCACTCTTCATATTCAAAGTGACTATGTGACCATAGAAAGATGCAAAATCCTATACATGTTAAATGTCTCAGAATATTCTAGGCCTGCCAGACATGTCACAGTGAGAAATTGTTGGATTAATAGTAGCGGCTGCATTTCTGGTTACGATCAAAACAACAGTGAATACTGCACAATTGAAAACAACGTGATTATTACAACTTCTATGAGTTGCATACAGAAATTCAAAAATGCTACCATCAGGAGTAACTATCTCTACTACACACCTGTTGGCAGTTACAGCTCCAAGAATTGCACTGAACTGACAAACTGCACGATAACAGACAACATCATCATTCGCAATGGAGCCAGCTACCACAGCGACTTGTTTGGAAATCTCACTAATTGTACTGTCAACAACAATATTCTTTCATGCGCCGAAGGAACATATCCCGAATATCCCGACAATAAATGCATCGACTCTTTCGACCTTTCCACAATCTTCACGATGGAGGGGGAAGATGGTGACTATTATCGGCTGACCGCAGACAGTCCTGCCAAAGGCTATGCCACTGACGGTGGCGACTGCGGAATCTTCGGTGGTGCCTATCCTTACGTGGCAGGCGGCCTGCCCTATGGCCACCCTTACTACACCCGTGCCGTTGTTGGCTCCACCGCTCATGATGGTAAACTGAATGTCTCACTCAAAGTTAAGATGCAAGATGAATAGTTTATGCCATACCTTGCGCAGGGCCGCAGCGGTGGGATTGGCATTGGGCATTTGCACAGGTATTCATGCACAGCTTCAAGCAGAATACTTCGTTGACGACGACCCCGGCTTTGGCCATGCCATCACCGTCACCGACGGCTTTGCTGATGACGAAACGTTGCAGTTCCAGCCATCCGTTGCTGATTTGCCTGCGGGCAACCATGTTTTGGGCATTCGTGCCTATAGTATCTCCGCCGACGGCGTTGTCCGCTTTGGCCCTACCATCGTCCGGCAGTTCACGGTGCCTCGCTTGCAGAGCCAGAGGCCTGTGGAATACCTGGAATATTTCTGGGACGACGACCCTGGCTTCGGCCAGGCAACCAGCATCGCGCTGACGCCAGCCACGGAGTTGCGCATGGACGACATCGAGATTCCTGCCGATAAAGACCCATCGACCGACCTTCTCTTCGTGCGTGCCTTCGGCGGAGAGGGCTGGGGCCCCACCGTCACCTGTTCCGTGGAGGAACTCGTCGCCATTGCTGAGGCCGACCTTGCCGCCCTGCGGAAGTTCTATAATGATTACAACGGCTCGACGTGGAACGGCAGACGGTGGGACACCGCCACCGAGAATTCAGCCTCCTTCAGCTGGAGTGGCGTAGACTTCGACAGCGAGGGTCACGTCACGGCCATCGAGTTGCCCGACCGCAACATCAGCGGCACCCTGACGACGGCTACATCCTTGACGATGCCCCGCCTGGCTTCGCTCAACCTGAGCGGCAACCTGCTGAAGGGCGACGTGTCTATGCTGGCCAACGGCGAGCGGCTGCCCTTGTTGGCTACCCTCGACCTGTCGTACAACCAGATTGACGAGCTGAGCGAACTTCTGCCTACGACGCTCACCACGCTGAACCTGAGCAACCAGCATCGCGCACGCAATAATAACAAGGTGTTCCCCGACTTGCCCGGTCAGATGGCCGTCGGCCTGGACGTGGGCAACGAAATGACCGTCGGCCTGCCCTCCATCCTCGGCTACAACCACACGAGCCAGAGCCTGGATGTCCATCCGCAGCTCACCGTCTATGACCAGAACCTCTACACCAAGGCTTGGCTTTCGTGGTCGCCTGCCCTCGGTGCCTATACGTTCAGTCCGTCGGGCATGCCGATGAAGGAGGCGCAGGATGCCGAAGTCATCATCGTTCCCACCACCACGTCGGGCGAGAACTACAGTAATGCCTACAACTCCGCCTATCGCGCACAGCTCCACTTCACTGAGGGCGATGCCAACCTGAGCGGATGGGTGGACGTGAACGACGTGCAGCGCACGCTGAACTACGTGCTGCAGAACAACTACAACTACACCACCTTCGGCCTCTGGGCTGCCAACACCTACGACGATGACGACTACAATGCCGACGACGAGACCATCAACATCCAGGACATCGTCTGCACCGTGAACGTCGTGCTGGAAAACGAAGGCAATCCTCGCCCGATGCCGCGTAGGCTGATGGCTGCCGGGCAGGAGACCGCGAACATCGTCTATGCCGACGGACGCACGCTGATGCTCGATGCCAACGACGAAGTGGCAGCCTTCAGCCTGCACCTACGCGGCGCGAAGAGCAACCAGGTGAAGCTGCTGCTGAACAGCCGCCAGTGGCAGATGCAGGCCCGCGACACCGACGATGGTGTGAGCCTCCTGGTGTTCTCGCCCGCTGGCAGCACCCTGCCCACCGGCATCAGCCAGCTGCTGCGCACGACGGTCGATGCCGAACCCACCAGCATGCAAGCCACCGGCATCGATGCCGAGGCCCTGCCCGTCACTCTGCATGGTAGCACCTCAGGCGTCGAGTACGTTGCGTTGCCAACGCAACAATCGGCACCTGCCCTCTACGACCTGCAAGGGCGACGCGTTAAAACTCTAAACTCTCACCTCCCCAAGGGCGTCTACATCATGAACGGTAAAAAGATAATGAGATGAACATGACTATATATATGAAGAACAAAGACAACAGCCGCTTGCTGTTCCGATTACCGTTGCTCCTGCTCATGATGCTCTGCACCATGGTAGCCAACGCGCAAAACACGCTGCGCGTGGAGGACTTGACTGCAGCAGCAGGCAAGGAGGCCTCGCTGCCCATCTATCTCGACAATAGCAGCGAGGTGGTGGGCATGCAGTTTGACATCCTCCTGCCCTTTGCCAAGAGCCAGAGCGACGTGACCCTGCTGGCCAATCGCAGCGACGGCCACACCGTTTCGCTGCGCCGCATCAACGACAAGTGTTACACCGTCGTGGTGATGAGCGTTCAGAACAAACCGCTGAAGGGTAACTCGGGACTGCTCATGCGCTTCCCTGTCAGCATCAGCAGCGACGCCCAGGCCGACGACGTGACGCCGTTCAGCCTGAGCAACATCGTGCTGACCGACCGCCAGGGCCACAACGTGGCATCGGCGGCTACGAGCCAGGCCAACTTCACCGTGCTCCGTACACCAACACCCGACTTCACCATCAGCGACCTGCGCATCCTGAACAGCGAGAGCAGTGTGGCCCCTGGTGGCAAGCTGCAACTCAGCTTCAGCGTCAACAACCAGGGAACGGGCGAGAGCCGCGGCGGTTGGACGGAGAAAGTCTGGCTGGAGGACCTGACGGGCTTCCGCGTGTTCGTCGGGTCGAAGAACTACGGCAACACGCTCAGTGCGGGTGCCAGCGTGCCCCGCACCTACGAGGTTGACCTGCCGCAGGTGCTGAGGACCGATGGCACGATGACCGCTTTCGTGGAACTCATTCAGCAACATGGCGCCGGCGAACTCATTGCCGACCAAGGAAACAACACCGCCACGTCGGCGAACAGCATCCAGGTGGAGAAACGGTTGTTCTTGAGCGAGACGCGCATCCTGCTGGAAGAAGGTGCCAGCCGCCGCATCACGCTCACCCGTTCGGGCGACTGGTCGATGGAAGAAGCCTTCACCCTCACCGAGACCAACGAGGCTGGTAACGACAAGCTGCTGACGATGCCAGCAACGGTGGTAATTCCCGCCAAGCAGTCGGCCATGCAGTTCACGGTTCAGTCTGTCGACAACACCGACGTGAACGCCCAATTCCGCACGGGCATCAGCGCCGTGAGCAGCGACTATCCTGCGGCGAGCATGATTGTGGACGTGCAGGACAACGACAAGTGGCCCCTGACGCTGACCACCGACAAGGACAGCTACACCGAAGGCGACGCGGTGACCCTGACACTGACCATCGCGAAGGCCCTGGACGACGACCTGAAGGTGGACATCACCAACACGGCCACGGCGCGCTTCTATCCCTTCGTGCGCAGCATCACCATCCCGGCTGGCCAGCTATCGGCACAGGCCACCACGCAGGTGGTCGACGACCACTACCCGATGGCCGACGCACAGCCTACCTTCACCGCTACGGCTACCGGCTATGAGACCGCCCGGAAGACCATCAGCCTGACCGACAACGACTGGCCCGAGCTGAGCATGACGCTCACGCCGGCCACGATATCAGAGGGCGGGGGCTACGGAGCCGCCATGGCCACCATCAGCCGCTCGGGCGACACGCAGGAGAACGTCACCGTGTTCGTGACTTCCACATCCAAAGAACTTTATTTCGACTCCAACAAGAACATTATCCCCGCCGGACAGTCTTCGATTACGATTCCCGTCAGCGTGATGGACAACGCCCTCATCGACGGCCAGCGCATGGCCACCATTACCGCTGCTGTCTGCGACGCACAGACGGGCCAGGCCGCCGGGCAGGGTAGTCCATCGTTCTGCTCGTTTGAAGTGACCATCAGCGACGACGACAGCGGACTGACGCTGAAGATGCAGAGCTCGACAGCCACCCTGCCCGAAGGCGGTGGCACGGCCACGGTGACCGTGACGCGCAACACGACGGAGGGCGACTGCACCCTTACGCTCAGCAGCACCGACAGCCAACTGGAATTTCCTACCACGCTGACTATCCCTGCCGGGCAGCAGTCGGCCAGCTTCAGCGTGAAGGCCAACCGCAACACGACCGCCGGCGACGACCACTATAGCAGCATCACGGCCTCGGCTGCCGACTACCAACAGGCCAGCTTTACCTTCCTTGTGAGCGACCAGACGCTGCCCCAGTCGGCCTGCGATGCACCAGTCCTGAACGTGGCCACGGCCTACGGCGGACAGACCGTCAGCACCTCGCTGACCGTCAGCAACGAGGGCACGGCACCGCTGCCTGCCGGCATGAACGTGAAGTTCTACGTTTCGACCGACCGCACCGTCCGCTACGACTTCTATCACAAGTCGCCGATGCAGGAGGTGGCCACGTTTGCGACGACGAAAGCCGTGGCAGCAGGCAGCAGCGAGGCGATGGAGTTCAGCATCGCCCTGCCCGACAACCTGAAGGAGCAGCAATACTATCTCTTCGCTTGGCTGAACCAAGATCAAGCGACAGAGGAAATCAACCGCGTGCACATGCCTTCGGCTACGACTCCCCTCTTCGTGAAAGCTCCGTTCTCGGTGGTCACGCTGACCACCGACGGCGAGAACTACAGCCGTGGCAACGTGATGCACATCAGCGGACAGATGAACAACGCGGCCTCTGGCGTAGCCATGGATGGACGCGAAGTCGACATCTACTTCATCGACACCAATAACAACCGCGAGGTGCACACCACGACGATGGATGCCGAAGGACGGTTCTCGCTGGACTATACCGTGGGCAACCTGGCCGGACGCTACGGCTTAGGTGCCTGCAGCAACAATGCTGGCAGC
The DNA here is from genome assembly GCA_017395215.1 of Prevotella sp. Classification (GTDB taxonomy): domain Bacteria; phylum Bacteroidota; class Bacteroidia; order Bacteroidales; family Bacteroidaceae; genus Prevotella. Next base: position 9,021 of record JAFPVW010000111.1, on the reverse strand, counting down.
ACGGCGGTGCAGGCCCACGTGAACGTGTCGGCCCTGAAGCTGAATCCTAACTACCTGAAGCTGGCGCTCACCGAAGGCCAGACCACGGAGGGCACGGTCAGCCTGACCAACCTCTCGGCCACTGTCATGACCGACCTGCGGTTTGCCATCGAGGGGTTGCCCGAAGGCTGGACGGCAGAACTGTCTGACGATGTGGCCACATTGGCCGCCGGCGCTACGACGAGCATCGGCTACAGCATCGTGCCCTCAACCGCATCAGCCGACCAGCGCTATGCCGAAGCCGCCCTGACGGTGACCGCCACCGACAACGGTCAGACGGTGCAGACTCGGATTCCTCTCTATTATTACAGCTATGCCGCCCAGTGCCAACTGGTGACCGATGCCGACGCTGGCATCAAGACCACCGTGGCAAAGGACACGGAACGCACGTGGAAGCTCACGGTCCAGAACACAGGCCTGACCGCAACGGGGCAGGTCAGCGTGGAATGTCCCGCGTCGCAGCCGTGGCTGAGGACCACCATGACCCAGCTGCCATCCATCGAGAAAGATGGACGGACGGAGCTGCAGCTGACCTTCGGCACCACGGCCGAGATGCTCGTTGACGGCACCTACGAGAGCTACGTCAGGCTGACCCCGGAGAACGGCCGAAGCATCGTGGTGCCCGTGAAGGTGACGGTGGTGAGCACCGACCTGACGACACTCACCGTTGACGTGGTGGATGCCTACACCTTGGGTGCTGACGACGGCAACGGACCGCACGTGAGCGGTGCCACCGTCAGGCTGACCAATGCCCTGACGGGCGAGGTGGTGATGACCGGCACGACAGGCGACGACGGCCTGTATTCCACCAACATCCTGAAGGAGGGAACCTACTATGTCTATGTGACGGCGCCCAACCACTACTACACCGAAAAGACCATCACCGTGAGCCCGGAGGAGGAAAACACGATGCAGGTGTTCCTGAACTATCAGGCTGTGAAGATGGACTACACCGTGGAACGCACCACGGTGGAAGACGAATACGTGGTGGTGCTGTCGATGGACATCGTGCCCGACATTCCACAGGCCATCGTCGTGCCCACGCTGCCAGGAAACTGGGGCTGCGGACTGAACACCTACAGCATCCGTCTGACCAACCGAGGCAGGCTGACGGCCACCAATCCCTATCTGGAGTTCCCCGTCATAGAAGGCTATTCGTTTACCGTGAAGTCGGCTTATCCCGACGTCATCTATCCTGGCGAGAGCTACGACGTAACGGTGGAGTACCAGGGGCCTGAGGACCAACTGGAGAGCTGCATCGGCGGCATCCGCATGCACTACAGCTACCAACTGCAGGGCAACACCTACAAGACTTCTGAGACCTACGCCGTGAAGGTGGGCTGCGACGACGGCATTCCCATGGTCTTGGGCGGTGGTGGTCTGGACGGCGACGTGAACAATGTGAACCTGGGTGGCAACGACGTCGACCTGAACGTCGACCTGAATGCCGCTGAGGAGCAGGACGAGAAGGGCAACACCGGCATGCCCACCATCCAGGTGCGCGACTACACGCAGACCAATCACAACGCCATCACCATGCAGTTTGAGCAGCGGTTCATCCTGACACGCGAGGCCTTCCGTGGCAACCTGACTATTCAGAACCAGCAGATGGAGGCCATCGAGGACATACAGTTTGTTCCGACAGTGGAGACCATCGACGGCCAGGATGCCACCGACCTCTTTGCCGTCAGCACGAAGGTGAACGGGCAGCAGGACGACGAAGCCGGCTGGAACATCGCTGCAACGGCTACGGGCACGGCCACAGCACTCTATGTGCCTTCGAAGGAAGCCGCCCCCACAGTGGCCGTGGAGTATCTCTTCGGTGGAACAGTGACCTACCGCGACGTGCAGACGGGCCAACTCATCACTCAAGAACTGATGAAGACGCGCTTGGCCGTAAACCCGTCGCCCGACCTGCATCTGACCTACTTCGTGCAGCGCGACTTCCTCGCCGATGAGCCTACCCAGTTTGCCCTGCTCGTGCAGAACAAGGGCGCCGGCGCTGCCATCGACCTGAAGATAGAAACCTCAGAGCCTACCGTAGTCAGCAACGAGAACAACCTGCCCGTGGAGTTCACGACACTCTACACCACCCTCGACGGCGTTGCAGGCAACTTCAAGTTCACAAACCTCGACCTCGGGCGTATCGCCCCGGGCAAGAACTTGCTGGCACGCTGGTGGTTTGCCTCCAACGTCAATGCCCATGTAGCCAACTACGAGGTACGCATGACGAAGGCGTCGAACTATGGCGAGGAGTTCAACCTGATTACCCTCGACGGCGTGCGCGAACTGACCCATAGCGTCATGGGATCCCTCAATCCGCCATCGGCCAACTCCGCCAAGCGCCGGATGGCTCCCGGGAACGGCATCCAGAAGGACACGAACATCTTCCTGCTCAACCAGATTGAGGACGAGGAGAACCTGCCAGACTACGTAGTCGACGAGAACGGTGAGGGCACCGACGATCTGGAAATAGTGAGCGAGAAGGCCACGCTGACAGCCACCGACAACGAGGGCGAATACACCCTGACGATGACGGCTTCGCGAGAAGGATGGGTGTATGGCGTCCTGCACGACCCGACGAACTGCTCCATGCAACTGACGAAGGTCATCCGCCAAAGCGACGGGGCCGACATGACGGCCAACTTCTGGCAGACCGACCGCACCGTGCAGGCCGACTACTCAGTGATGGTGGACAACCGCCTGCACTGGGCCGACAACACCGCCACGACGGAAACCTACACGCTCTACTACGAGCCGCTGCCGACGGATGGTCCAAAGGTGGGCGCGCTGGAACTGCTGACTGACGACGACATCAGCGAGAGCCAGGCCACGCAGGCCCGGTTGGTGTTCGACTCGGCCATCGATGCTACCAGCTTCACGGCCGACGACATAGTGCTCATGACTGGTGGACGTTCGCTCACGACGACCGTCGAGAAGGTTTCCGACACGGAGTACATCATCGACTGGAGCGACAACGAAACCGAAGGCGGCCGTTACGAGCTGACTGTGTTTACGTCGGGCATCAAGAATGCGGCAGGCACAGCCGGTACGACCAGCGAGACCATCAGTTGGACAGGCATCGCACAAATGCGAGGCGACGCCAACGGTGACGGCAAGGTGACGATTGCCGACGTGACAGCAACCGTCAATTTCATTCTGGGTTCTCGAGGCAGCAGGTTTGTTTATGGCAAGGCTGACATGAATAAGGATGATGAAGTCACGACAGACGATGTGAAAGCCATCGTGAAGATGATTCTCGGCAAGTAAGCAGCATTTGTCATAAGAACCTTGTAACAATGGTAGTTCGGTTGTACTTTTTCACGAGTGCAACCGAACTACATTTATATAATAATGTGCACACCCAGCATGCTTTTTGTGCCACCTGCAATATCATTCTTCAAATTATTTTGGCTTTTCCTCGATTTTTCGTAACTTTGCACCCGACAGAAGATGTTTTCGTTTGCTGCGGCTTGTCGCAGTCTAACTTTCACTCCCATGAAGCAAGTAAAGCCTAAGAAACAACTTGGCCAGCACTTCCTGACTGACCTTTCCATAGCCCGCCGCATCGCCGACACCGTCGATGCCTGTCCCGACATCCCCGTTCTCGAAATCGGTCCGGGCATGGGCGTCCTCACGCAGTTCCTCCTCGAGAAGCCGCGCCCCGTCTGTGCCATAGAAATCGACCGTGAGTCCATCGCCTACCTACGCGAGCATTTCCCACAATTCGCTTCGCAACAAGTTACCACCCCTCCCTGCAGGGGAGGGGCCGAGGGTGGGGCTTTCCCCCTCCCTACTGGGGCGACTGGGGTCTTTAGAGCTGCCACCGGTGTGGCTGCGGCCCCACAAAGGGGAGCGAATCCCCCATTCGCGACGGAGGAGGGGCCGAGGGTAGGGCTTATCTCCGGCGACTTCCTCCGAATGGATCTCCGCGAGCTTTTTGGAGGTCGCCAGTTTGTCCTTACTGGCAACTACCCCTACGACATCTCGTCGCAGATCTTCTTCAAAATGCTCGACAACCGCGACCTCATCCCCTGCTGTACGGGCATGATTCAGCGTGAGGTGGCCTTGCGCATGGCTGCCCAACCGGGCTCGAAGACCTATGGCATCCTCTCTGTCCTTATCCAGGCGTGGTACGATGTTGAGTACCTCTTCACCGTCGAACCCTCGGTCTTCAACCCGCCGCCCAAGGTGCAATCGGCAGTGATCCGCATGACACGCAACGATGTGACCAATCTCGGCTGCGACGAACAACTCTTCCGTCGTATCGTGAAGACCGTCTTCAACCAGCGTCGCAAGATGCTTCGTGTCTCACTGCGCCAACTCCTGAGTGCCGATGCCATCGCTACCCTCGATGCCGACCTAACGCTTCGCCCAGAACAACTATCGATACAGCAGTTTGTCGACCTTACCAACCATATTGCCCCTCTCATAACCCCTTGATATGTAGTTCCAAACTTTGCAATTGGGCTCTGTTGTTAACTTGATTGTAAAAATTATTCCCAAATGTAAGGAAGCTGTATGGAATTTGATGCTTATAATGTAGGGACGCGGCGTGCCGCGTTGTTGGAGCAAGGATCGCTAACCTCATAATGCGGCTCGCAGCGTCTATACATGGAGTAACTACATTCCCATTTCTCTAATTCTTGATAATAACAAGGTGTATGGTTTAAATGATACATCCATGCCTCTTCTTTTTCTGCTATTTACCTCTTTAGCAACACTTCATGTAAAAAAGTTTCAAATACTTTTCAACGATTCAATGATATTTTTTTTACAATTTACACACGCGTGCGAGAAAAAAAGCACAAAAAAAGTAGCTTATCCCGTTTTTTCTTTGTACCTTTGCACCCGTAATGAAATAGAAGTAGGATTCTGCGAGATTCCTAATAGGCTCTCTAAGGCGGTATTCCAGTAGTGCTGCCTGTTATTGTTAACCGGCAGCAACATCCGTGTTTTTCCAAAAAATGCGGGGAAGGAAGCTATTGCCCCAATCCAAATATCTGTTTCATTACACAGCAGTTTCTCGCAGGACTGCACAATCCAACCTACTTCATTCATTACATTATTATCTGAAAGGGTTTGTTTAGTGTTTAGAGCTTAGTGTTTAGCGTCAGTTTGAGGGTGTAGAGTTAGAAGTTAATGGTTGCTGCCGTCCCCACTTACCCGTGCGAAGCACCTTACCCGAGCCTTGGCTCTTTGCCCGTGCGCAGCACTTTATCCGCAGCTTCGCTGCGTTGGGGCTCCTATTATTAAATAGTCATCAATAAGATGGGACAGAAAGAACAATTAAAAATATTTGAGAATCAGAAGGTACGTACTGCTTGGGATGACCAAGAGGAGAAGTGGTACTTCTCAATAGTGGATGTATGTCGGGTGCTTACCGACCAGCCCGACTACGATCATGCAAAAAACTATTGGAAAGTACTGAAATTCCGTTTACTAAAGGAAGGAAATGAGTCGGTTACAAATTGTAACCAACTGAAACTGGTCTCACCAAAAGATGGAAAACGGTATAAAACCGATGTCGCCGACCCAGAGCTGCTCTTCCGCCTCATCCAGTCCATCCCTTCCCCGAAGGCGGAGCCTTTCAAGCAGTGGATGGCTCGGGTGGCAGCATAGCGCTGCTCTTGCCCATTAGGCTCACATCAAAGGCAGGTCGCTGGAGATTAATAATATGGATAATATTCAGAACATGAATACAGACGGAGGAGGAAGCCGCTTCGATATGACTTACTCGGTGGCGGTACAGGCTATCAAGGAGGCATTCAGCGCAGCCAGACAAGGGCGCTCCATCTGGTCAACAGCGAAGTGCTGTCGCTCTACTATGGCATAGGTCGATACATCTCAGAGCATTCCCGTGAAGGTTTCTGGGGGACTGGAGCATTGGCGCAAATTAGTAGCCAGTTGCAGAAAGAGATGCCTGGTTTGAAAGGATATTGCGAGACAAGCCTGAAAGATATGCGCACGTTCTATGAGCAGTGGCAACTCTTCGTAAATCGTCAGCCGCTGGCCGATGAATTGGATTGGGGTGATTGGATAGGGGTGAATTCATAGTTTTATAATCATTTGAAAGAGGGATAATATGCCAAAAGAATCCATCATCAAGGTATTTGAGGGCGTAAATGTACGCATTGTATGGGATGAAGAAAAGGAAGAGTATCTCTTTGCCGTTTCTGACATTGTGGAAGTGCTAACTGAAAGTAAGGATGTGAAACAATATATCAAGAAATTGCGCAGCCGAGATCTGGAGCTTAATGCCAGGTGGGGTACAATTTGTACCCCTACTCGAATGCAGGCAGCCGATGGCAAATTCTACAAAACTCAGGCTACTACGATGAAGGGCATATTACGTATTGTACAAAGTATTCCATCTCGAAAGGCTGAACCACTTAAACAATGGCTGGCAGAGGTAGGAAGCCAGCGCATAGACCAGATGATAGATCCTGAACTGGCATTCCAGATGGCTGTGCAGGATTACCGTCGTCAGGGTTACAGCGAAAGATGGATTACCCAGCGAATGCGTTCTATAGAGATTCGTAAAGGACTGACTGATGAATGGGAGCGTGCAGGCGTTCGTTTAGGCCAACAATATGCCTCGTTGACCGACATTATCACAAGGGCTTGGAGTGGTAAGACAACCCGACAATACAAGCAATTCAAAGGTCTGAAAAAAGAGAACTTGCGTGATAATATGACGAATACCGAACTTATTCTCAACATGTTGGCTGAAAGTGCTGCTACCGATTTGTCTAAGGAACAAAACCCTCAGGGGTATGCTCAAAGTGCGAAGATTGCCAAGAAGGGAGGCAGCGTAGCAAAAGCTGCACGTGATAAGTTGGAGTCACAACTTGGTCATTCTGTAATCTCCTCCGCCAAGGCATCCGACTACCTCCCTCCCGTTCATGATGCAGAACTATTGCCCGATGAAATTGACGAGAAATAAAGGCTTTAAGCGCATGGTCTCTATAAACTGAATACTTGAGCCGCGACTCCGTCGCCTTACCCGCAGCTCCGCTGCTTTGAACGACACATCGTGCCTCTTGAACCGCACCGCAGGTGCATTGAACGTCCTAAGGACATTGAACCGCAGCTTCGCTGCTTTGAACGGCACATAGTCTTTTGAACCTTGAACGCTGCTTCGCAGCTCTTGAACGCAGCTCCGCTGCTTTGAACGGCACATAGTGCCTCCTTTATGCCCACAATCTATAAACACACTCACAATCAGCTGACGGCCACTCGCATGACCATCGAACAGGTCGTGCAGGCCATTCGCAGCAAGGAGTACGAAGAGGCCCTGAAGCCTTTCCGTTCCATCTGCTCCATATCCTCCAACCATCGCGATGCCGACGGCTCCTACCAAGTAGATGCCTACTGGGAGCAGGGCCTGCCGCGCATCTGTTTCGCTGCCGACTACGCAAAGCGCAAGGGTGAGATGCAGCGCCTGGCCTACAACGGCCTTGTCATGCTCGAGGTCAGCAACCTCCAGGATACCGATGAAGCCATCTCCCTCCGCTACTATGCCGGTCAGCTGCCGCAGACCCTCCTCACCTTCATTGGTGCCGACGGCCGCTCCATCGTCATCGTCTGTCGGGCGGAGCTGCTTGGCGACGGTCGCGCCAATCCCCTCCCTGCTGGTGAGGGGGCGGGGCTTTTGCCCACCGACGATGGCGACATCGTCAACTTCCATCAGAACGCCTTTATGAAGGCACAGCAGTTCTACACCGGTCAGCTCGGCGTCTCCGTCGACATCGTCGAACCCCGTCTCGACCGCATCTGCTATATGAGTGCCGATGCCGCCCTGTTCTATAACCCCGGCGCCATCCCCTTCTATGCAGGCACCGAGTTCCCGTTGCAGCTCACCACGCCCTATCAGCGTCCTGCCACCCCCGAAGACCCCTTCCCCGGCTTCGATCAGTATAGCGCGCAGGCCCTTGCCGTGCAGACCTGCCTCTCGCAGGCCTATCAGGACTCCCTCGCCATCGACGACGAGCGCGAGTGGCTCACCGCCGTGCTCTCGCGGCAAGCCCACTACTGCATGGAGTCCGGCATCCCCAAGGAGCTCGCTCTCCGGCTCACCCTCTACCAACCCCGTTTCAGCGAACAGCGCATGCTTGCTGCCACCATCTTCGACAACGCCTACACCCCCGACGCCCTGCGCAAGGCTTTGCGGAAAAGTAAAGGGCAGCCCGTTCTCCGTCACATCCCACCCTCCATGCTCCTGATGCTGCGCACCAATACGTTCATGGAGCAGAACTACCAGTTCCGCAAGAACGAGCTCACCGGTTCCCCCCAGTATCGGTCCGTCGCCTGGCCCTACTGCGACTTCCGCGATGTCACCGATGCAGATCGCAACACCATGACCCGTCGCGCCCATGATGCCGGTCTGGAGACATGGGATAAAGACATCCGCCGCTATATAGAGTCCAACGACATCCCCCTCTACAACCCCCTCGACGAGTTCCTCTTCCAGCTGCCGAAGTGGGATGGCCGCGACCGCCTTGCCGAGTTCGCTGCTCGCGTACCCACCGACGATGCCCTCTGGCCCCGCTTCTTCCCTTTGTGGATGCGCTCGATGGTTGCCCATTGGATGGGTCGCGACCGCACGCACGGCAATGCCCTCGTGCCCCTGCTCATCGGTCCCCAGGGATGTGGCAAGACTACCTTCTGTGGTATGGTGCTCCCCGAGGAACTCCTCGACTACTATAACGACGACATCGACTTCACCAAGAAGTTCGACCTCTTGAACACCCTCTGCTCTTTCGCCCTCGTCAACATCGACGAGTTCGATGCTGTCACCCTCAGCCGACAGCCGCAGCTCAAACAACTCCTGTCGAAGCGCGACGTGAAGTTCCGTCAGCCCTATGGCAAGACCATCACCCGCCGTCGCCGCTATGCCAGCTTCATCGCCACCACCAACAACCTGCAACCCCTCAGCGATCCCACCGGCTCGCGCCGCTTCCTCTGCGTGCGCATCACCGG
>JAFPVW010000110.1 GCA_017395215.1 Prevotella sp. | reverse complement strand
CGGGCACGAGTTTCTTCAGTGTAGTCATAACTTGCAAGTTTTTTACGTTTCTGCGTGCAAAGGTACGAAAATTTTCGTACCTTTGCACGCAGAAACGTAAAAAACTTGCAAGTTATGACTACACTGAAGAAACTCGTGCCCGATATTGTGGCCGTATTGTTGTTTGCCGTCCTGGCCTTCGCCTATTTCTTCCCCGCCGACACGGAGGGGCGCATCCTCTACCGTCACGATGCCTCGGCAGGCGTGGGAGCCGGACAGGAACAGCATGAGTATTATCAGCGCACGGGTGAGCGTACCCGCTGGACCAACGCCTTGTTCAGCGGTATGCCTACCTACCAGTCGGCACCCGCGTACAACAGCACCACTCTGTTGGGAAAGGTTGTCAATGCCTACCACCTGTGGCTGCCCGAGAATGTCTGGTATGTGTTTGTCTACCTCCTGGGCTTCTACCTCCTGTTGCGCGCCTTCGACTTCCGCTGGTATCTGGCGGCGTTGGGCTCGGTGATGTGGGCCTTCAGCACGTATTTCCTTATTATCATTGCCGCCGGACACATCTGGAAGGTGTGGGCGCTGGCCTACCTGCCGCCGCTGATAGCGGGCATTGTGCTGGCCTATAGGGGCAAGTACCTCTGGGGACTGATTATGACGGCGCTCTTCACGGCCTTCGAAGTCAATGCCAACCACGTGCAGATGACGTACTACTATCTGTTTGTCATCTTCTTTATGATACTGGCCTACCTGGTCGAGGCCATTCGCCAGAAGCAGATGTCGCGCTTCCTGAAGGCCACGGCCGTCTGCATGGTAGGCGGTCTGGTGGGCGTGATGGTCAATATCTCGAACCTCTACCACACGTGGCAGTATTCGAAGGAGTCGATGCGCGGCAAGAGTGAGCTGGTGAAGGAGAACAATGCCAACCAGACCTCGAGCGGACTGGAGCGCGACTATATCACCCAGTGGTCGTATGGCATCGGCGAGACCTGGACGCTCCTCGTGCCCAACGTGAAGGGCGGTGCCTCGCAGCCGCTGGCGATGAACAAGACGGCGATGAAGCACGCCGACAACAACTACATCGGCATCTACCAGCAGATAGGCCAGTACTGGGGCGAGCAGCCCGGCACGTCAGGGCCCGTCTACGTGGGTGCCTTCGTGCTCTTCCTCTTCGTGCTGGGCCTGTTCATCGTCAAGGGCCCGATGAAGTGGGCACTTCTGGCGGCAACGGTGCTGAGCATCATGCTGTCGTGGGGTAAGAACTTCATGGGCCTGACCGACCTGTTCATCGACTATATGCCGATGTACGCCAAGTTCCGTACCGTGGCCTCCATCCTCGTCATCGCCGAATTCACTATTCCCCTGTTGGCCATGCTGGCACTGAAGGAAGTGGTGAGCGGAGAGGTGAAGACAGATAAGTTGCGGAAGGCCGTTGTCGCCTCGTTCGCCCTCACGGGCTGCGTAGCCCTGCTGTTCTGGGCGATGCCCGACGTGTTCTTTGGCAATTACGTCTCCTCCAGCGAGATGCAGGCCCTGTCGCAGTTCCCTGCCGACCAGCTCAACCCGCTGTTGGCCAACCTGTCGGAGATGCGCCGTGCGATGTTCACCAGCGATGCCATGCGCTCGTTCATTATTATTTTTATCGGCACCGTCTGCCTGGTGCTCTTCATGGCACGCAAGCTGAAGGCTGTTACCCTGGCCGGCCTGCTGCTGGCACTCTGTCTCATCGACCTCTGGACGGTGAACAAGCGCTACCTGAACGATGCGATGTTCGTGCCCAAGTACGAGCGTGAGCAGGCGCAGCCCAAGACCGAGACCGACGAGATTATCCTCGCCGACAAGTCGCTCGACTACCGCGTGCTGAACCTCGCCTCGAACACGTTCAACGAGAACGAGACATCCTACTACCATAAGTCTATCGGTGGCTACCACGCCGCCAAGCTGCGCCGCTACCAGGAACTCATCGAGGCGTACATCTCACCCGAGATGCAGCAGACCTTTGCCGCCGTGGCTGAGGCTGCCGGCGACATGACGCTGGTGAAAGGCGACTCCGTCTATCCCGTGCTCAACATGCTCAACACCAAGTACTTCATCCTGCCGCTGCAGGACGGTAAGACCGTGCCTGTGGAGAATCCGTATAGATTCGGCAATGCTTGGTTTGTCAACTCAGTGAAGTTTGTCGACAATGCCAACCAGGAGCTCGATGCCCTCGGCAAGCTCGACCTGCGCCACGAGGCTGTGGCCGATGCCAAGTTCCGCGAACTGCTGAAGCCCGTCGCCGAGCAGGCTGCCGACTCGGCCGCCCTGGTCACCCTGACAGCCTATGAGCCCAACCAGCTGACCTACGACGTGACGTCAGCTCGTGGTGGGGTAGTGGTGTTCTCCGAAATCTACTATCCTGGCTGGACTGCCACCGTCGACGACCAGCCGGTTGAGGTTGGCCGCGTTGACTACGTGCTGCGCGCCCTCACCGTCAGTCCCGGACAGCATAAGGTGGTGCTGTCGTTCTTCCCCAAGTCGCTCGACACCACCGAGACCATAGCTTATGCCTCTTTAGGCGTACTTGTGTTGCTCGTGCTGCTGGCACTGTTCCTGTCGTATCGCAAGATGAAGCCCGCACAGTAGCGCTATGAAGATATTGCTTTCGCTGCCACCCAACGTGGTGGACTGCTTCCACGATATTACCGGCCTGAGCCGCGACGAGTTTTTCTGCACTTGCGACCCTGTGGGCCACCGCCTCGGCAGTGGTGGCGGCACGGCGTGGCTGTTGCAGCAGGCCTGCGGCGATGACCAGTTCGACGACTGGCTGCCGAAGGACAAGCGCATCCTGGTTCACGCCGGCGGACAGAGTCGGCGGTTGCCGTCGTATGCCGTCAGCGGAAAAATCCTGATGCCCGTCCCTGTATTGCGCTGGGAGCGCGGCCAGCGGTTGTCGCAGACGCTGATGGACCTGCAGCTGCCACTCTACCGGCAGATGATGGCGATGGCGCCCGACACCATCCACACGATGGTGGTCAGCGGCGATGTCTGTGTGCGCGCCACGCAGCCCCTGCCGACCATCCCCGATGCCGACGTGGTGTGCTACGGTCTGTGGCTTCCCGCCTCGACGGCCAAAAATCACGGGGTGTTCGTCAGTAGCCGGACCTCGCCGACCGTGCTGAAGCAGATGCTGCAGAAGCCTTCGGTGAAGACGCTCAACGAACTGCAGAAAGACCATTACTACCTGACCGATGTCGGCGTGTGGCTGTTGAGCGACCGGGCGGTGAAAGCGCTGATGGAAAAGACCCAGCAGACCCAGAAGACCCACCCCCAGCCCCTCCCTGAAGGGAGGGGAGTGGTTACTCCATACGATTTGTACGGTGAGTTTGGCTGCTCGCTTGGTACTGACCCGACGATTGATGATGCGGAGCTGCGGGAGTTGAGTGTGGCCATCCTGCCGTTGACGGGCGGCGAGTTCTATCATTTCGGCACGTCGCGCGAGATGATTTCGTCGACGCTTGCCTTGCAGAACCTGGTGAGCGACCAGCGCCAGATCATGCACCTCGACCGCAAGCCGCATCCCAACATCTTCGTGCAGAACGCCGTGACTGAGGTGACGTTCACCGAGGAGAATACCAATATCTGGATAGAGAACTCTCACGTGCCCAAGAGCTGGCATCTTAGCCGTGACCACGTCATCACCGGTGTGCCCCGCAACGACTGGAACATCACGTTGGAGCCGGGCGAGTGCATCGATGTCGTGCCCGTTGGCGACAGCGACTACGAGGTGCGCCGCTACCGTATCGACGACCCTGTGGACAGCAATGCCGTAGCCGAGCGTGCCAACCTGCACCGTTTGTTTGCGCAGCGGCGCGACTTCCAGCGCGAGAACTGGCCCGCACTGGCCAAGAACTGGCAGCACTCCGTCTTCTATCAGCTCGATCTGGCCGATGCTGCCGAGCAGTTCTGCCAGGAACAGATTCCCCTGCCGCCGCCCCTGCCTGCCGATGCCCCGCTGATGACGCGCATCCACGATGCCATGTTCCGTGGCGACAGCGAGCTGGCGTTTGGGCTGTTGCGGGAAAGCCTCACCCCCAGCCCCTCTCCAAAGGGAGAGGGGAGTAAAATGCTTAACGGCAGTATCAGCAGCAGAGTAATCACTCCTCTCTCCCTTTGGAGAGGGGTCGGGGGTGAGGCTTTCCCCGACCAGATAGTCTGGGCCCGCTCTCCCGTGCGCATCGACATTGCCGGCGGGTGGACCGACACGCCGCCCTTCTGCCTGATGGAAGGCGGCAATGTCGTCAACCTCGCTATCGAACTGAACAGCCAGCCGCCGCTGCAGTGCTACGTCAAGCCCTGCCGCGAGCCGCACGTCGTCCTGCGCAGCATCGACCTCGGAGCCACCGAGGTCGTGGCGACCAACGAGCAGCTCTCCGACTACAAGAAGGTGGGCTCGCCCTTCTCCATCCCCAAGGCTGCCCTGACGCTCGCAGGCTTCGGCTGTCCCACTGGTGTCGGCTGTGCTGCGGCGGTGCCGCAGTCCTCGCTCCGCTCCCAGCTCGAAGCCTTCGGCTGCGGCATCGAGCTGACCCTGCTGTCAGCCGTTCCCGCCGGCAGCGGCCTCGGCACGTCGAGCATCCTTGCCGCCACCGTGCTCGGTGCCCTTAACGACTTCTGCCAGTTGGGCTGGGACAAGAACGAGATAGGCTACCGCACGCTCATCCTCGAACAGATGCTCACCACCGGCGGCGGCTGGCAGGACCAGTTTGGCGGCGTGCTTGGCGGCGTCAAACTGCTGCTGACCACCAGCGGCTTCAATCAGAACCCATTGGTGCGCTGGCTCCCCGACGGTCTGTACACGCAGCCCGAGTACCAGCAGTGCCACCTATTATATTATACAGGCATTACGCGTACGGCCAAGAAGATACTGGCCGAGATTGTGCGCCGGATGTTCCTCAACGAGCACGACCAGCTGCTCCTGCTGCGCCAGATGAAGCAGCATACGATGGATATGTACGAGGCTATCCAGCGGCAGGACTTCAGGCAGATGGGACTGCTTGTGCGCAAGACGTGGCAGCAGAACCAGCTGCTCGACAGTGGCACCAACCCGCCCGAGGTGGCTGCGCTGACCGCCCTTGTCGACGACCTCTGCCTGGGCTACAAACTGCCCGGCGCCGGTGGCGGCGGCTTCCTCTATATGGTGGCCAAGGACCCCGAGGCTGCTGCCCGTATCAAGACCGTTCTCAACGAGAACCGCCTCGCCCCGAATGCCCGCTTCGTCGACATGACGCTCTCGAAGACGGGATTACAAATAAGCAGAAGCTGATGGAGTTTAGGACCATAGTTGATGTTCCCAAGGTTCCCTTCCAGATAGAGCCGCGCGAGGAAATGCTCTTTGTGGGCAGTTGCTTTGCCGACAGCATTGGCCGCCGCTTTCAGGACGAGCAGTTCCGTGCCACCGTCAATCCCTACGGCACGATGTACAACCCCGCCTCCGTGCTGCACACCATTGAGCGCTACGAGGGAGCACCGCGTATCGTATTCATCACCCTCGGCACCAACCACGTCTACCGCCTGAAGGAGACGGGCGAGATAGTCGACAACTGCCAGAAGCGCCCCGCCGCGCTCTTCCAGGAGGAGCAACTGACGGTCGATGAGTGTGCCGACTACCTCTGCCGCGCCATAGACCTGCTCCGTAGTCGTCGCCCCGATGTCCACATCGTCCTCACTGTCAGTCCCATCCGCTACCGCAAGTACGGCTATCATGAGAGCCAGCTCTCAAAAGCCACCCTCCTGCTCGCAGTTGACCACGTCATTTCAACGTTCAACGTTCACCGTTCACCGTTCACCGTTCAACGCTCACCGTTCACCGTTCAACGCTCAACGTTCACCGTCACCTATTTTCCCGCCTACGAAATCGTGATGGACGAGTTGCGCGACTATCGCTTCTATGCCGACGACATGCTCCATCCGTCATCGCAGGCTGTCGAGTACATCTGGGAGCGACTCGTCGACAGCTGTTTCTCGCCCCGCGCCAAGGAGTTTCTCCGCGAGTGGGTACCGCTGAAGGCCGCCCTTGCCCACCGTCCGTTCAACCCCGACAGCCCTGAGTATCGTCAGTTCATGGCTGAGACCCGCGCCAAGGTCGATGCCCTGCTCAACCGTTATCATTAGACTATGACCGTCGATGAAGTGTTTCGTCTGCGTAAACAGGGCAGAATAGAAGAGGCTTATGAGGCTATCCGCCAATTATATGCTGCGGATAAGGGCCCGTATACATCTCTCGCTATGTTCTGGACGGCAACGGATGTGCTGAAGAAACGTATTGAAGAAGGGAAGGCTGACGAGGCGAAGAAGATACTCCTGGCCCTTGAGCGAATGCTTCCCCGCGTTCCCGACGAGGAAGGATGGGTAAGAAGCGCTTTCGAGAAGTGTCAGGCGCTGATCAGCAAGGATGAGAAACGCCAGGACCAGTCTGCAGAAGGACCAGAACATCTCCAGTTGGGTATCTGGGGTGAGGAACTTGCTGCTGCCTACCTGCGAGAGAAGGGCTACGTCATTCTGGAGCGTGACTGGCATTCTGTTCACCGCGACATCGACATTATAGCACAGGACGGCGAAACCATCGTCTTTGTAGAAGTAAAGACCCGCTGCAACAGGGACTTCGGTGACCCTTTGCAGGCTATAGATGCCGGAAAGAGACATCATCTGAGGCTTGCTATGAATCACTACATCAAGTATCGAAAGATTGATAACCCCTGCCGTTTCGACGTCATTACGGTTGTGGGTGAGATGGGGTGCGGCATGCCGGAAATATCTCACATTGATGATTTCGATATATTCGGGTCGGCCACGCAGAGGTGGCACAAGAAGCGTAGAAGATAAAAAGTCTACAAGAAAAAGCATGAAACGTTTGGACGTCTCAAAGAAATGGCGTAACTTTGCATGCTGAAAAACAAAGAAGGATATGACTTATTCTATAGAAAAAATAGCTACATTGGTAGGCGCCCGCCGCTACGGCGACCACGACGCCAATGTGCGGTGGCTGCTGACCGATAGCCGCTCGCTGTGTTTTCCTGAGGAAACGCTCTTTTTCGCCCTGCGCACCAAGCGCAATGACGGCCATCGCTACATCGACGACCTCTACCGTCGCGGCGTCCGTTCGTTCGTGGTGGAGCAGGTGCCCGAGCATCCGCAGTCTGATGCCAACTTCCTGAAGGTTCCGTCGTCGTTAGCCGCCCTGCAGCGGTTGGCCGAGCGCCATCGCGACGAGTTCTCGATTCCCGTGGTCGGCATCACCGGCAGCAATGGCAAGACGATGGTCAAGGAGTGGCTCTACCAGCTGCTGTTGCCGTCGCAGAAGATCGTGCGCTCGCCGCGCTCCTTTAACTCGCAGATAGGCGTGCCGCTGTCTGTCTGGCTCCTCAGCGAGCAGACTGAGGTGGCCATCTTCGAGGCGGGCATCAGTCAGCCGGGCGAGATGATGGCACTCCACGACATCATCCAGCCCACCGTCGGCGTACTTACCTGCTTAGGCAGTGCCCATCAGGAGAACTTCCGCTCGCTGGAGGAGAAGTGCTTGGAGAAGCTGGAACTGATGCACGACACCGGGGCCCTCGTCTATCCGATGGACGACAACATCGTGAGCCGCTGCATACGTCGCCTCGGCTACCGGGGCGAGCGCATCGGCTGGTCGCGCACCGACAGTCAGGCGCCCTTCTTCGTCAAGGAGATTACCCTGAATGCGCAGTCAGCCCATGTCACCTATATATATAAAGGTACGCAAGGCGAGTATACCATTCCCTTCATCGATGAGGCCAGTATCGACGACAGCATCATCTGCGCGGCCACGGCCCTGCACCTCGGACTGACCCCCGAGCAGATTGCCGGGCGCATGCCCGGTCTGGAGCCTGTGGCCATGCGCTTGGAGGTGAAGCAGGGGCAGCGCGGCTGTACCATCATCAACGACTCCTACAACAACGACATCAGCTCGCTGGCCATCGCCCTTGACTTCATGAACCGTCGCCAACAGCAGCCCACGGCCAGGAGAACCCTCATCCTGAGCGACATCTACCAGAGTGGCGAACAGCCCGACGAACTCTACCGTCAGGTGAACGACCTCTGCATGAAGCGCGGCGTCACCAAGCTCATCGGCATCGGCGATGCCATCTCCGCCCACTCCCACACCTTCCTTGTGGGCGAAAAATCCTTTTTCGCCACCACCGACGACTTCCTCGCCAGTCCCGTCTTCGCCCAGCTCCACGACGAGCTCATCCTGCTGAAGGGCGCGCGCCGCTTCGGCTTTGAGCGCATTACCGAGCAGCTGGAGCAGAAAGTCCACGAGACCATCCTCGAGGTGAACCTCAATGCCGTGGTCGACAACCTGAACTACTACCGCTCGTTCCTGAAGCCGGAGACGAAGATGGTGTGTATGGTCAAAGCCGACGCCTACGGTGCCGGCGCCGTCGAGGTGTCCAAGACGCTGCAGGACCACCGCGTCGACTATCTCGCCGTGGCCGTGGCCGACGAGGGCGTCACGCTGCGCAAGGCGGGCATCACGGCGAACATTATGGTGATGAACCCCGAGATGACGGCCTTCAAGACAATGTTTGACTACGACTTGGAGCCCGAGGTCTACTCCTTCCGCCTGCTCGACGCGCTGATCAAGGCCGCCCGCAAGGAGGGCATCACCGGCTGGCCCGTACACATCAAGCTCGACACGGGCATGCACCGCCTGGGCTTTAATGTCGGACCCACCCCCAGGCCCCTCCCTGTGAGGGAGGGGAGTGATTACCCTGCAGGCGAAAATGCAAATGAAGGAGTGTTCCCTGTAGGTGATAAAGCTGCTGAAGGAGTATCTACTCCCCTCCCTCACAGGGAGGGGCTGGGGGGTGGGTCTGAAATAGACCTTTTGATTGACCGTCTGAAACATCAGCAGGCGGTGATTCCGCGCTCGGTCTTCTCACACTTCGTGGGCAGCGACAGCGATTCGTTCGACGACTTCTCGGCCCGTCAGTTCCAGCTGTTCGATGAGGGCAGCCGCCGGCTGCAGGCAGCCTTCAGCCACAAGATTCTGCGCCACATGGACAACTCAGCCGGCATTGAGCACTTCCCCCAGCGGCAGATGGACATGTGTCGACTGGGCATTGGGCTATACGGCGTGAATCCGCGTAACAATGAGATGCTGAGTACCGTGAGCACACTTAAGACCACCATCCTGCAGCTGCGCCACGTGAAGGCGGGCGACTCCGTAGGCTACAGCCGCCGCACCGTGCTCGACCGCGACTCGCTCATAGGGGCCATCCCCATCGGCTATGCCGACGGACTGAACCGCCACCTCGGAAACCGCCACGGCTATTGCCTGGTAAACGGCCAGCGGGCTGAGTATGTGGGGAATATCTGCATGGACGTGGCTATGATAGACTGTACCGGCATCGACTGCCACGAGGGCGACAGCGTCGAGATCTTCGGCAGCAGCCTGCCCGTCACCGTGCTCAGCGACCTGACCGACACCATTCCCTATGAGGTGCTCACGGGCGTGTCGGGGCGCGTCAAGAAAGTGTATTTCCAGGACTGACCGTCAGCGGACAACCTTCTTGCCGCCGACGATGTAGATACCGTGTCGCAGGGACTGCAGTGCCGTCCCTGCGGCACGTCCGTCTATGGTGTATACCGTCCCGCTGCGACGGCGGCCGGTCACCTCGGTGATGCCGTCGGCTACCGGCTGCTTCGGGGCGCGGTAGCTGAAGGCCATGGTGCCGCCGCTGTTCTGCCTGATGCAGAGAATGGCCCCCTGCATCAGTTTTGTGCCGGCCGAGTTCTTGTGGTAGAGCGTGGCGGCGGGCTTCGAGGTTGCCGTCAGCGAGTCGCTGCGGTACCAGGGGTAGAGGTCGGAGGCCAGATACTTATCGTCATTGTCGGCATGGAACATGGTCATGCGCGGGTGGTCGTTGCCGCAGGTCAGACCGTCCTTGATGGCGTCCTTGTCTGAGATGACGCTGTTGGGAATGTTGTTGTACCACACATCCTCGTCGAAGTCAACGTGGGTGATGAGCAGTCCCTGGTCGGGGTAGTCGGCGTCCCAGCCCTTCTTCTGGCGGTTCTCTATCAGGTAGTACTCGTCGGGGTAGGCGTCGTTGTAGATGATGTAGGTGTTGCCGTGCTCGCTCATGGGCTTCAGACTGTCCACCGTTACGTCCTCGCTGCCAAGCACGATGGGCTGCTGCCAGCCGCAGGCCATCTTCTCGTAGGCTGTGTAGCCCACGGGGCAGAAGCCGTTGCCGCCGTAGCTGCCGCCCGACATCACGTCGAAGTCGTCCATGCCGAACTCCCCGCTGTAGTAGATGTCGTAGAAGTCGGGCAGCCCTAAGCAGTGTGAGAACTCGTGACAGAACGTGCCGATGCCGTTGATGCGTCCCGACGACTTCAGCTCGTTGGCACAGGCGTAGACGTCGATCTCTACGCCGTCCAAGGTCAGGGTCGCATCCTGGGCCTCTGTCAGTGTCCACATGTGTGGCCAGATGGTGCTCTCCTGGTTGGTGTCGGCCTCGCCCTTGCCGGCGTAGACCACGAACACCTCGTCGACAAAGCCGTCGCCGTCCCAGTCGTAGTCGGCATAGTTTACCTCCGGGTCGGCGGCCTTGCACATCTCGATGATCATCTCATGCGGATAGAGGTCAAGACCGTCTGCGTCGTTCTTGCCGTAGTACTTGTAGTCTTTCTTCGTGGTGAACGGCCCCACCACGTCGAAGTTCAGCTCGAAGAGTCCTGCCGACTGGTCGCGGAAGTAGTCGGAGACGCTGCCCCGGAACCCCTCGTTGGTGGCATAGCCATGCGTGTTGAGGATGTCTTTGTATTTGTCGCGGTCGTGGGCATCGAGGAATTTCTTGTCGGTGAACTCGCACAGAATGACCAGCCCTTTCTTCTGTCCACGGTAGTTGGTCAGTATGTCCGAGTCGGTCGGCTTCTGCGTAGCCAGACGTGCGGCGGCTTTCTGGCGGGCAGTGTGTGTGCGCCAGCATCCCGGTCCGCGGTGTACCGAGTCAGCCGTAGCCGTAGTGAGTATGAAAAGCAGCGCCAGGGCTGTCGTCAGAATTGTCTTTGTCATAAATTATAGTTATGATAGCAAATATGAGGGCACAAAGTTACACAATTTCTTTTAATTTCTGTTGCTATTTAAAATTATTTTAGTACTTTTGCACCGTATTCTGCGCTAAAACAAACAAAACTAATCAATAAAATGGAACAAGTATTCAGTTACATTATCAGTTTGGGGGCGTCGGTAATGATGCCTATTCTCTTTACAATCATCGGTCTGTGTATCGGTCTGAAGTTCGGACGCTCGCTGAAGTCGGGCCTCTATGTAGGTGTCGGTTTTGTGGGTCTGGGCATTGTGACGGCTCTGTTGACCACCAATTTCGGTGGGCCGCTTAGTGACATCTCACAGCTCTACGACCTTCAGCTGAAGGTCTTCGACATGGGCTGGCCTGCAGCTGCAGCCGTGGCCTACAACACCGCTGTCGGCGCACTCATCATTCCTATCTGTCTGGGCGTGAACTTCCTGCTGCTCATCACCGGCTGCACCAGGACGGTCAACATCGACCTATGGAACTACTGGCACTTCGCCTTCATCGGCGCCGTAGCCTACTTCGTCATGGACGAGAGCCTGCTGTGGGGCTACTTCGCCGCCATCGTCTGTTATATCGTGACGCTGGTCATGGCCGACCTCACCGCCGACCGCTTCCAGGAGTACTACCCTGAGTGGCAGGGCATCAGCATCCCGCAGCCCTTCTGCCAGAGTTTCGTGCCCTTCGCCTTGGGCATCGGTAAGCTGCTCGACATGATTCCCGGCTTCGACCGCCTGAACATCGATGCCGACGGACTGAAGAAGAAGTTCGGCGTGCTCGGCGAGCCGCTCGTGCTCGGCGTCATTGTTGGCGCGCTCATCGGCGTGCTGGCACAGATGGACATCAAGAAAGTCCTGTTCCTCGGCGTCACGATGGGTGCCGTCATGGAGCTGATTCCCCGCATCACCTCGCTCTTCATCGAGGGTCTGAAGCCCATCGCCGAGAAGACGCAGGAGGTGGTGAAGCGCAAGTTCAACGGCAAGAAGGTGTATATCGGCATGTCGCCCGCCGTGGTCATCGGTCACCCGACGACGCTCGTCGTCTCGCTGCTGCTCATCCCCGTGGCCCTGGGCCTGGCCGTCATCCTGCCCGGCAACCAGTTCCTGCCGCTGGCCTCGCTGGCTGGTATGTTCTACCTGTTCCCCGTGGTGCTGCCGTTCACGAAGGGTAATGTCGTCAAGACGTTCATCATCGGACTGGTAGCCCTGGCCATCGGCCTCTACTTCGTCACCGACATGGCGCCCGCCTTTACGCAGGCTGCCCACACCGTCTTCGAGCAGACGGGCGACAAGGCCGCCGACATTCCCGCCGGCTTCGAGGGTGGTGCCCTCGACTTCGCCTCCTCGCTCTTCGGCTGGGTCATCTACAAGTGTGTGGCTTACCTGAAGTGGATTGGTGCCGCTGTCCTCACTGCCATCACCATCGGCATGGTCATCTGGAACCGCATGCGCATCGTTAAAGAAGAAAAGAACAACAAATAAAAACAAGACAATGAAAAAAGCAATTCTAACCATTGCGGGGGCTTTGGCCCTCACGCTTTCTGCCCAGGCGCAGGAAGCCGACAGGTATGTTGGCGTTCAGCACGTGAAGTTCCAGACGGCCTGTCATCCCGAGGATGTGAAACACTACGACACGCCGCTGCTCCGCGACCGTTTCGTGATGGAGAAGGTGATGGCTGCCGACTCCATCCTGCTCACCTATTCCCACTACGACCGCTTCATCTTCGGTGGGGCGATGCCCGTCAACACCACGCTGACCTTGGAGAACTTCTGGGAGCTGGGCCTCGACGTCGACAACACCATCAAGGAGAAGTATTTTATGTACAACCGTGAGCTTGGCGTCGTCAACTGCGGCGCGGGCGACGGCGTGGTCATCGTCGATGGTAAGGAGTACGCCCTTTCACCCAAGGAGGCCCTCTACATCGGCCGTGGCCACATTGCTAAGGACAAGGATGTGAACAAGAAGGTGCAGTTCCGCTCGAAGGATGCCAAGAATCCCGCCAAGTTCTACCTGAACTCGGCCACCGCCCATCAGCATTTCAAGACGCAATGGATTACCCTCGACGGCCGCAAGGGTTCGCTGAAGGCCGCCGTCTGGGGCCCTGTCGGCTCGCTTGAGGAGTGCAACAACCGCACCGTCTACAAGCTCATCGTCAACGACGTGCTTGAGGAGGGCCCCTGCCAGCTGCAGCTCGGCCTGACGCAGCTCAACCCCGGTGCTGCGTGGAACACCATGCCGCCCCACACCCACGGCCGCCGTATCGAGGCCTACTACTACTTCAACCTGCCTCAGGAGCAGACCATCGCCCACATCATGGGACAGCCTGAGGAGAGCCGTGTCGTCTGGCTCCACAACGAGCAGGCCATCATGTCGCCCGAGTGGTCGATGCATGCCGCTGCCGGTACCTATTACTACACCTTCATCTGGGGCATGGCCGGCGAGAACCTTTACTATAACGACAAGGACAACATTCCCGTAATAGACATCCGTTAGGCCTCCCCAAGCCCCTCCGAAGGAGGGGATGTCTGAATAGACAAGGAGGCTTCATGGCTGAAAATAAATAATTAATGTTTAATCTTTAGAATAATACCCCAGTTATGTATCTAAACATCCCCTCCTTTGGAGGGGCTTGGGGAGGCTTTTTAATTATGACACCTGTACAAACCACCAAAATGTCCAACTTCCGTTGGGTCATCTGTGCGCTGCTCTTCTTAGCAACGACCGTCAACTATCTCGACCGTCAGGTCTTGTCGCTCACCTGGAAGGACTTCATCGCCCCAGAATTCCACTGGACCGATGCTAACTACGGTAAAATAACTGCCTTCTTCTCAGTATTCTATGCCATTGCCAACCTCTTTGCTGGAAAGTTCATCGACTGGATGGGAACCAAGAAAGGCTATCTTATCGCCATCTTTGTATGGTCGCTGGGAGCCTGTCTGCATGCCGGCTGCGGCTGGGTGGCAATGAAGATTGAGGGCTACAGCACGATTGCCGAACTTGGACAGCTCACTGGCGACGCTGCCGTGGCACTGGCCACAATCTCGATGTACCTGTTCCTCTTCTGCCGCATGGTGCTCGCCCTTGGTGAGGCCGGCAACTTCCCCGCCGCCATCAAGGTGACGGCCGAGTACTTCCCGAAGAAAGACCGTGCCTTCTCTACGTCCATCTTCAACAGCGGCGCCTCAGTGGGCGCCCTTGTCGCACCGCTTACCATTCCTCTGCTGGCCCGTGCGTGGGGCTGGGAGATGGCTTTCATCGTCATCGGTGTGCTGGGATTCCTGTGGATGGGCCTCTGGATTTACTACTACGACAAGCCTCACAAGAGCCAGTACGTGAACCAGGCTGAACTGAACTACATCGAGCAGGATACTGATATAGCCGCTGTGCAGCAGAAGCAGGAGCCTAAGGAGGAGAAGGTCATCCCCTTCTTCGACTGCTTCAAGTACAAGCAGACGTGGTCGTTTATTGTTGGCAAGCTGCTCACCGACGGCGTGTGGTGGTTCTTCCTCTTCTGGGCACCTGCCTACTTCAGCGAGCAGGGCTATCGTTCTGACTCCGGCATGGGTATAGCACTCATCTTCACGCTCTATCTCATCGTGACGGTTGTCAGCATCGGCGGTGGCTATCTGCCGACATACTTCGTCGAGAAGCGCGGCATGAATCCCTACCTCGGACGTATGCGTGCTATGCTTATATTTGCCTGCTTCCCCCTGCTGGGACTGCTGGCACAGCCTATGAGCACCATCAGCCCTTGGTGGCCCGCCATCCTCATCGGTCTGCTCGGTGCCGGCCATCAGGCTTGGTCGGCCAACCTCTTCTCTACCATTGGCGACATGTTTCCCAAGTCGACCATTGGCACCATCACCGGTATCGGCTCTATGGCCGGCGGTCTGGGCTCCTTTGCCATCAACCTGGGGTCGGGTGAGTTCTTTGACTGGGCCGCCGCTCAAGGCAGTGCCTTCAGTTTCTTCGGCTTCGAGGGCAAGCCTGCCGCCTACATGATTGTCTTCTGCATCTGCTCCGTGGCCTACCTCATTGGCTGGTGCATCATGAAGACGCTCGTACCGAAGTACAAGCCCATCGTGTTGGAGTAGGCGGGGCATCCCCCTATTCCCCTACCTTCCGTGGTGTCATTCTTCTTATCAAACAGTTAAGGGTAGTGTCATTGGCTGAAATGACACTACCCTTAACTGCTTAATAATCAATACAGATACACCCTGGGCGCAAAATAATGGGGGATTTCTTTTCTGTTTCATTTTTTTTTTCTTAACTTTGCAGCCGATAACAGCAGTGTAACTACAAGAGATTACAGTGGTGGATAATATGAACACGACAATGAAGTATAGAAACGAGAGTCAACAAAGTGTTATGATGAGAGTAATCGGAATGCTGCTCCTGCTGGCGATGTCAGCCAGGAGTGCCGTGGTTTATGCACAGGCCGACGTAACAGGCTATGAGACCGTGACCGTCAGCATTCCCGCAACGGGCTACGATGCCGACGCAGGAGAAACAGGCTCCGGCAAGGGTGTGCCCCAGATGGCCCGCGTGAAGTACAACAAAACGTTCCCGCTGGTCATCACCAGCGACGACATGGGTAAGACCGAGCTGACCAACAACTGGGCTGAGGTGAACGGCTACCCCAACATCAACGCCAACGTGGACGTAGGCATACAGCCCGGTGGCACAGACTTCCTTGCCGCGCCCTACAAGAAGTACTACATGCAGGGCGAGAGCAGCAATCCGGAAGATTACCAGCCGATGACCTACACCGACAACGTAGGCAAGACGCAACGCTACCGCATGACCTCAGCCATCATGCCTTATCTGCTGAAGTCGGACGGTACATCGCAATACGACAAGATTGACGCTTACGATGCCAAGCTGATGCTGCGCACGGGCTGGAGCTTTGCCCAGCACGACGTGGATGACATCAGCTCTGTGTCAGCTATCTCCGCCGCCATGACCGCCAACAACACCCAGTGGGCTACGAAGGTGGGCATTGGCCTGAAGGTGATGGTGGAGCCCAACGGCAACCACAACTACCTTGCCGCAGGCAGTGCAAACAGCGGTATCTGCTGGAACATCTTCCAGAACAGCACCTCCGAATACCCCTTCCAGAGCAAGGCCTTGAACGTCTGGGCAGCCACCCGTTCCGACTGGACCTCTACAGGTTTTGGAACCATGCCCACTACCTTCAGCAGCAAGCCCACGGGCGGCTATGCCCGCACCTTCTTCCAGGGTAACGAGAGTTCATGGATGAGTACGGTCAACAGCGCTACCGGCGACAACATCGTCATCGGCGGTACCCACGGCTTGGGCGACGAGATAAAAAAACACCTGCGCACTGCCAACGTGACGGACAAAGCCTGGGTAGGCTCTGCCGACGAGGTGTGGGAGTACTACCACATCTACAACAACCTGAAGATTGAGAAAGTCGTATATAGTGGCGGCTACCTCACCTTCGACGTGCAGGTGCCCACCTACAACAAGAACCAGTATCGTGAGTTGACGCTGAATATCCCCGGACTCACGGGCACAGGAGCACCCACCTTCTCCACGGCAAGCGGCAAGACCGTGCCCGTCACCGGCGGCTATGCTACTGACGGAGGCAGCGGCATCGGCTATACCATGAATATCGGTTTAGAGACGAGCATCACCGACCACATCAACCAGCTGATGGCCATCTACCGCGACGACCAGACCAATGAGTTTGTCAAGCGCGACTTAGAGTATCTCATCAGCCAACTGTGGGACGGAACCTCATACACGTCTCAACTCAATGCGACAACCAAACACGACCTTACAGTGGGTTCATCGCTTGACGGCACAACAGGCCCGACCCTTGCCACCATCAAGACCGACACCGACGGCAGCAAGTCGTTTGCCGTACCCCGCTACATCGTCAGCGGCGACAAACTCTACGAGGTGGCAGCCAACAGCAGCCGACCCAACTATGCACAGACCATCACCACCACAGAAACACCCTCGGCCATCAGCTACAGCGAGAAGAGCCTTTCGTCGCTGGCGGTAAGCGCCAACAACTTCATCCCGAAGGCTATCCTCGTGGTGGAAGGTGAGGACATGACGGGCATGACCGTCCTCGGTGCCGACCTCGACCTGGCGCAGACCAGCCACGGACGCTACTGGGCTATGGCCCTCGGCTCCGGCGGCATGGCGGGCAACCTCGTCAGCGGCAACACCGCCACCGTCACCTCAGCCCTGCCTCGCGGCAAGTACAAGGCTGTGATAGGTTATGGCGAAACCTATAAAAGCCAGGGCACCTACACCTACAACCTCCTTGTCGATGGCACGCAAGCGGCCACGGTCAGCAGCAGCAGTGCCACCAACAATGCCGTTACCGAGCTGACCACAGCGGAGTTTGATGTGACGGCCGACGGGCAGGCCATCACCCTGACCACCGACAACACTAATACCGGCTCACGATGGATAGACTACATCTACTTCGTGCAGACGGGAAGCCTGGAGCCGCAGGCACCAACTGCTGCCATCGCCGCATCGGCAGGCACCACGGCATCCATCAAGACAGGCAACAGCATTACCATTACGGCCAACGCCACTCAGCATGGTGGCAGCAACTACACCGGCATAAAAATCTACCAGTGCAACGATGACGCAGGAACCGTCAGTGGTGATGCTTTGGCAACATCCAATACCGAGAAGGTTTCCTATACCTTCACCCCAGGTTCTGCCGGCACCTATTATTTCAAGGCAGTGGCCAACGACGCGACCCTAAACGATGGCACGTCAGAAGTCATCACCGTCACCGTTGTCGATAATATTGACACCTACACGCTCAACATCATCGACAAAAGCGGCAACGTAGCCATGACCACCACCGTGGCAAGTGGCAGTCTCATCACTGACCCGCTGCCCAACGCCTACCGCAGTCCTTTCGCTAACAACTACAAATACTACAACACCATTGCCGAGGCACAGGCCAACAGCGGCACCAACCTCACCGAAACTTCCGAATGGATTCAATCTACGGTGTATGTGGGCTACGATGTGAAGACCGACGAGTTCAATGCAAACAAGAAGTTCGCCATCTACAACGTCAGCAACAAGTACATGCATGCCGTATATCGAACGATAGAAAGCCATACCTACGACAACCTCTGGTGGCTTCGCGGAGAGAATTTGGATGCACAAAACGGAAATGACGGCATCAGTGCTGCCACACTTGCCTTTATAGACAATTCATTCATGTGGTATCTGGGTGACGACCCCTATAACATCAAGATTCAAGGAGTCGGCTCAGGACGTTATATCGACCAGTCGTCCACCAGCAATGATGGAAGAATAGAGCATCTGGCAACCAGTGAAGCCAGTGCCACCCCATTTAGCATTGTCTATTATGGCGGCAACACGACAGCAGGCTATTATGCTCTGTACAATAGAATACAGGACAAATACGTCTATTACAATGGCGACAATGATGGCGGATGGCGCTTGGACCCCCAGCGTGAGGCAGGAAAACTGAAGATAACAGAATTGCCATCACTGAACATTAACGTCATCGACAACTCTGGCAATACCGAGTGTACCCTGCACGGCTACTACAAGAGTGGGGCAGCCATGCCGTCATTCACCCCATTCTTCCTTACGCGCACCTACACCAGCAACCAAAGGTTTTATTATGATGCCGCCTGTACCGATGCCATCACTGCTGACGGTTCGACGGCTGTCGATGCCGACAAGATTGCTGCAAGCAACTATAATGTCTATATGAAATACGACCTTGACACGGATTGGGGTACCGACAACCTGTTTAAGGTTAGTAACAACACCACTCAGTACTGGTATGCCATCCGCTTCTGCAATACTAATAACTACCTCAATGCTGGCACTTCAGACGAGCACAACATCGGCAGTGCAGGAAGTAATGCCGAAACAAGCACCACAGCCAACAATTCGCACTGGGCACTCTTCGGCTCACCCTATGCCCTGAAACTGGTCAACAGAGACAGCAACAACGAAGGACTTTTTGCTGCAGCAAGCATGGCGCTCACTGGAAACAGCGCTGCTACGGCAAAGATGCAGACGGAGAGCAATGAATTTGCTACGGTTTGGGAAATGAGGGATATTAACAATACAAAAATTAATACTAACTATAGAACAAAGCCCGCCTTGAATCCGTTTGGAAGCTTCAGCGGTGAGGCACCATACTTCTTCCTCTATGCCAACTCAACTTCGCTTAATCCAACTGACAACCAGAACTGCCGCATTCTCCAGTATGACTACAAAGGCTCCAGCACGGTTGCAGCCACACTGGCACTCTCGTCAACCAGCAACACCACATACGTTGACCAGCAAGTGACACTGACGGCAACAGCCACTCCCGATGGGGAAAAGAGTGTAACCTATTTTGCCATTGAGCAGGAAACCGCTACCGACACATGGACGGTAGTAGGCACTGCCTACAGCGGCACCAATGCGGAAGGAGCCACCAAGGACGAGAATGGCGTGGTAACCTTGACCTATCCATTCACACCCAGTGCGGAAGGTCTGTTTAACTTCCGTGCAAAGGCTATCGTTGATAATAACGATGCATCACCATTATACTCCACTGATGAAAACCAGCTCAGCCAACAGCTCACCATTACTGCATCGATAAAGCAACTGTCCCCGAAGAACAGCAGCTACACCTTGACGCTCATCGACAAGGGCGGCAACGAACTGCTGACCGAAGCCAGTGTTCCGGCAAGCCGCATTACGACTGTTAACACTCTGACCAACCGCAACGGAGACCCATTCGGCAATGCCTACCGCAGTCCGCTCGTAACAACCTATAAGTATTACGAAGGAACAGTAGCGGGTAAGGCAAGCGCAGAGGCTGCCGACGATTACAACCAGGTGGACTGGAACACCTACACAGGCACCACCGTCTATGTGGGCTACACCGTCAGCGATGCCATCGATTTGAATGGTAAAGATTCGAATGGTAATTACAAGTTCAGCAGCCTCAACAATGATGCTAACTCGCTGATGCAGAATAGGGTTCATCGTGACAACAATGATGCCAATCCATTGGTTCGCGATGCCTCGAAGTTTGGCAAGATGTACATGCTGAAGTTCAAGACCAGTGCCGCATACAACTTGGAGGATGGCAGCGACAACCGTAATGCCACCGCCACGCCTGCGAACACGCTCATCTACCCCTACACCAACGGCGACGGTCCGATATACATGTACTCCCACCAGCGCTACTTAGACCAGAAGGACAACGGTGCCTCTACTCGCACGCGCTGGCCGTGGTACCTTGTCAGTCCGAAAAACGACCCCTACCATGTGTACATTACCTCATGGCAGAGTTCACACACTGACAACACAGATAACACCAACCACTATTCATACCTGCGTACCTATTATAATAGTACCATCAATCAGGTAGTCACCAACAACGTGACCGATGACGACAGGACTTTGGAGGGAGGCAACGGATCTCAGATTATGCCCACCGACTACATGATTCTGAACGGAAGTGGTACCGATGGGCTGAAATACAAACTGATGACCTCAAGCACCATTACCGATGCATCGACGACGGAACGCCGCACCGTAACCTCATTTGAGCAGTACTGGCGTAACAACCCGACGGCACAGGTGGCATCTGGCGGTACCAAGAACTCAACTGTCGTGGAAACAAACAACTCTACGCTGATCGGCTTTGGCTGGCACAACTATAAGACATGGGTCAATGCCGCAAACTGGACTGGCGCAAAATATAACATCAATGGAAAAGATTACTCTAAGGACTACCTGTATGACGACCACTGGTATATGACCGTCAATGTAGGCGACGGCTCTTTGGACATCGTGGAGACCAACATCGACGGTGTGCTCGTGCTCTTGGACAACCACGGCTGGGAGATTATGCGCCAGCCCATCGTGGAGCATGACGATGACGACTACGCTACCGTGCAGGAAGCCCTGCGCAAGTACGACAGCCCGATGGTGAAGAACTATAAGTTCTACTCTACCCGCAACGTTGACCACAAGGTGCCGGGCTACCATAAGTATGACATCACCTATCTGACCAGCGACAAGACAAAGATTACAGGTCTGACGCTCGTCAACAGCTCTGAGACCATCACCTCGCTGGCCAACTACCCGGAGGTGACCAGCGGCGGTGCCCTCACCGACCTCTACGTTACCTACGAAGTGGCAGACGACTATGCCAACAGCTATACCGGTGCAGCAACGGAGGCAGGAACATCGGCATCTTCCTTCCTGCTGCAGCAGGGCAGCAACTATGCCAAGGCTAACAGCACTGCTATCGAGAGCACATCTACGGTGGCAGATGCCGACCGCTGGTATCTGAGGCCCAACTTCAACATCGATGCGGAGATGGGCTACCTCTATACCACTGGCAGTGACGGGGAGAAAGATAAAACGACTCTTGAAACCCTGTATAACACCAATAGCAGCAACGGCTTCGACCCGTACAACTTGCAGATACAGAACGTCAACAGCTCTACTTACTTCACCACAAACGCCTCGACCGCAGCGCTCAACAGCGGCGCGTGGACGGGTAATGGCAGTTCGCTGAGTCTGGCAGCTGTATCTACACAGATAACGCCGACAGGCTACGACAACAAGACGCTGGCTGTGACCAACGCCACCTTCATGGCGGTGCAGGATCAGTATGGCAACATGCGACTGATGCCACGCTTCCAGCACGAGCAGGTGGTTGACGACTTCGCTACGCTGGCAGACCCGGCGACGCTCAGTGCCTACGATGCCACCAATGCGCAGACTACGCAGCTGACGACCCCCGTCACCTACCATATCATCGACAACAGCGGCAACGATGCCCTGCAGATGACGGTTACTGATGGCGTAGGTCTCAAAGTTCCTGATGCGTTGAAGAGTCCGATGGTATCGGCATATCAGTTCCACAGTACATTAGCCATGCCTCCGATGCTTCCACTCGTGGAACTGGCGACCTCTCCGTAGCACAGGAGAATGTGTATGTAAGTTATACCGTAGATATCAACAAGATGGCAGCGACAAAGAAATATGCCATCAGTAGTGGTACGAGCAATGTCTTCCTGCATTTTGTGTTCAGGGGTAATCAGGCAACATCTTCATATACAAATTTCTTGTACCGCTATCGCACTGACCAACAGACATACGACCAAGAAACTGATGGTAGTCCTACACCTGCAGCAAACCAATTCAACCACAGCAATCTGCCGTTCGTTGATAAAACTTATCTATGGACGTTGGGCGACGACCCGTATAACATCACTATCACATCTGAAGCTGCAAGAAACTGGAAATATCTTGCGCGCAATCCAGAATCAAGTCCAGCTGGACAGGTTCTTCAGAAAATAAATGTTGCAGATGCTTCGAAATACTGCTTGCTCTACTGGAACG
This sequence comes from Prevotella sp., assembly GCA_017395215.1. GTDB lineage: Bacteria > Bacteroidota > Bacteroidia > Bacteroidales > Bacteroidaceae > Prevotella. The sequence continues at coordinate 36,995 of JAFPVW010000110.1, read as the reverse complement.
GCGATCCGACCAGCGAGTACTCCGTGCTGAGATACGCAGGTCTGAATACTGAAACCTACGTGCAGTATGATGGCAATAATGATGGAAAATGGGTTGATGCCTCGGCCAACAATGTTGACAATGCTAAACTCGTTATTGAGGAACTCCCTGAAATCAACGTCAACGTGGTGAATGCCGCAGGTGCGGTAGAGTATACATTGACAGGGCGCTACGTAAGCAACGCTTCGGTGCCCGCATCCAACAAGGTGCCTTTCTTCCTGCAGCGCTCATACACCAGCGGACATACCTACTACTATACGCTGGCTAATGCTGCAGCTAAGGAAAACGCCATCACTGCTGGCACTGTGCCCGTTGCTGCAACGATGACCGAGAACATGACCAATGGTAAATACAATATCTATGTGCGCTACGACCTCGATGCTAACTGGAACACAGAGAACCTGTTTGTGGTGAGCACCAATGAGTCGAAGACATACTACATCGTGAAATATCCTGCCAATAGTTCGACACCATATTTGGCTGTTAATTCCGAGAAGAAAGTAATAGGACTTTCTAACTCTATTTCTGACGAAGCCCATTGGGCAATTTACGGCACACCATACGCCCTGCGATTGGAGAGTCGAGCCAATAGTGGTTATTATATAGGAATTCCTGAGAATGATTGGAGCGCCACCCCGCAGTTATACAACTCCTTCGATGGCATCATCAGCACATGGGAGTTGGCTGCATATACCAATAGCAAAGATGATGCAACATACAAGCCAATGCCGCTGTTACGCCCGCAGGGCGCCATTAGTCGCGAGACTCCACTAGTCTATCTACGCCCCAATGGTACCAGTGCCGCATTGGCCGACAATGATGCTAATAACGTACGCCTGACCTTCGAGGGTGCTGCTAAGGTAACACTCACTATTGTTGACAAGAGTGGACGACAGGTTATCTCCGAACAGGTAAGTGCAGCCACCATCGAGAACACATCTGGTGACCCGCTGTCAACAGGGTTGCGCAGTCCATACGCAAAGAACTATAAGTACTATGCTACGCTTGCTGAGGCACAAGCAAACAGCGGAACGGAATTGAATCAGACTGTTCTCCTTGGCAAAACAGAGCAGATCGTCTATGTGGGCTACGACATCAATGCCGCAGATGGCGAGACCATCCTTAAGACGGATGGTACTGCTTATCGCATACGTCGTAATGCCAACAACACACAGGCCATGCACGCAGTGTTCTCACCTGGCCAGACGAACTCTTCCGACAACAACTACGGCTGGAAGATGGACAACCAGACGAAGGACTGCTATAATGGCGGAACGGTGGATTACAACACGCTGCCCTTTATCGACCGTGCCTGGGCTTGGGAGTTTGTCAGCGAAAATGGCGACCCCTACAATGTAAAGATACGCAATAAGGCCACAGGCCAATACTTGGGATGTGAGAATAATAGCACCAAACAATATCAAACAACATTCGCAACCAACGATGCCAATGCAACAGTTTATAGCTTGCTTACGTATGGTAAAACCACACAAGGTAATGCCACAAATTATCTTGCCATCTATGTAACCGATGCCACTACCAACCAGACGGGTTACCTCACTTATACTGGCAACGATGGCGGAACCTGGCGTCTGCGCAGTGACCGCAACGACGCGGCAACATATATCAATGTAGAGGAACTTAATGTTCCGCTCGATATCCATATCGTAGGTCCTGCGGGCACATCACATGCTGGTGAAGTGGAGGCAACCATCCACGGCTACCGCAACAGTAGTGTAGGAGCGAACACCGTTCCAGCGTTCGTACCCTACTTCCTCAAAAGGGCATATACCAGTGGACAGAAGTTCTACTACACGAAGGAGGCTGCCGCTGCAGCGGCAGAAAATACAGAGATTTCTTCCGTTACCGAAGCCAATATTACCGACAGCTATGGTAGCGATGGTGTGAAGGATGTCTTCGTTAGCTATACGCTCGATGCCAACAACTGGATTCCGTCGGGTACGGATGCGGCCAAGACTGCCAATACCACCATCATCAAACCGTTCTATAGCGGTGAAGGCAAGATTAACTGGTATGGTATCAGAGCCAGTGCCAATGATAACGATTTCCTGAAAGCAGGGGCAGACCTTCCTGCTGCCATAACCCGAACAACTCTGGATACCAGCGATACAGACGGCGTAGAGATGAAGAAGAGCGAATGGGCGTTCATCGGTACACCATACAGTCTGCAGCTGGTAGAGCGTTATCACGGCATGAGCAGCCACTTAGGAGTTGCCGACAATGCCGTGCACAACGACAGAGCATACGTATATGCCAATGGTGCAGAGGGCAGTGTGACCACTTTCGAACTGTTGACGGGCTTGGGAAACACATCAGGCAAGCTCTTCCTGCGTCCGCAAGGTTCGCTCAATGCCCAGGCTCCGTACCTCTATTTAGGCGGTAACGATGACAACATGCCACTATCAAAGGGAGCCTCATCAACACAAGGTATCGACCTGACATGGGTGAAAGAGACTGATGCCAAGACGCTTACCTTCACCCTGTATGACCCGCAGGGCAACAGTATGAGTAGCGACATTAGCGACTATACCTTCACTGGTGTATCTGAAGGCGATAATCTTGCAGAGCTCTTTGCCGTTACAGGTATGAAGCGCCGCTACTGTGACTACACCTACTATAGCGACAACACGCTTACCACCGAGGTGACTACCGCCAGCAGCAACGCCAATGAGACAATCTTTGTGAAGTGGGAATATGCCGACGACGCACCCGTCTTCAGCACAGGTAACGAGCCGCGCGACTACCAATACTACATGATGAATGCCAGCAACGGTAGTGCATCATACGTAATGAAGGTGAAAGGTAACAGCACGGACGGCTATACGTTAGCACCCAACGATGGACTGACTCCTGTGAAGGAGGGTCATCACCAATTTGCTCTGGTAGGTACACCATACGGTTTCAATCTCTACAGCCGCTATGCTGGTATGAATGTGAAGACTGACAACACTGGAAGCAGCTTGGTTTTCAGTGGTGAATCTATGACGGATGCAGTCTTCGATCTGCCGATACCGGTAAATAGCGCTATCACACAAAGCACGCAGATGGACCTCAGGATGAAGAACAATCCAAGCAGACACATCTGGTCTGATGCCAACTCCATTTGGATGAATAACAGTACTGGCGGCTACCTGCTGTTGACATACCTCATTGCGCCGGTGCGCGTATTCAAGGAGGGTAGCACAGCAATCGCTAATATGGTGGACCATCAGGAATACGCACTGCCTCTGAATCCTGGCGGTACAGCACGGGCTACGACGGCACGAATAACCGATGGTGACTTGTATCGTAGCGGCGACACGGGCAATCCAAACTACTACACCAAAGACTTCCGCCATGCTTTCTGCAACTACACGTTCTACCATACGTATGACTGGGCAACGGGTGCGCTCTCGAATGCTATTCCTTCGACGGGCGAGTTTGCCGGACTACCTTACTACGGCGGCAAGAACGACCAGTTTGCACGTTCGTTCTTCGCAACTTATACCGTTGACGATGAGCAGTTCAGCAAAATTTATGTGCTTGACAATGCGAATGCACAAACCTTGAAGTTCTTCGGTTGTGGAACAAAGACCACAACAAACGAGAAGGACTACTTCCCGATTGTCTGCGATAAAACTACTTTGGAAGCTGCAAGAGCCGACGATACGAATGCCTATCGCTGGTATATGACGGGCGACCCGTACAACCTGCAACTGACGTGTCTCGGTACGGGCGATGATTATCAGAGCATTCCGCTTGGCGTTCAGAATGTCCATACGACTCTTTCAGATGTAGCTACTGTTGAAAATGGAATGTTAGCTCGACTCACCAATGATGCTACCTATGCTGTGAAGTCGCATTGGGAGGTTGTGCAGAATACCGACGGAAATCACATATTCTATTTGGTGGATGATGTCTCTACCTACGATGACGCAGATAGATATACCTACTCATTAGGTCAAAGAGTCTATACGTCGCCCGATCTGTATGCATCATCAAACCAGATCTATGCATTGCATCTTACACCTGCCGTCGCACAGTACAATGTGGTATGGACGATTATGGAGGGTAGCAGTGGAAACTATACCAATGTTGCAACCTACACGAAGGAGAATGTGTCGAAGGGGACAACGTTTACGCTCGACGACATACCTGAGGTGCTGAAGCGACACTTCTGCGAATATAATAATATGTATAGCGACGCGACGTGTACCACAGCATATACCAACAACGAGGCTACCGTGGGTGATGCAGAGCTGAAGATCTACGTACCCTACGAGCTGGCTGCCGGTGCCCCGACGTTCTATGAGTCGGTAGAGGCATACAACGAGGCTACAGGTGACAATATAGATCCAGTACTCATCCGCCTGAACCACACCAAGTATGCTTATACAACAGCTGCTACCGATGAGTCAGCCACGACAACAGAAAACAAAGAAACAGCAAGTACAAGCAAGTGGGTACTCATAGGTTCACCCTACAACGTGAAGTTGTATAACATCTTAAAAGGGAAATACCTGTATGTCAACTGGAGCAACATCAGTCCGGATGCGGTTATACCGATGGCCGCTTCACCTGATGCCAACACCACGAATGACACATGGACGATTCTCGACGATGCTACCGGTGACTATGCCGTGCTCTGCTTGAAAGAAGATGACAACCACCAGATGCTCTTTGTAGGCTACGACACAAGCGGCAATGTGGTGATGAACATTCCTAACAGCAAGTCAGAAGCCATGACTGCCGAATTCTTGGGAAGTTACGGCATCGATGGCCCCACACTGGTTCTGCACTATGGAGAGAACACCCTGCGTAAGGATGCCAATAATGTTAGCATGGCAGGACAGACAGAGAGCTTCACTGTATCTGGCTTCTTCAACCAAGGCACTCCGTTGGTCGACATCATGCCAAGCGTGATGAAGCGGCCATTCTGTAATTACACGTTTAAGTATAATGATACAGGATATACTGAAGTGGTAAAGGATCTGTGTAATGTCCCACAACCCATTACCATCGATGTCTATTACACCCGTGACGAGTCTCTATTCAAATGGAGTACTGCAACGGTTGGTAACACCGACAAGTATTGGTACTACTTGGTGAACAACCACGTTCCCGCCGGAAGCGGCGAGCAGGGCAAGATGTACTACCGCGACAGCAGTCCGAAGCTGCGCGTCAGCCAGTCGCTGGTGCAGTCCAAGCTCTACCTGAACAACTTCGAGTGGTGCGTCATCGGCGACCCCTACGGCTTCAAGATGCTCAACCGCTACGACCCCGACCACAAGTTCAGTGAGTACATCAGCGTCATGAACTACAACGACAGCCACAACGACGGCTTGCAGTTGGAGCAGACCGACGGTGACACGCAGGATGTCTTCGAGATGATGCCGGGAACATACAGCTACAACTTCTGGATGCACCCCGTCTATACGGAGGCCTTGCGCAGCGAACTGTCTGCCGATGCGTGCAGCTATGTAGGCAACAACTACAACGGCAGCGCGGCCATCATTCCTACTGCTCAAAAGACGATGGCCTACCTGAAGGCCAACAGCTCGGCCAACCTGCGACTGGAACGCCGCTCGGATTCTACGCTGAAGGAGTATCTGAACTATGCCGGCATGGTGGGCTCGCTGAAGTATGATGTCGTGAGCAAAGGAACAGTGGAGATAGGCGGAGTGAAGGTGGGCATCGCCACCATCAAGGCGAAGATTGATGCCGGCACGGCTACCGACGCGGAAAAGACCGCCATCCACGACATCATCAATACGCCGGACAGCGTCGTGCAGATGAAGCAGGGCTACTACCGCCTCGTGCCCTACACATGGGAGAAGAACAAAAACGAACGGCGATATGTGCGCGGCTATCTTGACTCAAACGAGCAAACGGCAAGCAGTGGCCTGAAAGTGGAAACACTGACCGCTGCCGAGTACGACCCGGCCAGCATCTTCTGGTTCAACTATACGGAGGAGGCGGTAACCAACTATCCCCGCTACTACGTGAAGACGCAGGGACTCAGCCTCACGGGCAACGGTCTGGGCACTGGCGAGGGCTTTGAGTGCCGCTACGAGGACATCGGCGCGGGCATCATGCAGCTGAAGTCGCAGAGCGAAGATAACGACAGGCACTACGACTACCTGAGCTGTGCCGGTACCGACGGAACCAGCACCAACCACTGCTTCGACGAGCAGGCGGGACTCTTCAAGACCCGCTTCTACCTGCAGCCCGTGGGCATCGGCGGCAACGAGCTGCCGTTCAAGATGAGGCTCAATAAGGGACACGACGGGTTTGAAGATTCACCGGTCAAAGACTCTCCGCTAAAAAAGAACCTGCCCTATACTTACACCTCGCTCTACGTGCCGTTCGACATCCGTGTTGCCGGTGGCTTGGACAAGGATGGTCATGAGTTGAAGGCTGGCGCTTGCGACATGGAGCCGTTCTGGGGCAATCGCGAGAACTATCATGCCGCGTATAGTGTCAGCAAAGATGGCGATACCTATTATAACCCTAAGGAGTATGCCTTGATTTGCGTATCGCTTGACGAACATAAGGGTGCGCCCGACGGCAATAAGGAGGTGCCTGCCGCCACGCCTGTCATCTTCCGCTCGCTGAGTGGCATGCAGGAGGTGACGTTCACTATCCCCGGGAATGCACCGAAGGCAGACACATCGCCTATCACCGGCAACGTGCTGCAGGGCAAGTATCTGGACACTTCTGACAATAACACGCAGATTCGTGTGTTCGGTAAGGAAGAGGTCTACGATACCAATAGCGGCCGCTGGTATTCTACAGGACGTGTAGGCTTCTTCCCAAGAGCTTCTGAAAATAATGCTTACTATCCGATTCCTCACAACAAAGCCTACTACGTGCAGCAGGTACATGCAGAGAACCCGAACTCCAGGAAGGCCATCTTCTTTGAGTTTGATACCACTGGCGCTACAGGTGTTACTGAGGTTGGCTCTCGGCACGCCGACGATACCATGTACGACCTGCAGGGCCGCAAGGTGGAGCAGGTCTACAAGTCGGGTGTCTATATTGTGAATGGCAGAAAGGTAGTTGTAAAGAAAGAAAGGAGATGATTATGATGAAGAGGAAAGTTTATATAGTCCCCACGGCGATTGTGGTAGATTGTCAGCTCCAGCTGCTGACGCAAATATCAGTAGCACAGGGTAATTCGACAGAAAAAGGTGTCACCCGCCAACGAGGCATCCTCTCCCGCGAGTCCGACGACTACTGGGATGACTTCGATGACGACAATTATTAACGGCTGTACTTAGGTAAGCACTCATAGAAGTACGCCCCACCAAAAGTGACAGCGACAGTGGTACACCCATTGTCGCTGTCATTGTAATAAAATAGTTTGTGACAAAATCAAAAATACAGAATGAGAATTATCAAATAAACAGATTAAAACACCTCAAAAACACCGAATGAAATACCTCAAAAAACAAGATTTTCTTGCATAATCCAAAAGTTTACATTATCTTTGCAACCAAATTGAAGTACGGAACATATGGAATATCTCAACAGAACAGCAGACGTCATGCTTAAAGACCTTCTTGATGCGTTTGGTGCCGTATTAATAGAAGGGCCAAAATGGTGTGGTAAAACAACTACTGCCGAACAGGCTGCCAAAAGTGCCATTAGAATGCAAGATACGGACATGCGTGATGAATACTTAGCTACGGCAATGTCTAAGCCATCTTTGTTGCTTCGCGGCGACACTCCAAGATTGATTGACGAATGGCAGGATGCCCCTGTCCTATGGGATGCTATCCGCACGGTGGTTGACAAACGTGGCGAACCAGGTCAATTCATCCTTACGGGGTCTAATGCTGTAGATAAGTCGCAGATTCATCATTCGGGAAACGGTCGCATTGCAAAAATGAACATGTTGCCCATGAGCCTTTGGGAATCAAAGGAGTCAACAGGTGAGGTGTCGCTGTTGGAATTGTTCAACAATCCTAATTACGATATTGACGGTTGCAAATCAAAGATGAGCATAGAGGACTTGATATTTGCAGCATGTCGTGGTGGATGGCCGGGCACTCTCATGGCACGTTCGGAAAAAGCTAAGTTGTTGATAGCCCGTAACTATGTTCGCACAGTTTGCAGTGAAGATATATCACGAATCGACGGAAAACGCCGGAACGAGAAACTTGCCATGATGATACTGCGTTCGTATGCTCGCAACATTTCATCACTCGTCAAAAAGACCACCATGCTTGCAGATGTGGTGTCATCTGAAGAAATAGAATGCAGTATTGACACATTCAATGACTATGTGAACGCCCTTGAACGTCTGTTTGTCATTCAAGACATTGATGCCTGGTGCCCAGCGATACGCAGTAAAACCGTTATCCGAAGCTCACCCAAACGAGGATTCTGTGACCCGTCAATAGCCGTGGCTCTTCTTGGACTGACACCAGAGGCATTGACCACACAACTGAAAACATTCGGATTTATCTTCGAGCAGATGTGCGTGCGTGACATGAAAGCCTATACGCAAGGACTATATAGTCATGTATCTTATTATCATGATCGATATGGTCTGGAAGCCGATTTCGTATTGCATCTTGAAGATGGGCGCTTTGCTTTGATAGAGTGCAAACTGGGAAGCAACGAGATAGAGGAAGGGGCAAGCCATCTTCTGGAGTTGAAAAGGCTTATCCGCGAGCATAACGAGAAGGAGAAGCAGATGCCCATCCGTGAACCAGATCTTTTGATAATACTTACAGGCGGTCAGATGGCATACACCCGTCCTGATGGGGTAAAAATTATACCATTAGGTTGCCTGAAAGATTAGTCCTCCTAAAAAAACAATGTTCTTGTACCGACATTAACTTTGTTTTCTTCCAATGGTGCTACCATTACCGACATCTGCGACAGGTGCAAGGTCTCACTTTCTGCCGCTATGGGAGAGTTGTTTGTATAAACCCGCGGCAAACGGGGAGAAAGAACGCATAACCAGGGAGTAAAGCCCCGCATATAAAGCCCCCAGCCTCTGCATATTCGGAGGCCGGGGGCTTTACTTATTTTCAAACCTTAGACACTGGGAACCATGAGGACGGTGTAGGGCAGGAAGATCATTTACACGGTTAAGCGGTTACGGTATATCGGGCATTGTAAAAAACGCGGAGGACACCGAGCATGAAAGCACGGTGTCCTCTGCGTATATAAGTCGTTAAACCGTGTAAAAACGACTAAGGCTCATTGGTAGGCTCGGTAGGCTCGGTGGCGGATTCCTTCGGCTCACCGATCTGGACATCGGTATCCATCAGCACCTCACCGGCGTTGCCGCCGCCGAAGACACTGCCGACGATGTTGGCACCGTCCTTGACGTAGACCTTCGTCCAGATGGACGTGGCGAAGCCACTGCCGAGGGCGGGCTCACCACGGCTGCCGCCGAAGACGTTGCCGCCGTAGCCGGCATTGACGCTGGTGCGCTCGCCGATGGTGGGCTTGAGGAGCTTTCCTTTGTCGGTCTTACCACCGATGATGACCTCGTTCATGCTCTGCTTGCCCCAGTCCTTCGGGTTGTCGCCCTTGATGGCGGCATAGTCCGGCTGATTGATTCTCAGCGGACCGACGCTGGCCAGCGAGCCACCGCCTGCCACGTTGCGGTAGATGGTGCCGCCCTTGATGTCGACCTTCGTGAAGCAAGTCACGGAGCCGGCAGAGGTGCTGTAGCCACTTTCCGGATAGCTGGTTTTCCCGTTTGCACCAGTCACTTCGTATTTGTCGTCGTAGTCGCCATCATCGTTGAAGTCGTACTTGAACTCACTGATACCCGAGCCTGCGCCATAGACGTTGCCGCGATAGAGCCACAGCGAGTCGTTGATGTTGTCCTTACCCATAAGGCTCTTGTTCTCCGCCGTGAAGGGCAGTCCGATTTCGCCGCTATAGACCTTGATGTCCGTCCAGCGGCGCACGTGTCCGTCCTGACCGCCGCCGTAGACGGAGCAGAGAATGCGAGGACCGTCGGTGCTGTCAGTACCAATGATGACCTCCGTCTCGTTCACGTAGCCCGAGAAGAAGGTCGGGCAGTAGTAGTAGCGTGGCGACAGGGCGTTGGGCACGTTCGGAGCCGCCACACCGCGACTGCCGCCGAAGACGTTGCCCAAGGGCAGACCTTCCTTTAACTCCGTGAGCTTGTCGGGATTGCCCACTGTACCGGCCAGCACCTTGACGGTGGTCTTACCGCTGTTGAGGAATGCCTGGCTGTATTCATTGGTGTTGCTCCAAAGGCTATCCTTGGTTAACTCGCCATAGCCGGCAGTGAAGTAGTCGTCGGGGGCACCTGCATAGTTACCCTTACCCACAGAACCCATGTTGCCGCCGCCGTAGATGTTACGGACCACATGGCCGTCGTTCATCGTGACGAAGGTATTGCCCATCACCTTACCTGAGATGAGACTGTAGATGTCGGCGTCGTAAGTTCCTGTTTTACCCGTAGCCGACCACAGGTCGAGGGTCATCTTGTAGGTACCCTTACCCTTGCCGCCGCCGTAGACGGAGTGGCCTATCAGACCCTTGTTCAGTGTCACGTAGGTGTCGCCATAGACGTAGCCGTCCTCGCCACTGCCGTGGACGGAGCCGGTGATACAAGGCGCACTCAAGGTGTCCAATGCCGCCACGCTCGCTGTCCGGGGCAGATCGATGTTGACAATGGACTCCTTGACGAAGGCATGGTGAGCCGTGATGTAGCGGTCGCCGGCCTCGCCTCGGGCACTGCCATAGACGTCGCCGCCGTCGGTGCCGTTGATGCCGATGTGGCCGCCGGTGATGTTGATGGTGGCCGTACCGGTGGTGTCGGCAAACTCAAACTTGTAGGGCCAGCTCAGGCCTAAACCATAGATCTTGCCTGCCTGATCAATGTCCATGTGCTTCGCTACTGTTGCAGTATCATTCTCATTGGAAATCGTACCCACGTAAGCCATGGCGCCTGCGCCATAGATGTTGCCGGTGATGAGACCGCCGCTGATGTTGACGTTGGTATTGCCGCGTACGACGCCTGCCAACGGCTTGTAGCGCTTCATGCCGCCAACCATGATGGTGTCGGTGCCGCAGCCTGCGCCGTAGACGTTGCCATTGAAGGCGTAATACGTAATGGAGTCGCCGACGTAGCCGCTGAGGACATCGACACGGGCATCGCGGAGCACGTGGCCGTTCTCGCCGCCGCCGTAGATGGAGCCGTGGATGCGCGGCTCCGTCGGTCCGAAGCCGCCGCCGTCGTTGCCGATGCTGACGTTGGTGTCGTAGGCCCACGCCATATAGTCGTCGCGCGTGAAGCCGCTCGACACGTCGCCTCGCGACGAGCCGAAGATCATGCCGTTGTTATGGCCGTCGATGCCGATTTCGCCGCCCGTGATGGTGACGTTAGCAATGCCGGTGCTGTCGGTGTGGAGATTTTCCACCTGAGAAACCTTGAGGGACTGTGTATTCGGGTCGATGTCAGTCACGTAGTTGAAGTCGCCCACGGTGCCGTAGGCGCCGCCACCATATACATTATGGTAGATGCGGGTCTTCTTGCCCTCGGCCTGGCTGATGCTGACGTTGGTGTTGCCCAGCACCATGCCACAGCGGACGATGGTGCGGTCGCCACTGCCGCCGCCATAGACGTTGCCCATGGCGTCGCCGCCGAAGCGGATGCACTCGTCGCCGACCATCACCGTGTCGCGGCCGATGGTGCCGCCGCTGACGATGACGTTGGCCGACAGCTTCTTGTCGGGCGTCTCGCCATAGCTTGAGGCCATGCCCACGTTACCCACCTGGCCGCCGCCATAGACGCTGCCTAAGACCAAGCCGTCCTGCATCTCGACGCGGGTGCTGCCCACGACGCGTCCGGCGTAGAACTTGGGATTGTCGGTGACATCATCCTCAATCTCATTGTCAAACAGCTTCTCCATGGAGTTGCCGCGGCCGCCGCCATAGACGCTGCCGTAGGTGTAGCGGGGGATGCTGTCCTGGTCGACCACCTCGGTGCCGATGGTGCCGCCGGTGATGAGGATCTCGGTGCTCAGGCTGTCGGTGCCGGCGACGACATCGCTCTGATGCTTGCCGCTGACCCAGCCCAGCTCGCAGCCGCCGTAGACGTTGCTCTTGATGCGCGCGCTGTCGCTGACGGTCAGCTTGGTGCTCTTCACCTTGCCCAGGTCATACCAGTGGTCGATGACGGTGCTGTCGTCGAGCAGGTAGAAGCGTCCCATGCCGCCGGTGAAGACGTTGCCGCCCTTGGTGTGCAGCAGCCGGTTGTTCGAGCCGTGCAGGGTGTTGGGCATGTTCACCTTGGCCGCAGCCACCTGTTCGGTGGTGGCGTCCGGTGCGATGTAAACATACTCGTTGTCGTTGCCGATGGTGCCGCCGCTGATGTTGACGACGACGTGGCCTCGGGCCGGGTCGTCCGAGAGCTTGCCATAGCCGGCCTCGCCGACTTCCTTCAGGTCGTAGCCCACGGAGCCGAGTCGGCCGCCGCCGTAGACGCTGCCCAGCATGCGGCCGCCGGTGATGTTGATGACGACGCTGTCGCCCACATTGCCGGCCGTCACTGCCTCGCCCGAGAAGCCGCGGCCGCCGCCGAAGACGTTGCCGTCGACGTAGCTGGTGCCCCAGGTACCGATCCATGCGCCGGGCTTGATGTCCATCTTCACGTTCTTGAGCACGTGGCCGTCCTCAGCGCCGCCGAAGACGGAGCCGTAGATGTGGCCGCCTGAAACCTCGATGACCGTATTGTTGACGTTGGTGTGCTTGTCGAAGAAGGTGCGCGGGTCGCCCATGCCGCCGCCATAGACGTAGCAGGTGAGGGGGTGTGCGGCTATCTGGGCCAGCGTGCGGGGCACGCCGACGGTGCCGCCCGTCATCCTCACCGTACAGGTGCCGACGGTGTCGACGCCCTCCTTGCCCACGTCGGTCAGCTCGTTGCCGCCGTAGACGTTGGTCAGGATGTGGCCGCCCGTGATTTCAACCAGGGTGTTGCCGCCCACTGAGCCTGAGGCGTAGTGCCACTTGCCCGGTGCATAGGGGAAGTAGCCGGAGCCGCCGCCGAAGACGTTGCCGAAGAAGGTGTGTCCGTCGGAGCCCTTATGCCGGCCGTGGCGAGTCGATGTGCCGTCGGGATACTTCTCCAGGTCGCCCGTCTGGTTGGCAAACTTATCGTACTGGGCATATATCGTCTTGGTCACTCCGCCTTCAGTGACTTTCACGCCGTATGGCCAGTGGGCGCACTCGGGCAGCGCCTTGGTGGTCCACAGGGGCTCGCCCATCAGCTTGCCTTCGCTCCACTCCTCGTCAGTATAGCGGCGGTTGACGCCACGGTTGTCGATAGTGTCGCCGTTGTTGACCAGCAGGATATGGCCGTTGCCTATCTGGCAGCTGTCCTGGATTATCACTTGCGTGTCATGCTGCACGAAGCCCTGCTCGCTGCCGCCGAAGACGTCGCCCTTGACGAAGGCGTGACCGCCGATGGTGACCGATGTCTGGGTGGCCAGTCCCAGCGTCTCGACATACTTCAGGTAGGCCAGCGTGTCGGTGTAGAATTCCTGCACGTTCCCGGGCGTTACGCGCCAAGGCTTGTGCTCGGCGTCGTAGCCCAAGAATGGCGTTACACCCTTGCCGGCACCGAACACGTGGCCGGTGTTGTCGGGCTCGCCGTTGGCTTTGTACATCACCATGTTGTCAGGTCCGACCTCAGCACTGTCGCGGACGATGACGGTGCAATAGCCGCTGCCGCTGTTGGCCAGTGAATAGGGCATACCGACGGCCACGTCAGGATGTTGCACGTGGTAAATGGAGTCGGCCACGTTGTAGCGGCCTACCGAAGCCAACTCGCCGCCGCCATAGACGCTCTGGCCCACCTTGGCCTTGCCCTGAATGGTGACGGTCGTGTTGCCGCGCACCAGTGCTGAGTAGCCGTGGGTCTCAACGCCCTTGCCGGCACCGAAGACGCTGCCAGCGACGGAGACCGTGTCACGTCCGCCCTGTAGGCCGATGGTCACCACCGTGTTCTTCTCGACGCGGGCAATCTCGCCGCCGCCGTAGACGTTGCCGCCCACGTAGCCGTTGCCGATGATGACGCTCGTGCCGCCTTCGGGATGGGCAACACCGTCGTCCTCGATGCCCACCATGGCCGCCTGACACTTGAAGGCTCCCTCGCCGCTCGGCTTCGCCTCGCCCTTGCCGCCGCCGTAGATGTTGCCGGTGATGGCGGCCGCCTTGCGGTTCAGCGATTCCTCGACAACGTTGCCACTGCTATCCCATTCTTTGATCCAGCGTCCCGTGCCGATTTCCACGTAGGTGTCACCCTGCACGTCGGCCAGGTCGCCACCGCCCCAGATGTGGCCGATGGTGCCGATGGCGAGGATGGCGGCACCGTTCCTTTTGCCGGTAACGGTATAGGTCTGCTCGTCGACGGTGTGCTGACCCACGCTAAAGTTAGCGGAGTTCTTCTCCACATACTTGGCCGTCACCATGCCCGGCTCCATGTTCACGTTGACGCGGGGGCTTCCTATGACGGTGGCCTGGTAGCCGCCGCCGAAGATGGAGTCGATGCGCGTAGCCGAGATGATGCTGACGCGCGGGTCGTCCTTCGGGTAGCCGAAGAGGCCGGCACGGATGAGCGTGTCCTTCAGCACGGAGTCTTGCTTGTCTACTGCGATATCTCGTAAGAACGTCTCCATATTGGCCTTGAAGATGGCCAGCGAATCTTCGAACTCCTTCTTCGTGCGCAGCGTGCCTTTCTTCTTGTCGTAGCCGTAAATGGAGTAGTCGGCCAGGTAGCCGCCGCCATAGAGCTCGCCGATGGTGATAGGCTTACAGCCCTGCTCCTGCACTTCGACGGTGATGGAGCCGAAGATGCGGCCGCTCTGGTCGTTGCCGCCATACACCTGACCGAAGCGCCCGTTGGTGACTCGGAGGTAGATGTCGCTGTTCACGTCGGACTTTGTGGAGCCGCCGAAGAGCTGGGCCATGTAGTCGACGCAGTCAAGCACCATCTGCACCTCGCCGTCGATCTCGGCGTTCTTGCCGGCGCCGTAGGTCTTGTCGATGATGGACTCACAGGTGGAGGCTTTCTCATAGACCGACAGGGCCATCTCGCTGATGTTACCCTTCTCGTTACTGCCGCCGTAGACGTTGTGGATGCGTCCGCCGTAGACGTCGGTGCGGGCCACGCCCGAGCCGTAGCGGTAGTAGGCCTGTCGGAACTCCTTGTCGGTGGCGTTAGAGTTTTCCTTGGCCTTGTAGGGGTCATCCTTTGTTCCGCTGCCTCCCTCGACGTGGGTGTAGTTCCTGTAGCCCACGTTGGCGCCCGGGTTCTCATACCATAGGCTGTCGATCTCGTAGGGGTCCCTACCATTACCGCCGCCGAAGAGCTCGTCAATCTCGTAGGTTCCGTTGACGATGGTATGGCAGGCCGGGGTCGAGGCGGCGTTGCCGCTGCCGTAGACCTGATAGATGCTGGTCAGTTGGCAACCGTCGATGATAACGTGGGTGCTGTCGTTCTCAGCCTCGTAGGGAGCCAGGTTGCCGCCGCCGTAGACGGCGCGGACGTCGTAGAGCTTATGGAGCTGCATGAGCACGCTGTCGGTGGCCAGGTTCACCTTGACGGAGTCGACTGTGCCTGGGTTGGAATTCTCGTAGGTCGTCCGCGCCCTCTCGATGACAGCCATGTCAATCTTCGGGGTATTGGCATTATAGCCACATTTGGCTATCGAGTCAAGCAGCAGCCCCAGATATTCCCTCGGTATCTGGGTGGTTCTGTTTTCCAGGCGCTTCGGGAACTTTTCTTCGATTTTCGACTTCGCGCTGTTCTGCGTAGCATAGACGTGTACCGTCACCTTACCCATGGGCGAGCCGTTCAGGTTGTTACAGCCGAAGATACGGTCGACGACGCAGCCGACTTTCGAGCCGTCAGCCTCAGCGCCGTTGTTGTTGTTGTTCAGCGTCACGGTGACGTTGCCGCCCACGTTGGCAGCCAGTCCGCCCGTGCCGTCGCGTTTCGCGGCGATGCCGCGGCCGCCGCCGTAGGCATCGTGGCCGATGACGCCGCCCAGGAGGTTGACCTCCGTGTCCTTCTTCACCTGGCTACCCTGACCACCGCCATAGACATTGCCGGCGATGGCGCCGCCCATGATGTTCACTTCTGTCCATAGGGACGTAGCGTATTTATCAATGGTTTCGCCAGATGCCAGGTCTGCCAGGTCGCCGCCACGGTCACCACGGCTGGCACCATAGACGCAGCCGCCGTAGCCATACTTGTCGTAGTCAGATGCATAGACACCCTCATATTCCTGTCCGCTTCCGATTTTTCCGCCGTAGATATTGACTATACACTTAGACCAGGTCGAGTCGGCTACAGCGGCAGTGGGCGGAATCGTAGGAGGACCAATGGTAGACATGGCGCCGCCACCATATACATTATTATATATTGTACCGCCATGGATGTCAACCCTCGTGTGACGGGTCACTGAACCTGACGAAGTGCCGTGGTGTGTGCCGTCCCAAGTGCCCAGGCCCGAACCGGAGCCATAGACATTGCCACGGTGGTAGCGTTGGTAGTCGGCAGTCACTACTTGATCAACACCGGCCGCATCCTCATAGGGCTGGCCGATGGTTCCGTCCCAAATGGTGACATACGTGCTGCCTCGCACGTGGCCGTCGCGGCCTCCGCCGAAGACCTGGCTGTAGATGGTGGGACCGGAGCTGGCAGTATTGCCTTCAGCCTTCTTGCCGATGGTGACGGTGGCATTGTTCACATAGCCCAAGAAGAAGTCGGGCGCGTAGGCGTAGCGTGGTGAGAGCGACCCTACATCTTGTGCGGCCTGGCCACGGCTGCCGCCAAAGACCATGCCCGTGGGAGTGCCGTGGGTCGTCAGTCCGCCGATATTGCCGTAGAGGCCGTTCATCGTGCCCACGGTGCCGCCTTTAATGGTCACCGTGACGTTACCGCTGCTCAGGAAGTGGTCGGCCATCGTTGCCGGCTTGTTTGTCTCGCTGATGGGGCTGTTCGGATCAAAATTGCCAGATTTGGTCCACAAGGCCTCGCCGTCAAGCGTCTCGCCATAGCCGGCAGGGTAGTAATCGTCGGTGCCGCCGGCATAGTTACCCTTGCCCACTGAGCCGAGGTAGCCGCCGCCATAGACGTTGTTGATGACGTGGCCGTCCTCCATGGTGACAGTGGCGTTGCCATACACCTTGCCGGCTGTCCAGCTGTAGAGGTCTTTTGTCGTTGTCTCCCATTCCTTTGAACTTTGATTTCTCAAATACCCCTTGTAGGTGTTGATACCCTTGCCGCCGCCATAGACGCTCAGGCCGATCAGGCCCTTTGTGATGTTGACAGCGGCGTCCTCGTAGACGTGGCCGTCCTCGCCGCCGCCATAGACGGCACCCAGGACAAACTGAGCGTCTGGGAGGCTGTTTTCCTTTGTGGGAATGCCCTCTGGAGTGGAATCATATTCAATGTTGACCGTCGTCTTGCGCACGTTGGCACAGAAGGCCTCCGTATAGCGCTGCTCGTGCATGTCGGTGACGCCCGAGAACTGCACCTGACCCTTGCCGCCGCCGAAGACGTAGCCGGTGCCGTCGTCCCAGCCGGTGCCGATTCTGCCGCCGGAAATGGTCACTGTAGTCTCGCCGCCAATGAGTCCCGTGGGATTGCAGGGGACGTAGGTGAACTCATAGGGCCAGCTCAGGGCGAAGCCGTAAGCCTTTTCTTTGATTGTGGCTCTTTCGCGGATGTCCTCGTGCTTGACGAATCCCTTATGCTTATATTTTTTTCCATTAAATGTAAACTCGCCCGCTTCATCCTGCACGACGCTATAGTCTATAATGCCCACGCTGGCCAGCTCGCCGCCGCCATAGACGTTCTTCTTCACTGCGCCATCGGTGATGTCGAGGGTGGTGTTGCCGCCCACGCAGCCGGCCCATTGCATCGGGGTGTAGGTGTAATAGGCCGTATTATTGTCCCAGTGTACTTCAATGGTGGTCGGGTGCTGATGGTCGTCACTGCCCTTGCCGCCGCCAAAGACGTTGCCGTCGATGGTGCCTGCTGAGATGCTGACAGCAGCATTCTCGCGCACGCTGCCGAACTCGCCGCCGCCATAGACGTTGCGTGTGATGTGAGTGGTCTTTCCTTCTGGTTGGCTGATGTTGACTGTCGAGAACTTCGACTGCGCCAGCTCTGGCCAGATGGGGTTGATGCTCCCGTCGAGAAGCGTAATACGTCCCATACAGCCGCCGAAGACGTTGCCGCTGTGCTCGATGCCCGGCGTATTGGCAGCCAGGTCAGTGTTTCCGATGGTGCCGCCGCTGATGTTGACGGTGATGTGGCCGTGGGTCTTGGCCCCCTCGCCCGTTCCGTCTTCCTGCAGCTGGCCATAGAGCGGGTCGTCTGGGTTGGTGAAGAACGAGCCAACCGAGGCCAGTCGGCCGCCGCCGTAGATGGAGCCGAGCATCGTACCGCCCGAAATATCCACATCAACATTGCCGCCCACGGTGCCTGCCGTCAGTGCCTCGCCCGAGAAGCCACGGCCGCCGCCAAAGACGTTGCCGTCGACGTAGCTGGTGCCGGTGGTGCCGATCCTGACGCCGTCGTCCTTGATGACCACCTTCGCGTCTTCCAGCACGTGGCCGTCCTCACCGCCGCCGAAGACGGAGCCGTAGATGCGCGACGTGCCCGACACCTCGACGTAGGCGCTCTTCACGTTGGTCCAGGTGTTGAAGAAGATGCGCTGGTCGCCCTTGCCCGCTCCGAAGAGGTAGCAGGTGACGGGGTGAGCCTTCATCAGACTGTCGGTGCGGGGTACGCCGAGCGTGCCGCCCGACATCAGGATGGTGTCGTTGCCCGCCACGTCGGTCTGCTCGTTGCCGCCATAGACGCTGGTCAGGATGTGGCCGCCGGTGATGATGACCTTGGCGTTGCCGCCGACGGAGCCGGCCTCACGGTGCCACTTGCCCGGGGCGTAGGGCACGACGCCGCTGCCGCCGCCGAAGACGTTGCCGTAGTAGGTGTGGCCGTCCTTGGCCGTCGGGGCGCCTCCCTCGGCATATTTGGTGTGGTTGTTGTCGTAGTAGTACTTGCCGCCGGACTCATAGATGGCGAACTTGTCGTAGGGCGCGCCGCTCGACGCGTCGTAGTCCCAGCTGGCGCACTCCAAGTCGTTTTCGTCGGTCGGCGTGTAGCCGTCGACCCACACGGCGTCGGGGTGGCGCTCGGTGGTGCCCTTGCCGCAGCCAATCTGGCCGCCCTCAATCCTCACCTGCGTGTCGTGCTGCACGTGGCCGTTCTCGCTGCCGCCATAGACGGAGCCCTTGACGAATGCCTTGTCGGCAATGGTGACGTAGGTCTGGGTGGCCAATGCCAGCGTCTCGATGAACTCATAGTAGGTGGAGTCCACGCCATCGCCGACGCTCTTCTTCGAGGCGAAGTACTTCGTGCCGGTGGGCAGCACCTGCTGGGGCTGCTGGTTGTCCTGGTAGCCTTCGTAGGGCAGCACGCCCTTGCCTGCACCGAAGACGTTGCCGGAGAAGTCGGGGCCGCCCGCCTTCTTCATCGTCATGCCGTTGGGGCCGACTTCGGCACTGTCGCGGACGATGACGGTGCAATAACCGCTGCCGTTGTCCTTCAGCGAAACCGGCATGCCGTTCACCACGGTGTAGCGTCCCACCGAGGACATCTCACCGCCGCCATAGATGCTCTGTCCCACCTTGGCACGGCGCTGGATGACGGCCGTACTGTTGCCGCGCACTAAGGCCGAGTAGCCGTGGGTGTTGACACCCCTGCCCGCAGCAAAGACGTTGCCGCCGACTTCAGGCGTGCTCGTTCCTGTGGGCAGACCTATCGTCACCGACGTGTTCTGCTCCACACGGCCTACCTGACCGCCGCCATAGATGGAGCCGCCGACCGTGCCGTTGCCGATACGCACATTCGTACTGCCGGTCACCATGGCTGTCAGACACTTGAATGAGGTGGCCTTACCCATGCCGCCGCCGTACACATCCTTCGCGATGGATACGCCTTCAGCACCCGGGGCAACGGCCTGCCAGACGGTGTCGTTGCCTTCCTTCACGCCCTTGGCGCAAATGTTCACGTAGGTGTTACCGACATACTCGACGCTGTCCTTGGCCTCGTTGTACTTACCCACGACGGCCAGATTGCCACCGCCAAAGACACTGCCCGTGATGTGGGCACCGAGAACGGTCTCGTTCTTGTAGGAAACCTTGCGGGCAACAAGCGAATCCTGACCTTGGGAACCTATTACATGATCATATATAAGCTCGCCCTTGTAGTTATAAACGGAGTCACCATTGGCATCAATGAATGCAGCCCCGTAAACGTCGCCTTTACGCTTCAAGATGGGCACCGTGTCGGTCGTGTTGATGTTCAGCGTGACTTGGCCGATGACGTTACCCTCGTTGCCGCCGCCGTAGACGTTGCCGATGGTACCTATCGAATCACGGATGACACCTCCGACAAGGTTAGGAATGGGATCGCCCGTATAGCCTTCGGGAAGCACGAACGGCTTGCCCGCCTGGCTACCCTTCGTCATGTTGATGTTGACGGTGGTGTTGCCCCTCACGTCGGACTTGTAGCCGCCGCCGAAGACGTTGTCGATGCGGGTGGCCGACTTGATGTTCACCGTGATGTTGCCTGGGTTTTTGTATTCGGTGCTGTCCTTCTTCGTACCGGGATAGGCAGCCTCGTTGCCGCCGCCCACCAGGTTCTTGATGATGATGGGCTTACACTCATCGGTCTCTTCGATGTTGACCGTGATGGCACCGCCGATACTGCCTCGGGCATCGTTGCCTCCAAACACGTTGGTATAGATACCGCTGGTGATGGTCAGGTTGACGTTGCCGGAGATATGCGCATTGTAGGAACCGCCGTGGACGTACTGCACGGAGTCGGACGTACTACAGCCCGACAAGATCATGTTCACGTCGCCGGCGACGTCGGCTTCATTGCCGGCACCGAAGATTCGCGTCAGCGCCAGTCCGCACTCGCCGCCGCCGCCCGATGTGTCGATAGTGGTATGGCCGTGAATGTCGCCCTTGGCGTCGCTGCCGCCGAACACCTGACCGATGCGGCCGCCCTTGGCAGAAATATATGAGTTGCCCATCACCTCGGCACCGGCATTGGGCAGCCAATTACCGGCGGCGTTCTGGACAGGCATACTGCCATTACCGCCGCCAAAGGCATAACCGATGTCGAACGCGCCGTAGATGGTGACGTCGGTGGAGGGCACGGAGGCCGAGTTGCCGCCGCCATAGACCTTCTCAATACTCGTTGCGTCACACCCGTGGATGATGACCTTCGTTTGCTTGCCAAGAGCGGGCTGGTAGTCGGCCAGGTTGCCGCCGCCGTAGACGGCCTGGACCTCGTATTCACCCGTGACGTGGTCGCCGCCATCCACACGCTTGGTAGAGAACACCTCTACCGTGACATCACCCTTTGGCGAACCGTTGAAGTTGTTGGAGCCAAAGACATAGCCAGTTGTGGGAATCGACGGATAGTTCTTGCCGGCAACAGTCTGGTTGCTCACTTTTTCGCTTGTCAGGGCCGCACCGTCAAGGATGACCTTGACGTCGCCGTAGACGTAAACCGCCGTCTCGTCGTTGCCAAGGCCGCCGCCAAAGGCGTTGCCGATCTTGCCGCCGGTGAGCGTCACCTTGGTGGTATCGCTGGCCGAAGTCTTGCCGTCGGCCCATGTCGCATTGGAAACATCCCAGTTGGCCGTATTGGTGTTAGCCAAGGCGCCGCCGCCATAGACGTTATGCGTAATCGTACCGCCACGGACGCTGACGTTAACGCTGTGCTCGACGTCGGCCTGGCTGCCGCCGCCGAAGACGTCGTTGCCTACCGTGCCACCGGAGATGTCGACATTGGTGTTGTTGTGGACAACGGCCGAGGCACCGAGACCGCCACCGTAGACGTTGTCGACCGTGCCGCCCGACATCGCGACGCTGATGCCTCGCGTGCCGCTGTAGGCTGCCTGGTTGCCGCCGCCGTAAACGTTGCTGATGGCACTGGCGTCCGTAATAGTGGCGGTGCCGCTGATGACGACAGCCACGGTGTCCTTGGGCGAGCCGTTGAGGTTGTTACAGCCGAAGACGCGGGTGGCCTGGCCGTCACTGACCGTCACCGTCACGGGACCCTTGGCATCGGCCTCGACGGCTGTCTCCTCAGCAACTGCCGGAATAGCGGGCGAACCGGGGACATAGCCATCTTGACCCTCTTCACCTTGAGGCTCCACAGCCGGCTGTCCTGCAGTTCCAGCCTTATACAACCGTCCTAAGCCGCCGCCGTAGAGGTCGCCGGCGACGGTGGCACCTGCCAGCGTGACGGTCGTGACGTAGGTCTTCTTGGTGTTGTCGTTGGCATCGTAATCCGTATTGGTCTTGGCCAGTGCGCCGCCGCCATAGACATCCTGCTTCAGTGTGCCGCCCGTCAGACTGACGGCCACGGCACCCTTGACGATACCGGCCTGGCCGCCGCCGAAGGCGTCGCCCCAGACGGTGCCGCCGCTGACGGTGAGCACCGTGGCACCGACATGGGCCTGCTGGGCGTCGCTGAGGGCCTCGTCGCCACGGGCCGCTGCATAGACGTAGCCGCCGCCACTGCCCTCGGCACCGATGACGGCACTGCCGCCGATGGTGACGTGGGTGGTGTCGACGACCGAACCCATCGAGCCTGCACCGTAGACATTGCGCACGACGCGGCCGCCGTCGATGACGACCGACGTGTTGCCGAGGACGACACCCGAGAGCAGGTTATACTTCGTGTTGTTGTCGTACTTGTCGGTACCGCAGCCGCCGCCGTAGACGTTGCCACGGTAGGGATACTTGGCACCGCCCTGACCAGCGGGGTCGGCAGCCATCGTAATCGTGTCGCCTATCAAACCGCTGTGGATGGTCACCGAGGTGTTGTGGACGGTGTGGCCGTTCTCGCCGCTGCCGTAGAGCGAGCCATGGATGTGGGGACCCTCATCCGACCCGGCAGTGCCGATGACGACGTTGGCGTCGTAGACCCACGCCAGGCGGTCGTCGATGGAGCCGGGGGCTGCCACCTCACCGCGCGATGAGCCGAACACCATGCCGTTCTCGTGGCCGTCGATACCGATGGTACCGCCCGTGATGGTGATGTTGGCCACGCCTGTGCCCGCCGTCTTGAGACTGGTGATGCTGTCGTTGTCGTTGTATTCAAAGTCGCCCACCGAACCGAACGCACCGCCACCATATATATTATGGTATATCTTGGCCGAGTCGCTGATGGTGATGTATGTGTTACCCTTGATGAGACCGGCCTTCACGTCCTCCGTATTACCCTGGCCGCCGCCATAGACGTTGCCATAGACGGCACCGCCTTGCGGGATGTTCTCATTGCCGATGGAGCCGCCCAGGATGGTGATGCTGGTGTGGCGCTCGACGATACCCAGTTCGCCGCCGCCATAGACGCTCTTGCCCACCTTGCCGCCCGCCATAATGATGGTCGTGCTGTCGACGGCGGTCTCCAGACCCTTGCCGGCACCGAAGACGGCACCCGCGATAGTGACGCCCGCCGTACCCTGTGGCACGCTGACGTAGGCGTCGGTGGTCTCGTCCTTCACGGCGCAGATGTTGACCTTTGTGTCGCCGGTGACGATGGCGTCCTGTCCGCCGCCATAGACGTTGCCGGTGATGATGGCACCCTCGACGGCATATTTGCCATTGGCGTTGGCGGTGAGATGTGCCGGTGTGGTGATGAAGCCGATCTCCTCCTCCGTACCGATGTTCACCGTGGCGCTGCCGTCGACCGTGGCCAGGTTGCCGCCGCCGAAGACGTGGCCGATGGCACCGATCTTGCCAGCCTCATGGGCAGGCAGGCCGAGGGTGATGAGCGTATCCTTCATAAGACCGTCGTTGCCCATCTTCTTGATTTCGACGTTCCGCAATGTGTCAGCGTCAAACGCCGTGGCGGCATGGCTGCCCTTCACCACGCTGATGTCGACCTGCGGGTCGGCAATCATCATGGCCTGGTAGCCGCCGCCGAAGATGGAGCCGATGCTCGTGAACGAGCGTACGTTCAGCTGTGGCTTGTCGTAGGGCACGGCCTTTTCGTCGTCGGCCTTGCCCTCGTTCTCTGCATCGAACGTGGCCTTGGTCTTGGGCGTTCCGTCGGCGTTATAGCCGTAGACGGAGTAGCCGGCCAGATTGCCGCCGCCGTAAAGCTCGCCGATGACAATGGGCACGTCGCAGTCGCCCGTCTCCTCGATATTGACGGTGATGGCACCCTTCAGCTGGCCGCCGTCCTTGTTGCCACCGAAGACGCGGTGGAACTTACCGCTGGTGATGGTCAGGTTGACGTCGCCGGCTACGTCGGCGTTCTGTGCACCGGCATAGATTTCGCCGATCCATTCGTCGGGCATACAGCCCAGGACGATGTTCGTGCCGCCGCTCATGTCGGCGTTCTTGCCGCCGCCATAGATGTTATGGGTGTTGAGCGGGCAGTCTTCAGTGGTCAGCTCGGCCTGCACAGGATAGGCCGTGCGCTGGGGCATGGTGATGTTCGAGCCGCCACGGATGTCACCGTTGCTGTTGCTGCCGCCGAAGACGTTATTGACGGTACCGCCCACGAGCTTGACGTGGGTCATGCCGGAGCCGTTCTCATAGTCGCTCTTCTCTGTGGCACTCAGACGGTGGAAGCCCACGTGGGCCGCATAGTCGGCACCACGCACGCCGTTACCGCCGCCGAACACGTTGTCGATCGTGTCGGTGGCGAGGATCCATACCTCGGTGGCCGCCACGGCGGCAGCGTTACCGCCGCCATAGACGTCGCGGATGCTCGTCGTGTCGCAGCCCTCGATGATGACCACAACGCTGTCGGCGGCTGTGGGATTGTAGTCGGCCTCGTTGCCGCCGCCATAGACGGCAGCCAGGTCGAACTCCTGACCCTCGACGCCGACCGTATGCTTCACGTGTACCTTCACGTGGCCCAGCGGCGTGCCGTTCAGGTTGTTACAGCCGAAGATCTGACCGGCTACGGGCGCACCGTCGGCTTCGACGGTCGGCAGCTTCGCGCCGGCCAGCAGCACGGTGACGTCGCCGCCCACCAAGGCCGCTACGGCTGTGGTGTCGGCCTTGGCCTTGCGGCCGAGGCCGCCGCCGAAGGCATTGCCGATGATGGTGCCCTTCAGCAAGTTAACCTCCGTAGAGCCGTTCACGTTGCCCAAGGCACCGCCGCCATAGACGCTGCCGTGACAGGTGGCGCCGCCCGTCGTCTGGTCGGACGTGCCGATGTTCACCTGCACGTTGCCCTCAACGCGCGTCGGCTCACCGAAGCCGCCGCCGAAGACGACGTTGGCTATGGAGTCGGCACGGGCAGGAGCCGTACCCACCGTGCCACCCTTGACCGTCACCGTCGACGTCTGCTTCAGCACGCCGTTGGCATTGCTGCCACCATAGACGGCTGTGCCCACCGTACCGCCTTCCATCGTGACCATCACCGGACCGAAGTTCTGGGCGGCGATGCTGTCGTCCTCTTCAACGCTGCCTAAGCCACCGCCATAGACGCTGCCACTGATGGTGCCTCGGTAGATGTTGACGGAGTCTTTCTTGCCGTCGGTATAGGCCAGTGCGCCGGTAGTGGCATCCTTGGTGGCGTTCACGGCACCTAAGGCCGAGCCTCCATAGACGCTGCCCTGCACCTCAGGGGCCTTGTCGCCGTTCGTCGCGCCGATGTTCACCGTCACGTTGCCGGTGACGGTGGTCGTCTGACCCTTACCGCCACCGTAGACATCCTGGCTGACCACGCCGTCAGTCAGCGTCACGTGGGTATTGCCCTCCACGTCGGCGGTGTTGCCACCGCCGAACACGTTATAGGCATTGTAGCCTTCCTCCTCCTTCTGGTCGGAGGTCTCGATGGTCACTTGCACATTTCCCTTCACGCCGGAGGCATCGCCGCCGCCGAACACGCCGCCGACCTGCTCCTCAGTCTCGCTGCCGATGTTGATCTTTCCTTCAACCAGCGAGCTGCCCTTGAGGTCCAACGTGACGTTGCCTGTCACCGTACCGAGGTCCTTCAGGGAGTTCCAGGTGTAGCAGTACCACTTGCCGTCCTTCTTGTAGGTGGGAGACTTCTTTCTGTTTGCCTCAGTCATTCCGTTCAGGTCGTTGGTCCATTCGTAGACGATGACGTCATCGCCATCCTTCTTATACCCAATGCTGCCGTCGGTGATGGTACCGGCATAGTCCATTGTCGGGAACGACACTAAGTTCTTGTCGTGTACGCTGAAGGTCGGAATGGTGGCCGAATAGCCGCCGCCGAAAGCATTGCCGACAACGGTCGTATTGGTCAGCGTCGAGGTGACGGAACCATCCACATTGGCCAGATTGCCGCCGCCGTAGAAGTTGGTGTTGACCGTACAGTCGGTCAGCGTGTTGGTGACATTGCTCGTCTTGGTAATGCCAAACTGAATCCAGTTAATGAAACCACGCTGGGTAATCTGGTCTGCCACACCGTTTGACTGGTTGAACACCTCGAACTCATATTCGGCGTGGTAGCCCTTATTGTCGGTACCTTCGTCAAACGTGGTCGTTACGGGGGAGAAACCGCCCCAGTTATAATCACCTGTCCAAGTACCTATTAGATTTGAGCTTCTGTCTGCGTCAAACTGCAACTGCCTGTAGTAGGTGTTACCGCCGTTTCCGCCGCCATAGAACACGTCAAAAGTGGTGCCGGTGGCACTGGTGGTGACCGTCTTTCCAGACATATCGCCCACCTTGGGACCGCCGCAGTACTTCTTGACGCGACTGTAGTCAATGGTCACGTCGATGTTGCCGCCCACGGGGTTGGAACCGTTGATGCCGCCACCGTAGAACTCCTTGATGAGCGAGTGGTTAATCTTGAATGTGACGCCGCCGGCAACCTTGTCGTAGCCGGCACCAGCCATCATGCCAAACTTGCCGCCATTGGTATAGCAGTGAGGAGCACCCGTATTGCCAGTAATATTGGGTTTGTAAATGCCGGAAAGGTAGAACTCCGGATACTCTCCTCCAATGGCATTCACAGCGCAATGCCGAGTCTTGGGGTTTTGGCTTTTATTGGGATGAGAACCCGGGGCGAAGCGATGAATCCAAGCCTTGCCTCCCAGAAGGAAATAACTGGTACGGTTGGCATCATGATATCTGACATTGAACAATTCGTACTCGCCACCATTGATAATCACAGGACTCTCCGAATCCTTTCGGTCTAAGTTTGCATCGTATTCAAACTGGGTTGTGCGCAAGAAAGCGGTCTCGGTCACTTCAAAATGTCCTTGGGGCACGAAGATACCGATGGCGTAGGCCAACTTGTCATGGCGAACGGCAAGACCAAGTTCCACGATAGGCAGGAAGTCGAATCGTGCAGGTTGGATGCCCGGACGGTCTGTATTGTGTCTGAACTGAAGCTCAAGGCAATAGTCTGGCTCTTTGTCAAAGTCAAAGTCAGCGCTCATAATGGTAAATGGGCGGAAATTGTTTTTTGACCCTGCAATACTATTGTTACCGTTCTTCACCTGATGGTTGCCTATCAGGACGATGGCCTGGTCATAGACTGTAGAGGCTGAGTTGCTAAGGGCGCCGATGGCATCCTGCAAGTCACCATACACAGTATAGGTGCCCTGAAATTTGTCTGGCATCGTTCCAGCCGGTACGAATGGTTGGTCACCTTTGTATCCTGCCTTTGTAAGGCTTACGCGGTCGATGCTGCGGCCACGATTTGCCAGATAAACGGCATTGCCCCAATAGGCCTCAATGGTGATGGCCGTGACGCTGTCAGGCACATAGTAATAGCCGCCCTGGGCAAACACCCTGCCACTGACGCTGTACAGGTCTTTGTTGGTACATTTGCGGTCGGCAAAGTTGTAACCATTCTGCCAGTCTGCGACGAAGGTTCCGGGTGTGCCGCCGGTGACGGCGGTGATCTTCCAGCCCGTCACCACCTTGTCGGTGTAGTTGTTGCCGTATTTCTCGGCGTGGGTGGTGGCATTGGGGTTGCCGAACACGTCGTTGTAGTAGGGCAGCTGGATCTTGTAGTAGCCGTAGTCGCAGTTGAGCGTGTCCATGTCGGTGATGGTGATGTTCCTTACCACAGCGCTGGCACTGCTGTTGTTCGAGCCTGCCTGAATGGTGACCTGCAGCGTGCCGTAGCTCTTGCCCTCCCACTCGTTGGCATTGCTGCGCCGCTCCAGCTCCTTCTCCGCGTTGACGCGGTTGAGGGTGTCGATGTTGATGACCGACGGGTAGTAGCCCCACGTCTTCAGGACGGGGTAAGGGGCAATCGTCTGGTCGAGCACCCACTTGGCCATCAGTGCGCGGTCGTTGTCGGTCTGCGAGCCGTAGGGCGTGTCGGTTATCCAGTAGGTGCAGAGGTTCTTGTTGCTGTTGAGGACGCTGCGGTAGTACTCGAAGCGGGTCAGGTTCTTCTCCTCGGCAGGCCATGAGCGGTTGTAGTTGTCAATATTGTTGTAGCTGTTGTCGAACGTGGCGTTCTTGCGGAAGTAGTTGTAGGGATTGACGCCCTTTCCGTTGGTTTCGTCGTTCTTGATCATGGCTCCGCCATAGACCGGGTATTTCGGTGAGCCGCTGGTGATGTCGCCGTAGAACATACAGTTGACCACCATCGGGA
This sequence comes from Prevotella sp., assembly GCA_017395215.1. Lineage (GTDB taxonomy): Bacteria > Bacteroidota > Bacteroidia > Bacteroidales > Bacteroidaceae > Prevotella. Next base: position 8,314 of record JAFPVW010000110.1, on the reverse strand, counting down.
CGGTTGACACGTTGTTCTGGGTGATTTGCGTATTGCCGATATAGCCCACGATGCCGGCCACGGTGGTGCCGCCCGTAATCGTGGCATAGCTGAAGCAGTTGATGACGCGGGCGTTGCCCTGCAGCTCGCCCACGATGCTGCCGCAGTAGCCGTCAGAGCTGCTGACTGTGGACGTCTCGTCGGTAAACGCCGGCGAACTGGGCAGAATGCCGCAGTTGTAGATGCGCGTGGAGCCCTTGGCCGTTCCGCAGACGGCACCGACGGAGCCGCTGCCCGTGACCTGCACGTCCTTCAGCATCACGTTGCGGATGGTGGCACTCTCGGCATAGGCCACTAAGGGCGTGGTGCTGGCGCTGATGGTGTTCATCTTGCCGTCGATGATGCCCATGAAGGGTGCGCCGGCACTTCCCACGGAGGTGCTGATGGTGAAGTCGGGAGCCAGCACGAAGTAGCCGCCTTGGCTCTTGATCTCGTTGGAGTTGTGGACGACTTGCGGCACCAGTTCGATGGTCAGGCTGCTGGTGGCCGAGCCGGGGGCTGCCAGCTGGGGGCTGGTCAGCGAGTTCACCACCTTCGTGTTGTCGAAGCGGGGCATCAGCAGCATGTTGCCGCTGCCGTCGTCGACCACCATGAAGGTGGCGTTGGTAATTTTCACCGTCGTCTGGTCGTTGCCCGTGGCTGTCTTCCTCTGGCTGAGGTTCTCTAAGGTCAGCCTGCTGGTCGTACCCGTCCAGGTGCCGCCGGAGAGCATCGGGTTGTCAGTGTCAACGGTGAAGTAGCGCCGCGTGTTGGCGAAGCTCTGGATTTGCACGTTGTAGGGGTCGAAGCCGTTCTGGCCGTTGGCCAGGTAGTCGGCCTCCGTCTCGTCCTTGCTCTTCTCGTCGTAGATGCCGTTGTAGTTGTAGCCCATCTCGGCGTCGATGTTGAAGTTGGGCTTCAGGTACCACTGCATCTCCTGGGGGATGTCCTCCATGTCCGTCGGCGCCCCGGCGGTGTCGAGCGACGTGCCGTTGATCTTGGCGTAGTCGTCGCCCTGCTTCAGCAGGTACAGCGATGCCCCGACGCCACCCTCGGTGGCAGCACCGCCGTAGGCATTGGCATACTCCGGCTTCACAGTGTAGGTCACGTAGAAGTCGCTCTTTACGCTCTTGTCCTGTTCGGCATAGCCTTGCTCGGTGAAATGCAGGTAGGGGTTGTCGGTCAGCGTCGTGGAGTTGTGGATGATACTGTCGGTAGTGACTACCCACTTGTTGGAAGAATTCTTCATATAGACGGGAATCTTGGGATTCCTCACCTCGTATTTGTGGTAGCCGGGGAACTTGTATGCCGTCGGGTACCAGTGGTACTCCTTCACCATCGGGCTGTCAAACTGCTTCAGCTTCACCACATTGTCCAGCGGTACGCGCATGATCTCCCAGCCGTGCTGGTCGAGGAGGATGACCTGCGGGTTGAGGGCCGTCTCCTCGGCACGGAACTCGCCCGTGCCCATCGTGATGGTCTGCAGCCAGTGGTCGCCGAAGCCCCAGACCTTGGAGCCGCCGCCCCATGGGGCGGAGTTGGCCCACTGCTGGTACCTGTGCCAGCCCTTGCCGGTCAGCGTCGAGTTGTTGGCGGCGGGGTTGGCGCCGGCAATCTTCTCCACGGTGGGGTTGTTCTTCCAGTACTGCTCGAACGACGTCACCACCCGCTGTTCGCCCTCAACCGTTTTGAAGGTCTTCAGCTTCATGGCGCTGAGCGACGTGCCGATGAGCATGTACTCCGTCGCGTCGTAGGCGGGCTTGTCGCTGCCCGTGTAGGTGGGGTGTTTGACGACGACGCCCGTCACCACCTCGCCATAGTCGGCGGGCTTGTAGGTGTAGAGGTAGGCGCTGCCGTTGTAGGTGACGCCATCGACCTTCATACTCTGGTTCTGTTCGGACTTCACGATGACGTGGTAGGGGTCAATCTCGTCGCCCGTCAGGTCCACGCCGTCGTGGTTGCTCACGAAGTGCCAGAGCCAGCGGGTGCGGGTGGAGGCGCCGCTCGCGAGTTGCTTGTCCCACTGCTGCTTGCCGTAAACGTAGAGGTTCAGGTCGCCGTTGTTGTAGGGATAGACGGCCTGCGACAGTGTGTCGATGATGCCGTCCGAGCCGTCTTCCTGGTTGAAGCTCATGCCGCTGAGGTACTCCAGCCGGTAGGCCTTCGCCCCGGTGAGGTCGATGTCGTCCTTCACCGTGTAGGTGACGTAGATATCGCTTCCTTCAGCGGCTTGGGAGAGGCTCGTGATAGGCGTCGGGGCGGGTGTCACCACTTGTCCCTCCTCGTCCAGCTCGGCTTCTTTCACTTTCCAGACGTCATTCACTATTTCTTCGGGGAAGGCATCCCTGTTCCAGTACTGGTAAGAAGCCAGCGGGCTCTGTAACTCTGCGGGCAGGGCCAGGTCGTCAGACTTGGTCTGGGCGGTGAAGATAATATTGCCCAGGCGGTCGATGAGGTTGTAGGTCTTCTGCGAGCTGTTGGCGTAGGCGCGTATCTGGAGCGAGGCGTCATGGCCCGTTATCGTGCTGACGGTGAAGTCGTTGCCGCTGCGGCCAACGCGATAGTAATTGTCGTCGCCAGTGGCGGCCATCAGCTCCATCTGGCCGTTGGCGATGCCTGCGCCGTCGGCGTCACCGTCCATGATGATGAAGCTGCTGGCGGTGCTCTCCAGCGTGAGCGGCGAGGAGGCGGCTCCGCCCGTCGGGGCGTTATAGTGGAAATAGCCGTTCGACTCGATGTTCTGGACGCGCACGTCGTAGGGGTCATTACCGGAGATATGCCACAAGTGGCTTTTCTCATCGATGTTGTTATCGGTGGCTTCGTGGCTTAGTGCTCCGCTGCTGTTGAAGATATAATCTCCGTCCATCGTGACGTTCATCGAGCGGGTGCCGCTCAGCTTTAGGAACTTGCTCGTCAGGTTGTCGAGCGTATAGCTGACGTAGATGTCGGCAGTACCGGTGTCTGAGGCCGGTGTCTTTTTAATCTCGTCCTCTTCGTCGAAATGGTTTGTTGCACTGAAAATGATCCTCTCGTCACTGATATACGGGCTGCGGATGTCCTCCGGGATGGAGTTGTAGCCGTTCAAAGTTGTGCCAACAACCTGCTTGCGCGTTGCGGTAATGGCCACCCGGTTCGAGCGATTCACGATTTTGTAGGTGTAAGAAGCCAATGGCAGGGTAATGACCATGGAGTTGTTGTTACTCCCGTCAACAGCAACGGCCTTGATGGCCGTACCCATCTCGTCTGTTAGTGTAATGGCACTGGAATATGTGCTTCTTGTTTGGGATGTCTTAGGATCAGAACCATCAGTGGTATAGTAGATGGTCGTGTTAGCCGTAGTCGTGGAAATCCCAATCGTACCGTCTGCATTCTGTGTGAAAGTAGGAGGGTTGACAGCAACGGCTTCAAGATATACTTGACTCGTGTTGTTTGCTTCAGTCCATCCTCCCAAAGTGCCATTGACTTTCTGTTTGACACCGTTGACAGTAGGACCGTCAGTTTTCCCTTCTTCTCCGACAAGAGAATGGTAGTTGCCTTCAGTTAGATTCAGCCAATATTTATTCACACCGAAGGGTGCAAAATAGTAATAACCAGAATTATTAGCATCCTCGGTTATCTTAAAAAGAGCATTCGTACCAGGAGATGTTGTTTTTTCAAGGTGGGCACGAAGACGATTGCCTGCTACGGTACCGTTAAATACCAGATACTTGTCATCAATAGAATGTTTGATGTAGTAGTAATCCTGACCGTTATAAGAATGTTTAATCAGGGTCCAAACAGCATTGTCAGCCTCATAAATGCCATCACGGCATGTATAGGATGTTAGAAACGGCTGGCCATTATCGGTCAGCGTACATTGATTTGTGGCTTGGTAGTACAGATAGCCTTCTGTAGGACACAAGTAATAGTTTTCTGTCGGGCTTGCTGGATTGTAGCCTTCTGATGGGGTGTTGACCTTACCGGGGAAAGCGAGATAATAATACCCCGAGAGGTCCTGCCCCCACGCCTCGCCGACTCCCGCCACGATCATCACCAGCAGCATTAGCAGCAGCTTTTTCACACACGGGGCCTGTTCCTTTGTGCTATGTTTCCTTGAACTGTAGTATGTCTTTTCCATATCTCGTCTCATTATCTTCGTGTTCATATCTTGTGTCATATATCTCAATCAGTCAAATTTCATTCGTTTCAGGTTTGGCCGACAGAAATGCAGTATTCATATCCTTTATGCGTTCATATTATATAATATGGTTGCAAAACTAATTATTTTTGACGAAATAAGCAAATAATTTATGCAAAAATCGTATTTTTAGTGGTTTTTCTTGAAATAAAAGCGTACCTTTGTGGCGATTATCACCTAAACGAGCAGCTGTTATGCCAAAAAAGAAGGCAGGATTCCTGTATGAAGTTCACCCCACTCCCGCCAAGGGAAGCGACGGGAGAAACATCGTCTATGCCAGGCCGGCACGGGGGATGAAACTGAGTATTGACGCCGTCGACGACTACTGCGCCCGCCACCACTGCCTGCGCAGCGGCGAGCTGAAGCTGGCGATGGGGGAGTTCCTGAAGGCCGCCGGTGCGCTGATGGCGCGCGGCTACCGCATCGACACGCCCATCGGCTCCTTCGCCCCGAAGCTCGCGCTGCGGCGTGAGGTGACTGATCCCGACGAGGTGAGGGACAGCGACGTCGTGCTCGACGGCGTCGACTACATCCCCGGCAAGCACTGGGACGAGGCCATCGGGAAATGGATGTTCGACGGCTTCAGCCGCCTGGCCAACCCCAACACGCAGGCGGTGGTCGGCGACACGGAGCACCTGGAGCAGGCCTTGGCCGAGTGCCTGAAGCGTGGCTATGTCACCACCCGCAGTTTTGCCAGTCGTGCCGGTCTGACGCAGTACTCGGCGCGCAAAGTGCTGGAGGCCTGGACGAAGGGCGACAACCCCAAGCTGATGCGGTCGAAGATGGGTCAGCTCCATATCTATACTGAGATATGAACCGTGCCCCCGCGCCCCCTTTCGTTGTAACAGTCTGATTATTAGTATAGAATGTGGGTGTTTGGCGGTTTTAAAACACTGCCCCCGACGTGCCCCCATAGTGCCCCCTTGGTTTTTTTATGCGTTTGATTTCGAGCGTGCGCAAACGGTCTTTTGGGTAGGCGAAAACGGTTGTTTGCGCGGACGCAAACGGTCGTAACTCGCTGCTTCTCTCCCTGGAAAGCGCCGCCTTTTTACCCGCCGATAACTTCTTTTAACGCTGGAGAGGCGGGGAAATTACATAAATAAGTGTAACTTTGCAAGCATGAAGATTACGAAGATTAAAACGACGAACGGGAACTTTGGAACACCCGTCACCACCGACCTCGGCGCCATCGTTGAAAGGATGCGCTCGCCGAAGACCAAGGACATGGCCGACCGCATAGCCGAAGTCGCCCTGCAGTCGCGGTTAGCCATGCAGCAGGGCGCACCGCGCTATATGATAGCCGACGCCAACCGTCTGCCCTACCTGCTGTTCAGCACCACCTTCGCGGGCCGGAGCCTTGACAAGCCCGCCGCCCTGACGGGGCTGCTGCTGCTCAACGTGCCCTGTCCGCAGGGGACGGCACAGGTGGCCGGACTGCGGCGGCGCGTCAGTCAGATTCCCTACACGCTGCTCGCCTTCGCCGGCGTCAGCGGGGTGACGCTGAAGGTTGTCGTCAGGTGCGACTGCCCGGCGGCTGCTCCCGACGATTTCCTCGCCTTCCTGCGCGATGCCCACGAGAGTGCCGCCCGGCTGTACACCTCATTAGTGATGTGCGACCTGATAGTCGAAGAGCAGAGATTCACGCGCGGCTGCCGGCTGAGCTACGACCCGCAGCTCTACTACAACCCCGAGGCGCTGCCCATGCCCGTGGTGCGCGACGCACGCGACCCGCTGGGAGCCTACGCGGGCACGCGCGCCGACGACCAGGGGACTGTCGTCGGTTTTCCCGACGACGATATCCGCGAGCACATCGGCATGGCCTTCCAGACCTGTCTGTCGAAAGCCGTCGACGAGGCCCCCGACGGTGCTGAGCACTGTCTGCAGCTGCTCGCCGACTACTGCCACAAGGCCTGTCTGCCGGAGGAGGGCTGCGTGGTGCGCGCACTCTGGAGCGCACGCTTCAGGCCCCTTGGCACCGACCTCGTCCGCAAGACCTTCCGTAATGCCTATAAGAAGCCGTACAACGGCCGGCCCCTGTCGCAGATGAACGAGAGGGAGCGCATCATGCGCTCTATCGAGGACTTCCTCGCACGGCGCTACGAGCTGCGCTTCAACACCGTCAAGCAGACCACGGAGTTCAGGCCCAACGACCTGCGCTTCAAGCAGTGGCAGCCGCTCGACGACCGCGAGCTGAGGAGCATCGTCGTCGAGGAGATGAAGGAGGGCGGCGAGAGCTGGTTCAACGACATCAAGACCTACGTCGAGTCGGCTCACGTTCAGAAATACAACCCCATTCACGAGTTTCTCGCTGCCTGCGGCAGCTGGGACGGCCGGAGCAACTACATCGAGGACTTCGCCCGCCGCCTGCCCACCAACTACGACCGCTGGCCGCAGTACTTCCACCGCTGGCTGCTGGCAATGGTGGCTCAGGCCCTGAACCTCAACCCCGACTACGGCAACTCGATGGTGCCGCTGCTCATCGGCGAGCAGGGCTTCCTCAAGACGCAGTTCTGTAACCACATCCTGCCCCCGTCGATGCGCGAGTACTACATGAAGGACATCAAGATGGACAACGCCGAACAGGTGGAGCGCGTGCTGGGACGTATGTGGCTCGTCAACATCGACGAGTACGACTCGAAGACGCAGCGCGAGCAGGCGAAGATCAAGCGCCTGCTGACCGAGAAGTACGTCCAGGTGCGCCGCATGCGCTCGGACCAGTACACGATGACGCCGCGACTCTGCTCGTTCATCGCCACCACCAACGACCAGACACCGCTGCCCTCGGGCGACGGCACGCGCCGCTACCTCTGCATCGAGGTGACGGGGCGCGTCGACATGACGGGGACGATACCCTACAAGCAGATGTACGCCCAGGCCGTGGCCGAACTGTCTGACCCCGACTGCGTCTACTGGTTCACCGACGACGACGAGCGGGTCATCCAGCTGCACAACCAGCGCTACCAGCAGGAGTCGGCACCCGAGCAGGTGCTCACGCAGCTCTTCGAGCCGGTCGGCCAGCACAAGAAGGAGCTGTTCTGGACGACGACGGCCATCCAGAAGGAGCTCGGCAAGCACCTGAAGGCCGCCGACGTGCCTAACCTCACCAGTCTCAGCGCGTCGATCAAGAAGCTGCGCTGGCAGCGGTTCAAAATCAAAGGCATTCTGGGCTATTACCTCAAGCTGAAATCTTAATTGCAGGGGTTCCCGAGGGGGCACCTCGGGGGCGCTGTTTGCGGGCTATACTGCCCCCTGTAACTCCTTTTCCGTCAGTGAGATAGCGCGAAAGGGGGCGAGGGGGCGGGGTTTTTCTTTGTTCTGGCGGCAGAACCGCCAGACGCTGGAGGGGCGGTCAGGGGTTTTGCCACCAGGAGTCCTTGAGGCGGGCGAGGGACTGGGCCACGCAGTTCATCGTCTTGCAGAAGGGGACGGTGATGGGGTCGTCCTGGTGGCGGTATTCGTACAGCCAGGGGGTGACGAGGAGCAGACGGCCGTCGGCACAGAGGGCGATGCGCTCGGCGGAGGGGTGGTAGATGGTAGGGAAGCCATTATCAATAATGAGAATAACGGGGAAGCCGCGATTGGTGGCCTCGTCGAGGATGGTCTGCTCGCCCTTGGCGATGCGGGGCGAGACGAGAACGGCACCACGGGCCGCCTCGTCGAGACAGCGGCGGCGCTGCTCGTCGAAGCGGGCGGCGTCGCGGCGGTGGCAGACGACGGGGCGCAGGCGCCGCTGCAGGAGGGCGCGGTCGCCGTAGCTGTTGCAGGCGACGGTTCCGCCTGCCAGAAGCAGGCGGCGCTCTATGTCGGCGAGGGCGGCAGGGGTGGCTTGGGAAGGCGGGCACTCGCGGCGCAGGTAGCCGCGGAGGGCGGCGGGGGTGAGGGCGGTGTCGATGCCGCCCCATTGGGGCTGCAGGCGGGTGCGGTCGTGGGTGCGCAGCCAGCGGCTGCGCGGGTTGTTGAGGATGTAGGCGCGCTGCTGGTCGAGGTGGCCCGGTTCGATGGGCATCACGTCGCAGTAGGAGGGGGCGAAGAGCGGCGCGCGGCCGCTGGAGAAGCGGGGCTTCCCGGAAGGAGGGGCGGCGGCACGCCCGGCGGCACTCCCGGCGGCAAACTGCCGGT
>JAFPVW010000109.1 GCA_017395215.1 Prevotella sp. | reverse complement strand
GTCGGGTCGTAGTCCTTCTCAAACTTCATCTTGCGCATCTCCTCCTTGATCTCCGTGGTGGGCACCAGTATCAGGTGAGCGTTCTTCACATGTTTGCCTGCGTTGAACGCCTCCTTGGTTTCGGCGCCCTCCGTACTCACCTGCACCTTCAACAGTCCCAGGTGGGGGATGCGGATGGGGTGCCCGTTCATCAGGAGCTCCTTCATCTGCTTGACGACGGCCTTAGTTATCTGACTGACCATCGTCCGCTCCACCTTCGAGTCCATCGCAATGTGGTTGCTCAGGTCCTCCATGTCCAGTGCCCCGTAGGGCTTCGCTCTCATAAACCACTTCCCGTATGCCTTGGCCATCTTGCTGTTCTTGTTCAGGAATGGTGTCACTTTCATTTTTCCCATAGTTACACTTGTTCGAATTTGATTTCACGTAGCATTGTCTTGATGTCCTCCGAGGGCCTGTAGAGCAGTCGGCAGCTCTTCACCTGTTGGGCGGAGCACCACTTGCGCGGGTCTTCACCCTCCTTGTAGCCCGGACGCTTCTGGAAGTTCTCCACGCTCCAGCCTTCCGAACTGATGCCAACCTTGAATGTTCCCAGTCCCTCCACCTTGATGGGGTGGCCGTTGCACAACTGTTCCTTGATCTGTTTCAGGACACCGTCGAACACCATGGCGACATGTGCCTCCTCGATGCCCGAGTCCTGTGCGGCATGCTGACAGAGCACGTCGGCCTTGATCTCAAGTCCCTGTTTCACCCTGCCGTACCATTTGTTGTAGGCAGTGGTCTTGTCGTTCTTGTTCTGATAAACACTGATCATTACTTTTCCCATAATGTCTCTTTTTTAATGAATAAATGTCTGCGCGCGCATTTTCGGTGGCAAAGGTACAAGGAGAAAAACCACCCTGCAAGTGGAACACGGCTTTTCTTCTTTGAACGAAGGTTAATGTTGTTCCCAGTCCGGTTTGATGTGCGAGGGCATCCGAAAACAAGTGCGACGGCAGTCAAAAGCAAGTACGACAGCCCACCTCCCGCACTTGTTTTCGTATGCCGTTGCATATTATTTTCGGAAAAGATTTGGTGGTTTCAGATATTTCCATTAATTTTGCACCCGATAAAGCTTTTGTGATATTTTAAATTGTAACACTATGAGTAAAATGATGAAAACGAAAGGAGAAAAGACAATGAAAGGTAAGTATCTCAGTCCCAAGGCAGACCTGACGTTCAAGCTTGTGTTCGCAGAGCACAAGGACTTGATGATGAGCCTGCTCAACGCCCTGCTCCCGCTGGCCGAAAATGCACCCATTACCAGTATTGAGTATGAGACACCTGAAATGATTCCGGAGAGATATGGCGGGAAGAACAGCGTGGTGGATGTGCGCTGCAAGGATGCCCTTGGCCGCCAATTCCTCGTCGAGATGCAGATGAGCTGGGACGACGAGTTCAAGAAGCGAGTCATCATGAACGCCTCGAAAGCCGTCATGAAACAAGTTGGAAAGGCAGAACTGTTCACACTCATACAACCCGTGTTCTCACTGAACCTTCTGAACGACAAGATGAAGGGAGAGGCTCCTGACGAGTTCTACCATGACTATGCCATCCTTAATGTGGATCATCCGGAACGCAGCCTTGACTATCTGCGCTTCGTGTTTGTGGAGCTGCCGAAGTTCAAGCCTCGCAACATCATGGAGAAGAAGATGGCCGTATTGTGGCTCCGTTTCCTCACTGAGATCAACGAGGACACCCTGGAAGCTCCAGCAGAGTTGCTGGAGAATGATGACATCCGCAAGGCGCTAAGCATCATCGAGAAATCAGCAATGACTGAAGGTCAGCTTTACGCCTATGAGCGTTTCTGGGATGCCGTCAACAGAGAAACCGTCTTGGCAGAAGGCAAATATGCTGAAGGTCGTGCCGAAGGCATTGCCCTAACAGCGGCGAAGTTGAAGAAGAAGGGTATGGCTATAGAGGATATAGTCGAGGTCACAGGACTTACGGAAGAAGAAATCAAGAAATTGTAAATTATCTAGTGCACAAAGGGTCAGACCAGTCAGACCCTTTGTGCATATTAATAATGTACGTGTACATTATTTTTATAATATATACAATCATCCTAAATCTATTGGCCCGCCTGCTCCTATCCTAACAATAGGAAAGATAAAACACGCTGCAAAGATAAGAAAATATTCAATAACTTCCAAACTTTTTTTATTTTTTTTCATTTTTGATGTCAAATAGCCTCTTTTTGGGCTGGACCGTTAAAAGGGATGTCAAGATTGATGATTTCCGCGACCTCCTTGCAACAGCGCAGATAGTCCTTGTTGCAGATGCTCTTGATATAACGTTCGGTGGTCAGGATGTTTGTGTGTCCGAGTGCCTTGGAGATAAACGCGATGGAGTAGTTTCTCAGGTAGGCGATGGTGGCCCAGGAGTGACGGGCCACGTATGAGGTCAGTTTTACAGTCAGTCCGGCGCGTTCGCCCGCCTGCCGGAGTGCGTGGTTGTATCTGCCCAGCAGGCTGAGGTATTCCTCCATGGCCTTCTCAGGCTCCAGCGAGTGCAGGAGTCCGAAGACATACGCCGACTTTCTGTTGCCGAGCTTATCGATGACGCTCCTCATGAAATCGGTGACGGGCACCTCAACCCTGACTCCGGTCTTGTGCCTGCGGTAGACGATGGTTTTCCCGCCGGTCATCTCCCACTTGAGGAAGGCGAGGTCGATGAAGGGCATGCCCTGAGCTGAGAGGCAGAACAGGAACAGCATCAACGCCAGATAGATGAAGCTGTCCTCTGCAAGGGTGAGGGCATAGCGCTTCAGACTCTGTATCTCCTCTTCCCCGATGGCTTCCACCTCGGCCTTCCCGTTCCTTGTATTGATACCGTCAAACAGTCTGTCTCCGTTGAGCCCCAGCCTGTTGAGGAGTGACCTGCCTGAACTCATGTAGGTTCCTTTGGTGCTCTCCTTCAACGGCTCGCCCTTCCCGTTCCTGAGATTACCGAGATAGTCGTACACATCCCGGATGAAGTCGTGCGTGATGTCACAGCATCTGATGTCGCTCCCCTTGCAGTTCACGACATGGTTCAGGAATGTCTGTTCGTTGATCTTGGTGCTCCTGCTGACTTTGTCGTCATCTTTCCATACCCCTTTCCTGTCACCGCAGCGTTTGTCGATCTCCGCCTGGGCCAACGGGACGAACGGGCGCCTGTCGGGGTTCAGTTTACTGGCGATGGTGAACATAAGGCGTGTGAACTGGGTCTGGATGGAATCCTGCTGGTACATTCTTTTTCTCTTCATAATTCTATTTTTTTAAACCGCGCTGCAAAATTACGAAAAAAAGTCGGATTGCCAAAAGCGCCCTCCTATTGTTAGGATAGGAGCAGGCGGGCCGGCCGTGAGAGAGGTGGTGCAGGCGTGCGTACAGAAATAGAATGAATTATAAGAACGAATTAATGGAGATAATATCAGTGAAGAAGTTGAGATGGTTGATGGTGACTGTGGCTGTGCTGTTCTTCGGGACGGTGCAGGCACAGTTCTTGACAGACACGCTCAGCATCCGCTTCCGGCTCGACAGCACGCGCGTCGATCTGGGATTTGCCGACAACGCAAGGGCATGGGAGACGTTTGAACGCAATTTTCATCGGCACTATGACGGTTTGTCTCCCCATACCTTGCGTCTCGACATCTACAGCGGTGCCTCCCCGGAGGGCACCGCCGCCCACAACCGCTGGCTGGGTGAGAACCGCGGCCTCTCCATCCGCCGCCTCGTCCGTCAGAACCTGGGCAACAGGGTGGGGAACATCATCGTCCACAACGAGGCCGCGCGCTGGGAGGGCTTCTACGAGGCCGTTGCCGGGAGCAGTGAGCCGTGGCGCGACGAGGTGCTGCGCATCATCGAGCTTCCCGCCTCGGCTGACGAGAACCAGTGGGACCATCGTGAGTACAAGCTACGTGCCCTGCACGGCGGACGTGTCTGGCCCGTGCTGCTGGAGAAATACCTTGCCCCGCTGCGCAGCGGGGCCACTGCCATCTTGTCCTGGCAGCCGGGCCGTGACACGCTCATCGTGCGCGATACGGTGGTCATGGAGTCGCCCGGGCTCCTGCCTCCGAACCTCGTCTTCGAGGACAGTACGGGCCACCTGCGCCGCCTGCCCGACAGTGCGCGCGTCCGCAAGCCCGTCGTGCGCCGTCCCGTCTGGATCGCCAAGACGAACGTCCCGCTGTTGGGTACTGGTACGCCCAACCTTCAGTTAGAATGGTCGCTGGACCACAAGGACAGGTGGAGCCTTGCCGTGGAGGGCGTCTGGTCGTGGTGGACCTTCGCCTACAACGCCTATGCCAATGAGATCATCTACGGCTCCCTTGAGCTTCGCCGTTATCTAGGCCGCCGATATCGCCACCACACCCTCGACGGATGGCACATCGGTCTGGGTGTGGGCGGCGGCTACGGCGACCTCGAGTGGCGGTCGAAGGGTTACCAGGGCGAGGTCTACTCCGGCTTCGTGAACATCGGTTGGCAGCGCCGTTTCGGGCGACGTAAGCAGTGGGCCTTTGATATGGGTATTGGCTTGGGCTATGCCTACGTCCCGTGGCGCCGCTACGACGGTTCGACCCTCTTCCCCGTAGGGAAGGAGGAGTACCACGACGACCACCTGATGTGGCAGGAGACGAGTCGCACGAACTGGTTCACCGCCACTCACTTCAACATATCGATCGGCTATGTGTTCAACCAGCCCGGTGGGAAGTGGCGGCGCGAGAAGGCGATGCAGCGCCACCGCGAGCGTAACGACTACCTGCACTTCCGCGACTCCATGAAGGCGCACGAGCAGTTTGAGCGCGACAGTGCGAAGATCGCGCGGAAGCAGCGGCTGAAGGAGATCGACATGCTGCCCCGTGCCGAGCGGCGGCTGGCCCTGCAGCAGCTGAAGGCCGAGGACATGCAGGCGAAGTTCGACGCAAAGATGGCCAGGCGACAGGCGAAGATCGACGCCGTGGGCCAGAAGCGCCAGTCGAAGATCGACCGTCTCATGGAGAAGGAGCGGCTCCGCATAGAGAAAGAGGAGTACAAGGCGCACCAGCGCATGCAGAAGCTTTATGAGAAGACCCCCGAGGGCCGTGCCGCGCGCCGTCAGCAGAAGATCGACGAGAAGATAGCCCGTCGCCAGGCGAAGATTGATGCCCGTCAGGCCAAGAAGCAGGCCGCGATCGACAAGAAGTCGGCGAAGATCCGTCAGCGCATCGAGTTCGAGCACCGTCAGAACCTTGAGAAGCTGCAGCGCGACATGCAGCGGGCCGACCAGAAGTACGGGGGGAGTGAGAAGTGAAACATCAAAAGTGAAAAGTTGGTAATGATGAAAAAGAAGAGATATATGAATCTGTTCCGTAATCGGAGCTTCCTGTTGGAGGATGCCCTGCTGATACTCGGGGCGACGGCCGTCGGCTTCATTCTACTGGTGGTGTTAGTGGGCTGTCAGCGCCGCGAGCTCTACGTCTACGGCGACGAGTTCCGCAGTGTCGAGCTCGAGGTGGACTGGCGCAACTACGTGGACCGCGACCCCGACGGTATGACCGTGTGGTTCTACTCGCTCGACGATCTCTCGAAGTCGCCCTACCGCACGACGACTGCCAATGTGCGCCACCATGATCTCTATCTGCCCGGCGGCTACTACCAGGGTGTCGTGGTCGACTACTCGCCCGAGGAGTTCTCGCGTCAGGCGTTCCTGAACATGGAGCGTGTCGACTCCGCCCGTGTCGAGGCCACCCCGGCCACCTACCAGCCCGACTCGCTGACCGTGTCGGGTGAGGGTGTGCCCAGCGGGGTGAACGACGAGGTGAACTGGCAGCTCTACGGCGAGCCCGCGTGGACCGACCTGCAGTACCCCCGTCCGGCAGTCAGTGAGGAGTCGGGTCTCTACGTGGTGGCCAACCAGCCCGAGGACATGGCTCTCGACACGCTGAACAACCGCTACGTGGACCGCGGCGAGTACGGCGACTACATCCCCTGGAGGGAGCGCGACTACTACCAGTCGACAATCAAGATGACGAAGATCTACTCCGAGCCGCTGCCCATCATTTGGAAGTTGCGCATCCGCGTGTGGATCAAGGGCGGCTTCAACTACCTCTGGCAGACCCCGTCGGCCATCTCGGGTCTCGCCGACGGTCACTTCCTGCCGCGCGACGTCATTACCGACAACCCCTGCCTGCTCAACATCAGCAACTGGGAACTGGAGCGCACGGGTGAGAACAGCGGCTATATCTCCACCACGATGAACGTGTTCGGACTGCGGCCCGAGACCGTCCTCGACACCCGCGAGTGGCGCAACGGCACCGACGTGAGCGAGCGCATCTATTATTATACGCGTGGCGGTGGTCAGCAGGGACAGTCGCGGGCCGGTGACACCGAACCCGACTACGGCGACCCGACGTGGTGGGAGCACTACGTGAAGAACAGTCTGCCGAAGGACGTGCGCCTGGGGCTGTCGTTCGTGCTGCGCGACCATGCCACGGTGAAGACCTGGCACTTCAACGTGGGGCATTACATCGTCAGCTATGATAACCAGCTGGTGCTCCGTCTGGAACTGGGCCCGGAGTTCTTCGACCCGAACAACCCGCACGGTGCCCACGGTGACGGCGGCGACCCCGATAACCCGTCGCCCGACATCATCCTGCCCTATGTCGATGCCTACAATGGTGCCGGCTTCGGTGCCGAGGTCACGCCCTGGCAGGAGATGCCCCCCGTGGAGATCAATTTCTGATATGAGTGATAACTCAATATAAGTGTTTTATTTTTGGTTTAATTAAATTTATTAATTATGAGAAAGGTTTATTTGTTAGCAGCAGCGGCGGCGGTGATGCTCGCCTCCTGCTCCAGTAAGGACAGCCTGGAATCTGCACAGACTGTCAGCTCGAAACCACTCGCCGAGGGTGAGGTGGGATTCGATGCCTACACTCAGCGCAGCACCACGCGTGCCGGCCAGGCCGGTGAGATGACGCTCGAGAAGCTGAAGGCCAGCAAGGCCAACGGCGGCGGCTTCGGTGTGTTCGCCTACTACACCGACAACAACGACTACGACCAGCAGCGCATCCCCGACTTCATGTACAACCAGCCGGTGCTGTGGAACGCCGGTTCTACTTCTTGGGACTACGAGCCTGTGAAGTACTGGCCCAACGAGTACGGTCAGTCGGCCATCAGCGACGACAACGACAAGGTGTCGTTCTTCGCCTATGCGCCTTATGTTGAGGTTGTTCCCTCTTCCGGCAAGCTGAACACCAGTGCCGATGAGGCCAAGTGGGGCATCACCGGCATGAGCCGCAACTCTGCCTCTGGCGACCCGCTCATCAAGTACATCGTCAGCTTCGACGAGGACAAGTCTGTCGACCTGATGTGGGGTGTCTGCGACAATCCCCAGTGGAGCATCATCGACACAGGTTCCAAGCAGCTCATCAACGACGGCGAGAAGGGCAAGCCCTGGCTCAACGTGTGCCGTCCGCAGACCGTGGACCAGCGCATGATGTTCACCTTCAAGCACGCCCTGACGCAGCTGTCGGTCAACGTCGACGCCTATGTTGACGGCTACGACAACGCCAACGCACTGCCCAACGCCGACGGCAACCGCACGCGCATCTTCATCCGCCAGATCTCGTTCACTGGCTTTGCCCTGAAGGGTGCGCTCAACCTGAACAACTCCGAGGAGGCCGACAAGGCCTACTGGCTCGACTACAACGGCAACACCGACCTGGAGAGCGGCGAGAGCGTGGTGATCTACGACGGTCGCAAGGACGGTAAGGAGGGTGCCAGCGGGTCTGCCGCCAGCAACGAGAAGACCCTCGGCCTGAACCCGCAGTTCGTGCAGGACGCCGAGTGGAACTCCGGTCAGATGACTGCCGGTGTGACCAACGTGCCCGCCCCGCTGTTCCGTAAGTACAACGCTGCCACCGACAGCTATGTGGCTTCTTCGAACCCCCTGATGATCATCCCCACTGGTGAGGACATCGAGGTGGAGATCGTGTACGACGTGGAGACCGCCGACGACAACCTCTCTACCTACGTCAGTGACAAGAAGCAGTTCGGCTCGAGCATCGAGAACCGCATCCGCAAGCCCATCAAGTTCGGCGACAGCAACTTCGAGAGCGGCAAGCACTACACCATCAACCTCCACCTGGGCATGAACAGCGTGAAGTTCGACGCCGAGGTCAGCGACTGGCTGGAGGCTGACGTGGAGACCGACGTTCACCTGCCGAGCAACATGCCTACGTTCCAGGCCTCTACCTCTGCAACAGCGGCTGAGTACACATCAGCTGTCAGCGTCGACTACAACAAGGCTGAGTACATCTTCGCAGTGGCCGGTCTCAACGGCGGTGAGAGCGTGGCAGCTACCACAAGCTTGACAGGTGCTGTAGTAGCAGTCAACTCCAAGCCAGACTTCTCCGGCAATGACGGCATCGCCGACCTGTCTGGTGTGGCCTATGTCCGCGTAACAGATATCACGTCCAACAACGATGTGCTCAACGTCACGACTGCCAATGCCATCAATGTCACTGGTAACGCATCGAGTGCACGGCGCGTCATCGACGTCACCCAGCTCGCCCATCCGCTCGGACTCGGTGCCCAGAGTCTCTCTGACGACAGCAAGACCATCACACTCTCTACCACAGCAACTTTGGGGTCTACCGATAACTGGCAGATTGCAGGAACCGACGGTACTGCTGCTTATATCGAAGTGCTGAAGAATGGTACGGCCCTCACGCAGGTAAGTGCAGCTCCTGCTGACAATTCCGGTGAGTTCCAATTCAATACTACTACTCTTGGAATTAATCTGGGTACGGCTGCTGCTCCCGGCGATGTATTCACCATCACCGTCAAGACCGGCGACGCCTACGAGGAGACCATTCAGGCCAAGGTCGGTGGCATCTCCTTCGCTAACACCAATCCAAGCATCGTATATGGTACTGCAGGATTCGACAACCTCCGTTCAAGCGCAGGTGTAACTGCTACATACGAATCGAGTAATGATGATGTCGTCACTGTAGACGGATCGGGTGTCGTTACCACTCTTACTGCCGGCTCTTCGACCATTAGTGCCACTCCTACCGCTGCAGCAGGCTATATCCTGCCAACAGGAACTGCTCCTACTTACGTGCTGATCGTCACCAAGGCTACCGGTTGTACTGTTACCGCATCGAATGTGACAAAGAAACGTTCTGAAGTCATGGCTGGAATTGACCTCACCACGCTCTTTACTATCAAGAATGCCAATGGTGATGCCCTTGAGATTGGAAACAGTGCAACTAACAAGGCGGGTGCTCTAAATATAGGTTTAACCCAGTCAGTAGCCCACCATGTCAATTTGGACGGCAATAATCTGGTGAAGTATCACTCAAGCAATGCTTCATATCAGCCAACTGTAGGCGATGTCTACACCATTACGGCCACAATGGACGCTACAGACAACCTTAATGTGGAGTATGCAGATGGTAGAAACACTGTAACCTTTACCATCACAGTAGTAGCTGACTAGTCAATTCTGTGCTGCATGCGGGGCGCGCCCCGCGTGCAGCCTGCATTGGACACTGTTATTTATATAAATCATAATGTTTTTCGATTCATGAAACCTTGACCCCGGGAGACAGGGGTGGCAGTGAACTGGTAAGCAGCCTGCGGCCCCCCTCCCGGAATCTTGGTTACAAAAGAGAGGAAAAGATGCAAAAGAGAATCATGGACGACAAAGTACTCGACGCGGTGTCGAAATTTCTGGCCGTCGTGTCGACGGTAATGATCACAGTCTCGCTGCTCGTCAGCTGCAGTCTGGTGGACGAGGATACTTCGGCGTGCAACCATGCCGCCGGCAGTCGGTCGGGCAGTGCCATCGCCTTCATCGTGAGCGACAGCACCGCCTCGACGCGCACCGCCGAGGGCACGATGACCCTCGACGGGGCCGGAGGCACCGAGAGCCTCCGCGAGCTGGGCTTCGGTGTCTTCGCTGCCCACACCGGCATACACCGCTATGCCAGTTCGACCGTCACGCCCAACCTGATGTACAACCAGCAGGTGGTCTACGACGGTGCGACGGGCATCTGGGACTATGCGCCGATCGTCTACTGGCCCGCCGGTGAGGACGGCAACGAGAGCTACGTCAGCTTCTTCGCCTACGCGCCCTACAGTGACGGCAGTGCCGACGACGAGCGCGACTGCATCACCGACTTCTCCCTTGCCACCGAGACCGGCGACCCCTGGCTCGTCTACCGTCTCGGCGGTACGGAGCAGGCCGACGGTGCCACGGGCTGGAAGGCGTGTCAGCAGGACCTGCTCTACGCCTTCGCGAAGGACCAGACGCGCGGTGAGGGGGCGGCACAGACGGTGGCGCTCGACTTCCGTCACGCCCTCGCCGCCATCGGCGACCGTCTGACGCTCAGCTGCGACGCCACCGTGGAGCAGCGGCTGAGGAGCTACTACACCTCCTCGCCCGTGTCGCTGACGGTGAGCACCGTCACCGTCGACTACGAGCTCACGCCCAAGGGGCGCCTCGTGCTCAACAATGCGGGTGAGGCCAACTGGCAGGCGATCGGCTCCGGCGACTCGAAGGTGCACCGTCGTCTCGCGTTCACCCCCGGTCTGGTGATGGCCGAGGCCACCTCGTCAACCGCATGTACCACGCACGACTACACCTCGCCCGACGGCAACGGACTGTTCTATATCCCCCTGGAGGCGGGTTCCGGCAGACAGCAGGTGACCGTCACCGCCGACTATGCCATCGCCTCGGAGGACCCCACGGAGATCATCGGTGACGGGACGGCCACGGTGACCGCCGACCTGAGCTATGTGCACAGTGCCAGTGAGGGCCGTGACCTCAGCGTCGGCTTCAGGTTGCCCGACGAGACCTGCGGGGGCACTGCCCTGCACCTCGCCACCACCGGTATGGTGGTCTGTTCCCATGGCAGAGCCCATGAGGCCACCACGGGTAACCTCGACTGCGGCGGAACGAAGGTGGCGGTGATCGTCTACAGGGGTACTGATGCAGGTGTCGCATCCTACAGCAACGGTCTGGCCCTGTCGATGGCCGATGTCGACGCGACGGTCTGGACCGCCGCCGCCGATGCCGCCGCCGGATACACCTTCGACGCCAGTCTCGTGGCCGGGGCGCACCCCGTGCGCACCTCGCGCTGGTTCCTGCCCACGGCGGCACAGTGGAACCTGTTGGCGAGGGCATTGACGGGGGCGACCGCCGACCTGGGTGACGAGCCGAACGCGCTCTTCACCGCCGAGAGCCTGAGTGCGGTCCTGACCGCTGCCGGTGGGGCGGCCCTCAGTGCCGCCGCCTACTGGACGTCGACCGCCGTCGATGCCGACCAGGCCGTGGGCATCGACCTGACCGCCGGCTGCACCGTCGGCACGGCGAAGACCGCCGCCGCCCTCCTGCGCCCCGTACTGGCATTCTGACAAGACTGAATTATTCCGAGATAGGTTTTCAATGTTTATTAATTTACTTAAAAAAAAGGAGAACAGCGATGAGAGACAGAGCATCACCCCCGTACCGCCGGCGTGCCTTCACGACAGGGCGCGCAGGACAGCAGCACCGTCGCACGACGGCAAGTAGAAACCATTTAAAAATTAATTTTATGAATCTATGAGAAAAAGTTTAATGTATCTAACGGCACTGGCCGCCATGCTGGCCTCCTGTACCAGCAGTGAGTCGGAACTGCTGGGCGAGAGTCCGGGCAAGGTGAAGCCAACTGTCGACGGCAAGGCGCCGGTGGCATTCAATGCCTACACGAACCGCAGCGTGACGAGGGCCGGACAGACCGGTGTGCTGACCATCGACAGCCTGATGAAAGCGCAGGCTGGCGGCGGCGGCTTCGGCGTGTTCGCCTACTACACCGACCTGAGGAAGTACGACCAGACGTACGTGCCGAACTTCATGTACAACCAGGGCGTGTTCTATAACGGCACGCAGAGCATCTGGGAGTACTCGCCCGTGATGTACTGGCCCAACGAGAGCGGATCCGACGCACAGAGCGACGACGAGGACAAGGTGACCTTCTTTGCCTACGCACCCTACGTGCAGCACGCCTCGGCGGCGGCAGGCAGCGTGGAGGGCGAGGCCGACTGGGGAATCACCGGCTTCTCGCGCAACACCGCACAGGGCGACCCCCTCGTGAAGTATATCGCTGCCTTCACACCGCTCCGATCGGTGGACCTCTGCTGGGGCGTCTGCGACCAGACGTCGTGGGAGAAGTACCAGTCGGGCAACGACTACACGCAGACGATGAGCAAGGGCTTCCCCTGGCTCAACGTGGAGCACCCCAAGGGCATCGACCAGAAGATGACCTTCAACTTCAAGCACGCGCTGGCGCAGCTTAACGTGCAGATCGACGCCGACGTCGACGGAGTGACCCACGACGAGAGCGGCGACGTGGACGCCAACACGAAGATCTACGTGCGCTCTATCTCCTTCACAGGCATCGCCATGAAGGGGTCGCTGAACCTGAACAACACCGTGGGCGGCAACACGCCCGAGGCACTGTGGCTCGACTACAGCGGACTGACCGACCTGCCCTACGGCGAGGCCGTCACCGTGAAGGACGGCCGTCGCGACGGCCGTGAGGGCACGCAGGGGGCCGAGGCCCTCAATGAGACGCCCACCGGACTGAACGACGAGATCATCCAGAGCGAGACCGCGACACCGGGCGTGACCCATACGAAGCGCAACCTCTTCAACTCCAGCGGTCTGACCAACAGCGTGTGCGTCATACCGACAGGCGAGCAGATGACCGTCACCATCGTCTACGACGTGGAGACCGCCAACCCCTCGCTCTCGAGCACGCTCTCCGACGGTGTGACCGCCGGCATCAGCGTGGAGAACAAGATCACGAAGACCGTCAACTTCGGAGCCGGAAACCGGGGACTGAATTCGGGCAACAAGTACACCCTGAACCTCCACCTGGGCATGAACTCCGTGAAGTTCGACGCACAGGTGTCGAACTGGGACGACGGTGAGGACGTGCAGTCGGACGCATGGCTGCCGGGCAACCTCGCCGCCAACTCGGCCGTCTCGCTGAGTCTGGGAACGTCGCAGACACTCCCGCTGACCAGTGGCACGCGCACCATCACCGCCACCACACGGCCCTCGTCGGACAACGTGAACTGGACCAACAGCAACCCGGCTGTGGCCACCATCGCGGCGGCTGCGGGCACACGTGGCGAGAACGACGTCAACGGTGCCAAGACCGTCGTCATCACACCGGTCAGCCCGGGCGTGACCATCCTCACAGCCACCTCTGAGCATGGCTCGTCGCAGTGTACCGTCGTTGTCACCGACGAGAACAGCACCGACGTCAAGGTGACGCTGGATGCCACCGAGCTGGCACTCTATGCCGGTGAGACCGGTGGCGTGACCGCCACGACGAACCCGACGGGACAGGCCGTCACATGGTCGTCGAGCAACGGTGGCGTGGCAACGGTCGACCCGTCGACGGGACAGATCAACGCCCTCACCTCGGGTCTGGCACGCATCACCGCCACGACGGCCTCGGGACACACGGCATCGTTGAACCTCTCAGTGAAACCCACCGAGGTGCGTCTCAGCCAGACGACAGGACAGGTGGTCATGAACGAAGACCTGGTGCTCACCGCCACGACGACACCGAGCGGCAAGAGCGTGAACTGGTCATCGAACAACACGGCAGTGGCTACTGTCTCAGACGGAACCGTCCACGGTGTATCACCGGGTACGGCCACCATCACGGCCACGATCGACGGCGGCGGAACGGCCACCTGTTTCGTGACGGTCATCCCGTCGGTGGCAGAGGTGACAGCAGCCCCGACACCCGCCAGCCTGACCTACAACGGCAGTGCACAGAACCTGCTCGCAGGTAACGGCAGCTGCAATTACGGTACGCTCCAATACAGCGTCACCACCACGGATGCGGAGCCCGACGAGGGAACCTTCAGCTCGACGCCTCCCACGGCCACGGACGCAGGCACGTACTACGTATGGTACTATGCCAAGGGCCGCGACGGCTTCGACGACAGTGCAGTGTCGAAGGTGACCGCGACGATCAGCAAGAAGAGCTGCACCATCTCGTTCGGTACGAGCAGCTATAACAAGGTGACCGGCGACGAAAATGTCACCCAGACGGTGACCAACGACGGCGACGGTACGGTGACCTACACACTGTCGAACGCAGGCGGCAGCAATGCCAAGATCAACAGCAGCACCGGTGAGGTGACCTTAGGCAGCAGTGCCGGTACGGCAACCGTCACGGCAACCGTGGAGGACGGTGACAACAGCACGTACGCCACGAAGACCGCCCAGTACACGATCACGATCACGACGACGGCTGTGGAGGTCAACAACGAAACGAACGTCAGTGTCGGGAACTATAATTCAGGCACCGTCGAGGTACAGCCAGGTACCGACAGCACCCTGTAGTCACTCATTATCCGTATATTAACAGAAAACAAATAAAACAGCAATGATTATGAAAAAAAGTGAAAAAAGTTTGGCAAGGGGCCTGCTCCTTGCAGCGTGCGCCCTCTCAGCGGGGCTGTTCACAGCCTGTTCGCAGGACGCGGAGACCGACGTGCCCGCATCGGGCGGCACCGACGTGGAGGTGACGGCCACCGTCAGCGACATGGTCGGGGCCCTCACGAGAACCGCAAGCGGCGGGCTGAACACCGCCGATACCGGTTTCTCCGCGTTTAGCATTTCGGGCGCAAGCACCGAAGTGGCAGTGAAGGTCGACAACGGCAGCGGCACCTACGGCGATGCTTATACGTACACCCTCACCGGCGCAAAGGCCATCTCTGCACCGACATCCAAGCCGCAGTTCCCCGGAACGGTGACTTCGGTCAGCGTCTATGGCTGGTATCCCGCCAACAGCGGCAGTCAGACGTTCACGGTGTCAACCGACCAGACCACTGACCTGAACTATCTTGCCAGCGACATCCTGGTGGCCCAGCCACAGACATGTACACGTGCCAAGAGCGGTAGCAACTGGAACGTCACAGCAGCCAACCTCACATTCCAGCACGTGATGTCGAAGGTCGGCTTCACCGTGACCCCCGGTACTGGCGTGACACTGAAGAAGATCGAAATTGTAAGTGCCTATCCCACGGTGACGCTCAGCCAGTCGGGTAGTACCGTCACAGCCGCAGGCAGTGGTACAGTAACTGATATCAAACTCTGGGATAACACTTCAACATCGGTCGTGACGACCTACGGCGTGTTTGCACCGAAGACATACTCGAGTGCCACCTTCCTGAAGGTAACGGCCGAAGTGGGCGGTGTTGAAGGTGTGGTCAACTACACGGTGAACGGCAACTTCGAGGCTGGCAAGGTCTACACAGCCTCACTGAACGTCAACGCCACCGACGTGGAGACAGGAACCGTCACCCTCTCGGATTGGTCTAGCGACGAGGCTCCCTCTCTGGAACTGGGAAATTAGACTATGTGATGATTTATATGTCAAATAAAAAAAACAGAAGATTATGAAAGTAACATTCAATAGTATCAAGAACGGCCTGCTGATGTCGGTCGTCGCCATGGGGGCGGCGGCACTCACGGGCTGCAGCAGCGAACTGGCCGAGCAGCAGTCGGGCGGTGCGGCAGACGGTCCGGCGGCAGCCAGGACGGCGGTGGAGATCGTACCCTCGTTCGTCGAGCAGACACCCGGACTCACCCGAGCCGCTGACGGACTGAACACGAGCACTTCGGGATTCTCGAACAACGCCCTGTCGGCGCGCATCTTCGTCGACCAGGGCAGCTTAAGCTCGGCTTTCACGGAATTTGACTACACCTGTAGCGGAACGACGATGACTCCCCCGACGACGGCTCCGACGTTCCCCGCCGCGAGCAGCGTGCGCTCGGTGAACGTCTACGGCTGGTATCCGGCACAGGACGCTAGCAAGTCGTTCACTATCCTGACCGACCAGTCTACAGATCTGAACTACGCGAAGAGCGACCTGATGCTGGCCAACCAGGCGGAGTGTTCGCGTGAGCCCAGTACAAGCGACGCGACGCAATGGACCGTGACTCAGGCTGCGCTGAGCTTCCGTCACGTGATGTCGAAGGCGAAGATCACCTTCAAGTCCGTCGACGGCACATCGATCACCGCCGTCAAGCTGAAGAACATCAAGCCCACAGTGACCATCAATGACGATACAAAGACGTCACTGGCTATCGGCGATGCCGGCGGTACTGCCGTTGATGTGACTCTGTGGACCGGCACTATGACGGATATCACGGACGTAGTGGCCTGTGGTGTGTTCCCGCCGCAGACGATTGCCGCAAACGGTAACTTCATCGAGGTGGTGACCAGCACCGGCTCCGTGCTCTACACCGTCGGCACCACAGCCAAGGTGTTCGAGGGTGGCAAGGAGTACGCAGTCACCATCGA
Organism: Prevotella sp.; assembly: GCA_017395215.1. Taxonomy (GTDB): domain Bacteria; phylum Bacteroidota; class Bacteroidia; order Bacteroidales; family Bacteroidaceae; genus Prevotella. The sequence goes on along the minus strand of JAFPVW010000109.1, from coordinate 12,230 downwards.
GGTAGGCACGAGCGACGTGGGTCACATCGTCAGCCTGGGCGACTGGACGCAGAACTCGCAGAATGCGATCTTCTACAACGTGGACTACCGTGTGGCCCAGAGCACGTCGAAAATGTCAAACAACCTGTTGTACTACGTGGCTCAGTATAACAATAGCTCAAAGACAGCGTTCGCCACCGAACATGTCATATACGATGCGCCAGTTTTCAACCACACTGATGCGAAAGCGTGCGCGATTGCCAATTACCACCTGCCGAGTATCAATGAGCAGGTTGGCATTATCCCAAGTAACTCAATCACCGCCAACGGACCGAATCTGTTCTCTGTTGTCACCTCAATCAATGCCGAAAGTCCATACACTTTGAATGAGACGGGAGTCGCAAGGGGCAAAAACTCGACTACAGACATTTCCGGTAGTTTGAATTCGCTCTTCATCCGTGGCAATGCGGCCAACGAGTTGTATGCCGTCCGCTTTATCAATACCGACTACGCCAGTGCATGGCACTACAAGTGGGCAGGCAACGGACTGATCATCGAGTCGTATGTGCTGAACGTGAAGCCTACCACCGAGGCCGAGGGTAAGATCGTGCTCGGGGCGCTGCCCAGTTCGCCAGTATGGGCTACAGCTGCCAACGTCGCCCCAGCCACCGACAATTCTGGAAAGTCGTTCTGCTCCCGCTACCTGCCTGCCTGCGGCAACTTCAGTGGTAGCAGTGGTACGGCCACTACCAATGTAGGCAAGGCTTGCAACTACTGGTCATCCTCCACGGGTGGTAGCGGTGCTTTCCACTGGCGTGTGCTTTCGGGCTACCTGGACGAGAGCTCGGCTGCTACGACGTACGGCTTCTCGGTGCGTATGTTCCACGATTAGAAGACGGTGGATACCGTCTTCATCCGAATGTTTGACCTTTACCTCTGGCCTTTGCAGGCCAGAGGTTTCAATACCGCCCGTAAGGGCGGTCGAATCATAAAAAACAGAAAACGGCAATGACGACATGCCTGATATTTCAGAGAAATTGAAATTAGAGACCTCCAACCACCAGACCGTCAGGCTCTGGCCTGAGGGTGCTTTCTTCAAGGTCTATGAGCGTAGTGCCTATCTCTTCGTGACCAAGCTGCGTCCTTACGAAGTGAAGCGCCGCTATGTGGAGAAGGCCGGTTGTGAGGTGGTGTCGACCGCTTTCCCGCGCAAGGTGCTCGACGATCTCGGTGTGCACTATCAGAAGGGAGATGGCGGTGCGGTGTCGATACGTTTGGACTCCGGCATCGACGAGCAGCTGTTTCTCAGTTGGCGCGACTCGCTGTCGTTGACCACCCAGCCGGTCAGAAGAGCTGCAGCAGCACCTACAGTGGAATCACCTACTGCTGCAGCACCTGCTGTGGACGTGCTGACAGTGGAGGCACCTTTGATGGAGGCACCTTCTGTGGAAGCCCCGGAGCCTGTCGGTGTGGAGCGTTTGGTGGCCGACCGCATCCGGTCGTTCAACCTGGCCACTGCCACGCCGATCGACTGTATGTTGCTGTTGTCTGATCTTCAGAAGATGATTAATGCCGAAGGGCGATGAGCAGCAAGAGAAGGGGAGGGGCCGGTACGCCGCCGAAGCTCACTGACGAGGATAAGCAGCAGTTGAACAAGGAGCTGTTGCCTGTGATGGACAATGTTCAGGTGTATAAGGACACCTTCGACCTGCTTGTGTTCGTCTACCGTTCGATGTCGGCTCTGAACCGCGAATACCGTTTCACGCTCGGTGAGGAGATGAAGCGTACTTTGCAGAGCCTGCTCACCTCGATCTACGAGGCGAAGAAGCACCCCGAGCCCCGTTCGCCGCTGCTTGTCGAGGCGCTTCACTGGGTCTACGAGGCGAAGGTGCTCTACCGTGTGATGGATGAGTTGGGCCTGTTGAAGAGTTCTAAGTGTGCCTTCTATATCCATTACCTCGCCACGATCAGCAAGCAGCTGACGGCCTGGTACAAATATGAGGCGAGAAAGGAAAAGGACCATCAGGACAAGACCGTCCCTGCTGGCGGATCCTGAGAGGGGTATCATGAGTCGCACCGCCTGTGGTATCGGCGGGCAGGTCGCCCGCCTGCGGTGCGAGCGCGTATGACAGATTCGGCAGCCCGCCACGGTGCACGGTCTACAGCCTGCGCCTGGGCTATGTGCTCCCGCTGGAAGGATGCGTGGAGGTTCTGTCGGGGATTAACCCTCCCCTTTCCGATGCAAAGAGGAAACTGGGAAGGACTTCCTGTCAGTATAGTGTCAGAGGCTGCTTTCCTACACGTACAACAATATGTCTGTTCCGTCTACCTTCATGACGGTAATGCCTGCGGCAACTTGAGTGGTAGCAGTGGTACGGCCACAACCAATGTAGGCAAGAATTGCAACTACTGGTCATCCTCCACGGGTGGTAGCGGTGCTTTCAACTGGAATGTGAATTCGGGCAACCTGAACGAGAACTCGAATGCTACGACGAACGGCTTATCGGTGCGTATGTTCTTCGAGGGATCTGTCGCCGTCAGCGGGGATTTTTTCTTGATATGACAAAATGAGAGATGAAAAGATATAATGTACTGATGCACGACCTGCGGGCGGCCTACCGTCAGGCGCGCAGGCACAAGGCCAACACGGGCAGTTGCATACGCTGCTCGATGAACATCGAGGAGGAGCTCGACGAGTTGGCACTGTCGATACTCGACGGCAGCTACACCATGCGGCCGAGCATCTGTTTCGCGGTGAGCAACCCGGTGCTGCGCGAGGTGATAGCCGCCGACTTCCGCGACCGCATCATACACCACTATATATACGACTACCTGAACCCGCAGTTGGAGCGCGAGCTGATAGAGGACTGCTACTCGTGTCGCGACGGGAAGGGTACGGGCTACGGCGTGGACCGTCTGGAGCACCACATCCGTTCGTGCTCCCGGAACTACACCCGTGAGTGCTGGTGTCTGCAGCTCGACATCAGCGGCTACTTCATGAGCATCGACCGTGAGCTGTTGTGCGCCAAGGCCCTGGCACTGATGGAGCGCGTGGGGAGGCGACGCAACGAGAGTGGGCAGCGACTGGCCGACCTGCCCAAGCACCGGCTCGTGGAGCAGTTGCTCAGGAAGGTGATTATGCACAACCCGTTGGAGAACTGTGAGGTCAGGGACTCCCAGGGGCTCTTCGCCAGACTGCCCCGTTCGAAGTCGCTGCGCTATGCCCCCGAGGGTGTGGGTCTGCCCATCGGCAACCTGACCAGTCAGATGTTCTCCAACCTATACATGAACGGCTTCGACCAGTGGGTGAAGCGCTGCCTGAAAGTCAAGCACTACGGCCGCTACGTGGATGACTCATTCTACATATCGACCGACAAGGAGTGGCTGAAGACACTGGTGGACCGGATCGACGGGTATCTGCAGGAGCATCTGCGCATCCGTCTGAACCGGTCGAAGACGAAGCTGACGGAGGTGAGGAAGGGCGTCACCTTCCTAGGGGTCCATCTGAAGCCCTACCGCCGCTACGTGAAGAACAAGACCCTGAAGCGGATACGCCGGCAGGCACGGGAGATGGAGAGTATCAGTCAGTTGCAGCTGAGCAACGAGCATGTGCGTATGAGACTGCTCTGCCAGGCGAACAGTATGCTTGGCATGCTCAACCACACGCGGTCCTTCCTCATCCGCAAGAGCCTCTTCGGGCACTATCCGCTCTACACCTTTGCCTGTGGTTGCCGGGGAATGAGGAAGTTTGAGATGTTGAAATCATATTAAATAACAATTATATCATTCAAGGTTATGAAACGTACTTTTTTATTCTTTTGGATGTTGGCGGTCGCCGGCGTTTGGTCGGCGGCCGCGGCAGGGAGGCACACGGGGAGCGACCCTGTGTGTCAGGGAGCACCGCTCGGGCAAAACCAGACAGGACAGCCAGTGTCGAACGAGGAAGAGGATGAGACCACCTTTGTGCCTCACTGGTATCTGAAGATGCAGGGCGGTGGCGGCGTCGATGTCGGAGAGGCGTCGTTCGAGAAACTCGTGTCGCCGTCGCTACAGCTGGGACTGGGCTACCAGATTAGCGAGTATGTCGGGCTGAGAGGCGATGTCAGCGGTATCTGGGCGCGTAACTGTTATGCCTATCCGTCGGCAGACTACAAGTGGAACTTCATTCAGCCGACGCTCAACCTGACGGTGAATCTCACGTCGCTCCTGTTGGGCAGTCTGCCCGAGGGCAAGACCCACGCCTACGCCTTCCTGGGTGGTGGAGCGGCCTATTCTTGGGGAAATGACGATGCCGTCAATGCCTCGAAGCGCTATGGTGTCAACTTCGAGAAACTCTGGGAGGGCTCCCGCTGGCATGGCGTCGTGCGTGGCGGTCTCGGCATCGACTACGCCGTGACCGACCGCATCGCCATCGGTGCGGAGGTGAACGCGAACATGCTGCCCGACCACTTCAACTCGAAGCGCGGGCGCGGTGACAACGTGGACTGGCACTTCAACGCCCTGGTCGGACTGAAGTTCACCCTCGGCAAGAGCTATGAGCGCAAGAAGGCCGACACACAGCCGACGGCGCCACTCGCCAGGGCCATGACCCGGACGGCGCCCGATACCGTATTCGTCGACGTGCCGGTGGAGAAGCTGTCGTTCAACGTCAACATCTTCTTCATCATCAATCGCAGTGACATCCGCGCCAACCAGACCGAGAAGCTGCGCCGGCTGATCAACTACCTCGACAAGCACCCGAAGGCATTTGTGCGCCTGTCAGGCTATGCCGACAAGGAAACCGGTAATCCGACGATCAACCTGCGACTCTCGCGTGAGCGTGCGTCGGCCGTCAGCCGCTACCTGCAGGATGCCGGCATCCAGGAGTGGCGCATCAGGAGGTTTGCCAAGGGCGACAAGGTGCAGCCCTTCGACATCCCCGAGGAGAACCGCGTCTGCATCTGCTACGTGTACGACCCGGAGCACCCCGAGCGCATCGACAACTGGTACTAAGGGAGTGAAAAGTGAAAAGTATTAATAATAATAGAATATGAAAACAATTGTGAAAATGTATTTGGGAGCTTTGCTCCTTTGCGGCGGGGAAGCCGCCGTGTGTTCATGTACGGACTATCAGGACGAGATCGATGCCCTCGACTACCGTGTGAAGGTGTTGGAGGAACTGGTGGACCGGGTCAATACCGACATTGATGCGATGGAGGTCATCATCGGTGCGCTGGAGGATGCCGACTACATCACGGGTGTGAAGGAGACAGCCGACGGCTATCTGGTGAACTTCGCCAAGGCCGGTCCGATTGAGATCAAGGACGGTATTGACGGCAAGGACGGCAAGGATGCCGAGGTGCCCGACATCGACGTCCAGAAAGACAAGGACGGCAACTGGTACTGGGTGATTGACGGCCAGCCCGTGACCGACGGCGACGGCAACGCGGTGCGTGTGAACGGTAAGGACGGTAAGGACGGTGCCGACGGTAAGGACGGTGTGGATGGCAAGGATGCCGTTTCACCGCAGTTGCGCATCAACCCTGATACCGGCATGTGGGAGGTGTCGCCCGACGGTGGTGAGACCTGGAACTCCACCGGCACTTCGTCGAAGGGCAAGGACGGCAAGGATGGTATAGACGGTAAGGACGGTGCCGACGGCAAGGACGGCAACCAGTTCTTCCTGCGTGTGAACTATGAGGTGACTGACAGTGGTGAGTTTATGACCGTGACCACCCAGAGCGGACAGACTTTCCGTATCCCCATCTATAAGAATGCGTAAACATGAGTGAGTGTATGAAAAAGTGGATTACAGGCATACAGCATCTGCTGCTGATAAGCGGCATACTGGTCGTGAGTTGCGGTAAGTTTGAATATACCGGCCAACTGCAGAAACTCGGCGGGCGGGTGGAGGTCCTCGAGCAGAAGGCACTGGGTCTGAATGAGCAGTTGGAGACTCTCCATCAGATCATACAGACCGTGGAACAAAACGGCTACGTGACCGATGTGAAGAAAGGCAGTGACGGTTCCCTGTCAGTGACCTTTAACAACGGTGAGACGGTGACGCTCCGGCAGGGACGTAACGGCCGTGACGGACTTGACGGCAAGGATGCCACACTCGACCTCGGCGTGAAGGAGGGACCTGACGGGAAACTCTACTGGACGCTCAACGACACGTGGCTGACCGGCGAGGACGGTCAGCTCGTGCCGGCGGGCGCTCTCGACGGCAAGGACGGAGTCGACGGTCAGGACGGTCGTGACGGCAGGGACGGCAAGAGTGCCTCCATGGCGGGTGCCTCCGTGCCCCGGACGCGTATCAACCCCGACAACCGCCACTGGGAGATCTCTACCGACGGCGGTATCACCTGGACCGACACCGGTTGCAGTGCCGACGGACAGGACGGACGTAACGGAATCGACGGTAAGAACGGAGCTGACGGCACTGACGACATCTTCATGGACGTGCAGGTGACCGACGGCGGCAGCTCGGTCACCTTCATCCTCCGCGACGGTCGTACGTTTACTGTACCTATCATGTAATGAAGGAATTATGACTATGGAGATGAAGGACTATTGGAGGTTTCTGCAGCATGTGTCGAGGGAGCTCCGCGCCCCGCTGCAGGACATGCGTACGTTTGCTGACGTGATGAAGGATGACGAATGGCGCACCTCGCTCGCCGACGACGAGCGCGGGGAGCTGTTCCGCAGGCTCGACCGCTGCCTGTACGAGTCGGAATGTCTCGTGGAGTCGTTGGAGGACCTGACGTACTACAGCAGCGTGTTCCGTCTGGAGCGGAAGGACAAGGTGCTGGTGAACCGGCTCTGCGAGGAGCTGGCGGAAGGTCGGGATGTGGAGGTGCTCTTCGAGAGCGATGTCCCTGACTATTACGCCATCCCCACCAACTCCGCGTGCCTGAGGAAAGTGCTGCGCATCCTGCTCGACACGGCCTGTCGGCGCGTGAGGGAGCGGACGCTCAACGAACGGGAGCCGGAGTGCTTCCTGACGCTGACGGAGCACGCGTCGAAAGGCAAACTGACGTTCGCCGTGACCGACACGGGTGACCCTGCCACGCTGGAGGAGGACGTGACGGCGTTCAGCCTGCCCGCCGGGCAGCACGGGACGCTGTTCACGAGACGCGTGGAGTACTATAACTGTTGGCAGATGGTAAGGCTTCTGGGCGGGTTTATATACATTGATCCGAAATACCGCGATGGCAGGCGTGTCATCTTCAGTATAGACTTATGATTTAAGCTATCTGTATTCTTAAAATTCCCATTAAATGCATTGATTAAAATTCACAGGTTTTCGAAAAGATCTCAATTTGAAAGAATGTAGTTTCATTGTTATTGATATAATGTGTCGGAAAATTTTTTGAATTGAAATTATGGTAATAACAACAGCCGCCGAGAGGCTCCTGACAATTTTATAGACAAATACACAATACTCAATAGGACACATATTGGTTATTGTTGCCCGGTGGGGCAGGGAATGTACAGGTCTGCTGTGAAGTACGCCATTTGTTCCCCTGTCAGGAAACTACAGGATCTTTTGCAAGATTCGCCGCCGTGAGGTTCCGAGTCTTTTTTCTGAAAATGGACTTAGGTAAATTTTGTCGTAATAACACTATCAATGTTTTATTGGTATTTTTCATTTTTGCTCGTCGTGACGACGCATGGAATTGGATTTAGAGTAATGGCAAGCGAGCCGTTGTAAAAGTAACCTTGTGAAAGGCGAAAGGTATCAAATACTTTTTGTATTAAAAAACTTAATACTTAATTTAATGGTTAATAACGCGTCATCTTTTGACGCTACGTGTCAATTCAAATGAGATGCAGTCTGACCGCGAGGTCAGACGGTTTCTACGGTAAAAGATCAAATTTTTTTTCAGGCTCCCGCCGCCGAGAAGGTTCCGGGGGCTTTTTTATTAGACAGAAGAACATATAATGGAAAAGAAAGTTGAACAAACTCAGCAGTTGCTGCTATGGCTCGTAGACAAAAAAAGATGAGTAATTCAGAGTTAGCCCGGCGGATGGGGGTGTCGAGATCGACTGTCAGCCGCCTGATTTCCGGTAGGATGACACTGACAGTTCTGCATCTCTATCTCTTTGCTGATGCCCTTGGAGTCAGTCCAAAAGACTTGTTGGTGGAGGAAAACCGTGCAGATTCTGCACAAAATGACGGGGCGGGTGAAGAAAGTGGCTGAAAAGTTTGGCGGTTCCGATTTTCTTCTTGTACCTTCGTGCACGATAACGCGCGCGTATAGTTATAATAAGGTAAAAAACAAGAAGACAATGGAAGAAAAGAATAAAGGACTCCGTCTGACCGACATCATCCATTACGACGATGTGGAGACGGGAACACTGGAACTTTGTGACGGAGAGGGTCATCAGAAGAGATACGACGCCCTGTGGCTGAGTGATCTCCGGATGCCGAGTATGCGCCGACTGCCCAAGGGCATCATGCTGCCGCTGAGGACGGTGGCGACCTCGTTCAGCTACGAGACCCCGCAGGTCTACGTGAGCACAAACTGTAAGCTGCGTATCGAACCGCTGATGTCGACGAGCTGGCAGGACTTCGGAGCGCAGCTGTACGTGGTGGTGACGATGAACGAGTTCCGTCAGTTGGCCGCCATGATCCAGTATCTGAATATACGACAGATAGAGACCGACGGCAGGGTGGCTGCTGACCATACGGGAGAGACTTACTTTAAAACCGACGACCATGGCGAATTCTGGAAATAGACGACCACCGCAGTCGGTCAGACTGAACAACCCCGGCAATATCCGTCAGTCGCGCCAGTGCTTCAGTGGTGAGATCAACTACGGCAGCCAGTCGGCGTTCAAGGAGTTTGTGAGTGTGAGATACGGTTTCCGTGCCATGAAACGCGTGTTGAAGACCTACCTCTACAACCACGGGTTGAACACGATCGAGAAGATCATCACCCGATGGGCACCGCCCCAGGACCACAATGACACGGAGGCTTACATCCGGTTCGTGAGCGACCAGTCCAAGATTACAAGGAACCTGAAACTGCGGTACACGCTTGCCGACATCGTACCGCTGATGCTCGCCATCGCCCGCTTCGAGACCGGCTACCTGCCCGACGGTTGGATTCACGCCTCATTCGAAGCGTGGGAGATGAAATAAAGAAAGAGGATGTGTCCCTATTTGGGCACATCCTCTCTAACACCATTATTTTGTTCACAAACTATGAATGCAGGTCGAGGACGAAGCGGGTGCCTTTGGTGAAGTTGGGATCGATGTCGAGGTCGCCGTTCATCTTCAGGGCCATCTGCTTGCAGGTGGGGAGGCCGAGACCGTCGCCCGTGGTGAGATCCCTGATTTCGAGGAAGGGCTTGAAGATGTCCTCGCGCTTTTCCTCGGGGATGCCCTCGCCAGTGTCGGAAACGAGGAACTGGTGAGCCTTTGGACCACGTTTCTTGTACTCCAGCCAGATGGTGCCACCTTCCGGGGTATATTCTGCCGCATTGTTCAGCAGATGGAGCAGGATGTGAGAAACGTACTCCTGATTAATCTTGGCACTCATCTTGGGTGCATTCACTGTCAGGTTGACGTCCTTCTTGACCTTGTCGCGAATCTCATTCATCAGATCTTCGCAGAACTGTGGAATATGAATATCTTCATACTCAATAGTATCGTTAGAGGTGTTCTCCAGTTCTGACAATGTCTGAACGTGATGAGAGAAGTCGAGCAGTGCCTTCACCTCAGGGATGCTGCTATCGAGCTTCTGCAAGGTGGGTTCCAGCTGTGCAGAGATGTTGCTGATGAACTTGGCCTTCAGGGCATTACTGTCGTTAGCCAGGCGGATGGTCTTCTTCTGCTTACGTGTCAGCAGGATGAAGCGCATCAGTACGACACCACCTACGACAAGTGCTGCAGCGAGCGCACCAGCCAGGATGCAGAGGCCGATGATGATGGCCATGCGCGAAGCCAGCGAACCGTCTTTATCCTCGATAGTAGCCTGATGCTCCTCGATCTGCTTGTTCAGGGCGCCGATCTCGTCAGCTCTCTTGATGGCATCGGTAGAGTCCTTCCAGGCAATATAATTGCTGTAGGCCTGGGCCACCAGACTGGCATTGTTGCTCTTGCGACCATTGGCAATCAAGGTCTGATATACCTCATCTACCTTGTCGTATTCCTTGCTGGCAGTCAGCTTGTTGGCCATTTCCTTGAAGACGGCATTGCCCTGGGCGTTCAGTCCGAAGGTGTAGAAGTAGATGGCCTTGTTGTAAAGCAGGTCGTTCTTCAGATTTTCGTTTGATGACTCATTGGCTTTTGCCTCCATGGCATTGAGCTGCTCCTTGGCACTCTCCACTCTGCGCATCTTGATATACATCTGCATGCGCTCCTTGGTGGTGAGATACTGCAGTGCAGCCTGCTCGCTGGGTGACTTCACACCAGCCAGGATGACCTGCTCAGCACGGCGCAACAGGTCGAAGGCCTCCTGGTAGAATCCTTCACTATAATAAAGAGGTGTAGCCTTGACGGCGCACTCCACAGCCTGAGCGGTCTTGCCTTTATTCGCATAGTCATTGAATGCATGGATAAACAATGAGCGTGCCTTGGCAATGTCCTCCTTGGGATTAACAGCCTCTGCACGTTTCTGCAGGTCGCTCTTCTCGGCCTCTTGTGCGTTGACAAGGGTGAAACAGAAGAGCAGATTCAGAAGTAAGATGAATACTTTTTTGTTCATATTGTCTTTTTTGTTGTTATTTTCTTCATGCAAAAGTAAGTAAATAATTGTTTCCCACCAAATATTTGTGGGCTTTTTCTTACAAAATGGCCTATTTCTTATCGTTTCAGCACTTGTTTCAGGAATTTGGGCGTATAACCTTTCTTCGATTTGGCCACTTCTTCTGGTGTGCCTGCAGAGAGAATCTGTCCTCCCTTGCGACCTCCTTCGGGGCCGATGTCGATAATCCAGTCTGCCAGTTTGATGACGTCGAGGTTGTGCTCGATGATGATGACGGTATTGCCTCTGTCAACCAGTTTCTGGAGCACATCCATCAGAATACGGATGTCCTCGAAGTGCAGACCCGTCGTGGGTTCATCAAGGATATAGAGCGTCTTGCCAGTATCTTTTTTCGACAGTTCGGTGGCCAGTTTCACGCGCTGGCTCTCACCACCGGAGAGGGTAGTGGAGGGCTGCCCCAGTTTGATATAGCCCAAGCCTACATCCTGGATGGTCTTGATCTTACGGAGGATATCAGGCACGTTCTCGAAGAAGTCGACGGCCTGATTGATGGTCATATCCAGCACATCGGCGATGGACTTGCCTTTGTAGCGTACTTCGAGCGTCTCGCGGTTATAGCGTTTGCCATGACACTCTTCACAGGGCACCTGGATATCAGGCAGGAAGTTCATTTCGATGGTCTTGTAGCCGTTGCCGCCACAGGTCTCGCAGCGGCCTCCCTTCACATTGAACGAGAAACGGCCTGGCTTGTAGCCACGTATCTTGGCTTCAGGCAGATTGACAAAGAGTGAGCGGATGTCGGAGAAGACGCCCGTATAGGTGGCAGGATTGGAGCGTGGCGTACGTCCGATGGGACTCTGGTCCACATTCACCACCTTATCTATATGTTCCAGGCCTTCGATGCTGTCGTAGGGCATGGGTGCTTTCAGCGAACGGTAGAAGTGCTGCGAGAGAATCGGCTGCAGGGTCTCGTTGACAAGCGTAGATTTGCCACTGCCACTGACACCTGTAACGACGATGAGTTTGCCAAGTGGGAACTCTGCATCGATATGCTTCAGGTTGTTACCTGTGCAACCATGAAGAATGAGCGAATGGCCATTGCCCGTTCTTCGTTTCGCAGGAATGGCTATCTGCTGTTGTCCGTTCAGATATTGGGCTGTAATGGTGTCTGTCTGAAGCATCTCCTTGGGGGTGCCTTGGAAGACGACCTCGCCACCCTTGCGACCTGCACGAGGTCCGATGTCAACGATGTAATCAGCATTGAGCATCATGTCCTCATCGTGTTCCACGACAATAACGGTATTGCCCAGATCGCGTAGCTCCTTCAGCGAACGGATCAGTCTCTCGTTGTCACGCTGATGAAGACCGATGGAAGGCTCATCGAGGATGTAGAGCACATTGACAAGTTGGGAGCCGATCTGTGTAGCCAGACGGATGCGCTGGCTCTCACCACCAGAAAGACTGGCAGACTGACGGTTGAGTGCCAGATAATCGAGACCAACCTCTAACAGGAAGTCGAGTCGTGTACGGATCTCTTTCAGGATCTCAGTGGCTATC
>JAFPVW010000108.1 GCA_017395215.1 Prevotella sp. | reverse complement strand
GCCATCTCCATGTCGGCGGGGATGAACTTGTTGCCGTCTTTCTTCACGCGGTAGCGGGGCTGCTCCTGGGTGCCGTCGCCTACCTGTGCGGTCATCTGCACGCTCATGTCGCGCACCAGCTCGTACTCGGCCGTCACGTCGAAGGCGGGCATCGTCATCGTGGCTGTGGTCTTGTCGCTGTTGAGGACCATGGTACCGGCAGGTACGTAGAAAATTTTAAATTTATTAAATTGTAGATAGCCTGTGGTGGTATTGCTGGCACTCAGGGTAACCTCAGAAACATCCACGTCAGTAAGGGTTAGGTTATAGCCAGTTGTATAATTTCCACTTACATTACCTTTGGTGGAAAGGACTTCCCACTCCCATGAATAGAATTTAAAGCCTATAGTCATTTCCACTTTGGTAATGATTTCACCATTGAGTGCACTGATTGTGATAGTACGTTTAGTACTACTACCAAGATTCATACCATCTCCATCAGCTCTTTGGCCGGTAATCTTGAAGTGCGTTCCGGTAAATTCCACACTACCTGTCTTTGCTTCGGGAAGTGTTGTCGTGATTGACTCGCTGTCCTCGGCCCATGCGCCCGTGGCTGCCGTGAGTAGCAGCGCGAGCGTCATTATATATCTTGATATTGTTTTCATATATTGTATTCTTTTTATGTTTTACCTTTTGTATTATATACGCGCGAGAGGGGTTAGAATGCGAGGCAGGCGCGAACACAGAGGCTGTAGTTCTTACTGTCGAAGTCCCAGAAGCCGTTGTTGAAGTAGTAGAGCCACGCGTAGAAGGAATCGTACTCCGTAGACGAAAAGTAGACGTCCGACTGCATATTCGTTCCGCCGACGCTGCTGAAGCCGTCGCGCAGGGCGCTGTAGCTGCCGGCAGCGTTAATCATGTAGCTCCACTCGGCCTTGGTGGCCAGCTTCCACGTGCCGCCGGTGAAGGCCGGCGTGTGGGCGGCGCAGGTTTCGATGGCCGTGCTCCAGTTCATCGCGCCCTCATCGGTCAGCGCCAGTGCCAGGCCGTTGCTGCCGCTGACATAGCAAATCTTGGCCACGGCGGTCACGCCCTCGGGCAGGCTGGCGTAGGCGTAGTTCTTGCCGTCGCTGCCGATGACCTGTCCCACTACGGGGTTGGTGATGCTGAGCGAAGGAGCCGGAGCCTTTTTCTTCACCTCCACCTTGCGGAACTTGTAGCCGGGGTTGGCCTCGAGCTTCACCTCGCTGCCCATCTTCACGCCCTGGAGCTTGCCGTCGGTGACGGTGGCTGGCTGGTCGTCGACAGTAACGGTAGCCTTGCCGGCCTCGATGGTGTTGGCGTTGGCGGCGTTGAACTGGATGTCGAACTTGTTGCTGAGCACCTGGACGGTGAGGCAGGCGGGCTCGGTGTCGTCGAAGGTGTTGTCGAGCGTGGCGGCTTCACCCTGGGGGGCGTCGGCGCCCTGGATGTAGTACCATACGTAGACGTCTGCTCCGCCGTCAGCGACGTTCTTGGCTGTGGGCACTGTGGCGCTGAAGGCGTCGGGTGCGGGGGCCTCGGTGGCTGAGTTGCCGATGGCGTACATCAGCGTGCCCTGCGTGACCTCGGTGCTCTCTCCGGCGAAGGCCACGATGCCGGTGCCCTCGGCGATGAGCGGTGCGTCGGTGCCGGCGATGACGCCTTCAGCGGCTTCGGGCAGCTGCGTCTTCGCTTCGGTCTCGGTGCCCGTGGTGGCGAATGCGGCTGCCTTGGCGTAGATGGGTGTCAGCACGACGTCGCTGCCGGGCATCGAGAAGGTCCATGTGTTAGCGGACGAGCCGGGGGTTACCTTGATGGCGTCGCTGGCGGTGTAGTAGTACTTGTAATTATCTTTTTCACCAAATAAATCTTTATGAGTAAATGGCATTTCACCTACATATACTTTGGTCCCATTATTTTGAACCAACTTAAATGAATTGCTGCTTGCGCCCGCTCCGTAAAAGATGAGAACTTTGCCCGTCGGGACGGAATTGAGAAGGGCCCTGGCCTCGTCATCGGTCAATGAGGAAAAGTCCTTGAAGCCGGTCATTTCGTCGACGGTCAAATACGCGTTATCGTCGTTCCATTCCGAGGGCACTGTTATCTCTTTAATGATCAGGTCGTCCGTGGCCCACGCGCCCGTGGCTGCCGTGAGTAGCAGTGCGAGCGTCATTATATATCTTGATATTGTTTTCATATATTGTATTTCTTTATGTTGTTTATACCTTTTATATTATATACGCGCGAGGGGGGCGGTTAGAAAGCGAGGCAGGCACGAACACAGCGGCTGTAGTGCTTACCGTAGGTGTTCCAGCTGGCATTGCCATCGGCGAGGTTCACGAGCCAGGCGTAGCTTTCATCGACCTCCGACGACGACCAGTAATCATCGTTCTCCAGCAAGGCTGTGCCTCCGGCATTGCCGATGGCTGTATTCAGGCCGGTGTAGCTTCCTTCGTTGCCGCCATTGGCACTGAACATCTGTTTCCACTCGTCCTGGCTGGGCAACTTCCATGTGCCGCCGGTTACGGCCTTGCTTGTATTCAATGCGCTGCATATCTCGGGAGCAGTCTTACCATTGTTGGATGGAGCCGAGTTGTCCCAGGTATAATAGTCCGATATATCGGTCAGCGCCAGTGCCAGGCCATTGCTGCCGCTGACATAGGCTATCATAGCCGCAGCGGTCACGCCGTCGGGCAGTGTGGCATTAGCGTCGTAGTTCTTGCCGTCGCTGCCGATAATCTGTCCCACTACGGGGTTGACGATGCCAGCTGCGCCTGCCTTCTTCTCCGCCTTCACGCCGATGACTTTCTTCGAGCCGGTGTAGGTGACGGTGACGGTCTCGCCCTTCTCCACGTCGGCGTTGGGGCTGGCGGTCCACTTGTCTGACTCTTCGGTGCCTTCGGCGAACTCAACGGCGTAGGTGGGCGCGGCGGCGATGCGTGCGGTGATGGACTGCAGGCAGATGTCGCCATCGCTGTAGGTGGCGGTGGCGTCATCGATGCCCTCGTCAGTGCCCACGGGGTAGTACCATACATAGACGATGCCCTGCTGGGTGAAGCCCTCGGCGGTGGGCAGCTGATCGGTCCAGCCCTCAGCGTCGTAGGCGGGTGCGGTGGTGCCGCTGTTGCTGACGAAGTACATCAGCTTCTTGGCGCCGGTGAGCTTCGTGGCGTCCACCTTCACCAGCGGGTCGTCGGTAGTGGCGCGCGCGTCAGCGTCGGCAGCGGTCACTGCGCCCTCAGCCACGGTGGCCTGCGGGTAGTACTCGGGCTCCAGTGTCACGTTGCCGCCGGGCATCGCGTCGAGCGTCCACACCTTGCGCGTGGCGTCGGGGGTCAGCGCCGTGCCGGCGGGGGCATCCTGCTCAAAGTTAGCATACACCTGATACTGTCCATTCTGCTCGCAGGTGACGTTGATGCTGGCATCAGTGCCGAGCACCTCGCCGCCTGCGCCCTTCGTCCAGTTCACGAAGCGGTAGCCGCTGGCGGGGGTGGCAGTGAAGGTGTAGGTGGTCGTCTTGTAGCCCGTACTGGTGCTGGTCACGTCGGTCGTGCCGTTCTTCACGCTCACCGTGCCATTGCCGTCCGTCGCAGCGTCGTAGCCGTAGTAGCGCAGGTAGTTGTCACCGTCCATGCATGACAGCCCAGTGACCGTGTACTTAGCGCCGTCGGAGAGATAGACGTTGATGTAGGTGTTGTCCATCCACGTAGCACCACTTGCAACACTGCCGG
>JAFPVW010000107.1 GCA_017395215.1 Prevotella sp. | reverse complement strand
CGTGAGCCTGCGCTCCACGCCCGCCACCTATATGGATGTGGCTACCGACATTCGCAAGATGTTTGCAAAGGCGCACCATTTAAAAGAGCAGGACTTCACGTTCAACGGGCGTGGCGGCTGTCCCGTCTGTGGTGGCAAGGGGGTCATCGTCTCCGAGATGGCTTTCATGGACAGCATTGAGACCGTCTGCGATGCCTGCGGCGGACTGCGATATAATAAAGAGGTATTGCAATATAAGTTACAAGCCCAAGAACCCACCCCCAGCCCCTCCCCAAGGGAGGGGGGCTTAGTTAGTTCTGCCGCTGATGTGAAGAACAGAAATGAGGATAAGTTATCAAAGGACGGAAGTAACCAAACACCCCTCCCTTGGGGAGGGGATGGGGGTGGGTTCCTAGGTGGGTTATTAAAGTACGGAAGTAACCAAACACCCCTCCCTTGGGGAGGGGATGGGGGTGGGTTTCTAACCATCGCCCAAGTCTTTGACCTCAGCGTACGCCTTGCCAGTGACTTCTTCCGTGGCACTGTCGTTGAGGAGAAGCTACGACCACTGATGCGTGTCGGGTTGGGCTACCTCCACCTGAACCAAGCCCTCTCAACACTCTCCGGCGGTGAGCTACAGCGACTGAAGATGGCCTCATACCTGAGCGAAAAGGGTCGCATCTTCGTGTTCGACGAGCCTACCGATGGCCTTCACCTGAAGGATGTGCGCCGCATCGTTGACCTCTTCCACGAACTCGTTGCCGAGGGTAACACCGTGTATGTCATCGAGCATCACACGGAGGTGATACGTGCCGCCGACTACGTCGTGGAGCTGGGACCCGGCGCTGGCGAGGATGGCGGTCGCCTGCTCTTCGCTGGCACTCCAGCCGGACTCATGCGCTGTCCGCAATCGGTCACCGCCCCTTATCTATGATTTCCAAGGCTCAGAACTATCGACTTCTAACTCCTTCTAACTCCTTCTAACTCCTTGAATGATCAGATATACCCGTAACGAAGAGCATTGGAACGCCGGCTCGCATGCTGCTGGCGTGGTGGGCGGCATCGTCGTCGGCATCTTCCTGCTGCTGCTTGCCAGCCGCTACGGCAGCGGTTGGGCTGAGCTGGGCGTGGCCCTCTATCTCGCAGGCATGCTCGCCAGCTATGTTGCTTCCACCGCCTACCACATCCTGCCGGCGGCCAGCCGTTGGAAAGAGCGTCTGCGACGCTGGGATCATGCCGCCATCTACTGGCACATCGCCGGCAGCTACTCGCCCATCACGTTGACAGCTCTGCGTCAGGAGGGCTGGTGGGGTTGGGGGCTCTTTGCCTTTGTGTGGCTCTGCGCAATAGTTGGAACCGTCATGAGCTTTGTCCGGCTGAAGGAGCACTCCAATGCCGAGACCCTTTGTTTCTGCGGCATGGGCCTGAGTGTGCTCGTTGCCATGAAGCCGCTGGCCGACGCGGTGTCGGCGGCTGCCCTCGGCTGGATAATTGCCGAAGGGGTGTGCTACCTCACGGGGGCATTGTTCTACACCCTTCGTCACCGACCTTACATGCACACCGTTTTCCACTTTTTCGTACTCGCCGGCAGCGTGTGCCACATCATTGCCGTCTGGGATGTGCTGTGCTCATGATTCATTGTTTGGGCTGCTTTTTGTGGATCCACGAAGCACTATGATGCCCTTTTCTCGATGAAATGGCCAATTATTGGTCCACAAAGGCCCAATTTTGCGCGAAAACCCTCGATTAGAGCCATCTGTGGGCGTTCTACGGGCTGAAACCGCATTTTAACCCGCATTGCAGTTGTATGAAAATTCAAAGTTAAACTATGTTATAGAATTGGCTTCAAATGGCAGCTTTCGGTTATTTTTCAGCCTGTTTTTAGCTAAAAAATCACAAAACGCCCACCTTCGTCTGAAAAACAAGCAAAAAGGTACACCCGGAACGTTTGCATTTCCGAGAAAATCGCCGTACCTTTGCAGGCATGTATATCACCAAGGGACGCAAGTATCACAAGCAGTCAGACGGCCGCTATACCGCCTACGACTACTTCCGCCTTACCCGTAAGCGGTACGACGCCAGCGGTAAGGAGAAGACTGAGCATTTCTGCCTCGGCCAGCTTGAGGGTCTGACCAAGTCGGAGCGCAACGAGCTTGCCGACATGCTGACGGTGATGATTGAGCGCGGTGAGCGCCCCCTGAGCTTCAGCGCATCCCTGAACGAGCTGGCCATGGAGTTCTACCGGAAGTACCGCGAGAGCCGTCCTGCTGCCGAGTTCGACCCCGTGCTGCGTGCCGAGGCCGAGCGCAGGGAAGCCGAGCGCCGCCGCGACCTGGTAACCATCCGCCTGTCGAGCCTTGTGCAGAAGCAGGCACGTACCATCGGCCCAGAGGCCGTTTGCCGCTCCACGCTCTCGATGCTGAAGGTCAGGGAGTTCCTGAACTCCAGGGGCTGGAGCCGCGAGCAGGTAGACCTGGCGCTGATGCAGGTCATCGCCCGCGCCATCTACCCCTATTCAGAACTGAAGACAGTGCGCTATCTGCAGGGCAACTCCGCGCTTCTGGAGATGTTCAAGCTCGAGCGCAGGAAAGTGACCAAGGACGCCCTGTATCAGAGTGCCGAGCGTCTGTGGGAGGTACACCGCGAGATGGAAGACTTCCTGCATGAGCGCGTAACCAGCATATTCCATCTTGAGGAGAAGATTCTTCTGCTAGATATCACCAATACGTATTTCGAGGGGCGTATGGAACACTCGAAGCTTTGTTTCCACGGCCGCAGCAAGGAGAAGCGCGATGACTGCAAGACAGTGGTGCTGGCAGCGGTGGTGAACACCGACGGGCTGCTCGTGCGTACCATGATATACGAGGGCAACCGGCAGGACGTGACTACCGTCAAGGAGGTCGTCGGCACGCTGGCCGGGCAGACATCGCCCGAAGCCAGGAAAATAGTGGTCATGGATGCCGGCTTCTACTCCGATGCCAACGTGAAATGGCTCGTGGAGAACCACTTCGACTACATCACCGTGCTGCCTTCCGGCTATGCGAAATTCACCGCCGACAGCGACAAGGTGGTGCGCCATGAGGACTGCCGTCATCAGGAGATACGGCTGCAGATGGGCAAGGCGGAGATAGGGGGCGTGCAGCGCAAGGCCCTGCTGGTGGACAGCGACGCCAAGGCACTGAAGGAGCAGTCGATGCACGAACAGGCAGCAAGGCGGTATGAGGAAGGGCTGGAGGCCATCAAGGCCGGCATCACGAAGAAGGGCGGCACAAAGAGCCGCGACGCCGTGAACAACCGTCTGGGCAGGCTTGACAAGCAGTACGGCGCCATCCGCAAGGAGTACGAGGTTACCTTCACCTATGAGGGCAAGGGCAAGAAGGAGAAAGCCGTCGCGATGGAGTGGAAACGCAAGGACGGGACAGTCATGGAAAGAGAGAAATCCCACGGCAAGTACGTGCTGCTGACCAGCCTCGATGAGAACGACGAGGTGAACGTCTGGAAATTCTATAATGTGATAAGGACGGTGGAGGAGACCTTCCATGTCCTGAAGACTGACCTTGACATACGCCCCGTCTATCACAAGTCCGATGGCGGCATCAAGGCACACCTGAACCTGGCCGTGCTGGCCTATTGGATTGTATCCGTCACCAAGTATCGCCTGAAACTAAAGGAGTACCCCAACGTCCGTTGGGACGAAATCATGCGCATCGCACAGAGCCAGGTCGTTGTTACGGCTGAGATGAACACTGAGGATGGAGGCAAGGTCTCCGTGCGTCAGAGTACGGAGGCAGAGGAAGAACTGGCCAAAATATACAGTTTGCTGGAGATCAGACCCAATACGATAGGAAAAGTAAAATCGCAGGTACACCCAAAAGCACCTCCAAAAAAATCCACCTCCTGAAAATCAGGGAGATAAGTAGCCTTTAGCTGCAATGTGGGCTAAGTACCCCATCAAGTGGCGAGGCACCATGACCCAGCTGGACGCTGACGGCAACTGCGAGTTTCGCTCGCAGGTGCCCAGCGGCAGCTCGCAGGAGGTGCTCAACACCAGTGGCCAGTCGAAGCTCTACCGCACCACTGGCAAGCGCGCGCCGCAGATGGTGGCCCACCTGAGCGTCGCCGCCGACAGTGCCGACCCTGCCGCCCAGCTCTACCAGCAGCTGCGCCGACTATCAAAACCCATCGAGAAACGCGAGCCGAAGCCCCTGCAGGGCATCACCCTGCTCGAGGGCAACGGCGTGCGACTCGTACACTCTCCCGCGAAGCACCAGCTTCAGTGCATTATCGACTTCGACCTGAGCAAGCCGTCGCTCGAGTCGCAGCTTATCAGTCACCTTCAAACTGTCAACCAATGCTTAGCTATCAACAAGGGTTCTCTAGTCAAATCTGCGAACTGAGCAGCGACGACTTCGCGCAGCTCATCGTCAGCGACAAAGTGGTAGGCAACATCAAGAGCCTCCGCGAGCTGCGTCAGCAGGCCAAGGAGAAGCGCGTGCTCATCGCGGCGAACCCCGATCCTGAACTGCCCCTGAACAAGGAGCTGGAACAGGAGGCCAAGGAGCTGGAAAAACAAGCCGCACAGCTGAAGCGCCAGCTGCCCGGCATCTGCTGGCAGGCCACCTTCGAGGAGTCGCTGTCGAAGAGCAACAAGCCGGGCTTGTGGCGCAAGCAGGCCGCCTGCCGCCTGAACGGTCTCTACATGCTCGACATCGACCATCTGCCCGACCCGCAGGGCTGGTTCCGCAGCCTGTATGAGGACGGGGCGCTGAAGCTCACGAAGAAGGCCTTCTGCGACGACCTCGGCGTGCTGCTGGTACACGTGACGCCCAGCGGCGAGGGTCTGCGGCTGGTGGCCATCGCCGACTCCGCACGTGGCAACCTGAGCGACAACCAGCACTGGCTGGCCCAGAAGCTGGGCGTCGAGATGGACGAGGCCTGCAAGGACGCCACGCGCCTGTCGTTCTGCCCAATGTACGATGACATTATTTACAGTAACTACGAAAAACTCTTCAATTATGAAAATCCTGAATTTGACAAAATTTATGGGCCGCAATATCGCGGCGGTAATTCTCAGCCCACTGGTGCTGACGGTGGGAATCATCAACGCGGTAGTCATGCTGCTGCTGGCGGCAACACTGTGGCTGTTCGACCAGGCACGGCTGCAGCTGGAACGCCTGCAGCGGTGGTGCCAGGGACCGACGACGAAGCTGCTCGACTGGACGAAATAATCGCGCAAGGCTACTATGGCATACCCTATGGAAAAATCGTCGAGACTTGGTTCGACGTCCGAAAAAAAGGCGTTCTTCCAGCTGTCGGCGCACGTCACCGCGTGCTGCTCGAATTGGCTTACGACCTGCGGTACATCTGCGACAATAAGGCGGCGTTTACGCTCCGCGCGATGTGTGAGCACCCTATGGTTAAGGAATACTTCGAGGAAGACCCCAACGACCTCCGTGGTATTGCAGACAGTGCTTGTCAGAAACAACTGTGGGGGACAATTCCAAAGCGCCTGCAATCCGTGCTGGACGCTGCTGGTGTACAGCAGTCTGGAGAAGGAACAGATGCTGAAGCTGAAGCAGGAGTTGGACTCGATTACGACGGCTACGCCCAGCGGCTGCTCCCTCTGCTTGCTGACTCTCCCGGACTGCGAGAGGCTGTGAGCCAGTTGCCCGACCGCCTGAAGCTGGGCGGCGTGATGGTGGCGGCATCGATGCTGGGCTGCTACCTGTCGCGTACGTGGTGGGAGCACTTCGACGGTGATTTCTACCGCCTGTCGTTCCAAACCTACGTCATCGGTCCGGCAGCATCGGGCAAGTCGTTTCTCACGAAACTCGACAACCTGCTCATGGCGCCCATGAAGAGTGCCGACGAGGTGGGGCGTGCCGCAGAAAAACAGTATGACAACGAGTGTCAGCGGCGCAAGTCCACCGAGAAGCTGTCGGAGCGGCCGCACCCCGTAGTGCGCTACTGCCCGTCGCAAATATCGAACAACCGCTTCTACCACCGTCTGGAGGACGCCATCGACGAAAGTGTCACCGACCCCGAAACGGGCAATCCGCTGCACATCCACCTCGTCACCGTCGAGAGTGAACTGGCGACGGCCCTGCGCTCGCAGCGCGACTCGTGGGCTGGTAAGCGTGACTTGGAGCTGAAGGCCTTCCACAACGAGTGGGCGGGCGTCGATTTCAGCAACGTGGATTCGGTGAAGGGTAATCTGCAGATTAACTACAATCAGATTATTAGCGGTACGCCGGTGTCGCTGTCGAAAAAGATCACGCCCAACAACGTCCTCGATGGTCTCTGCACTCGTCTGGCGCTGTTCATCATGCCGTCGAATAACTTTGAGATGATTGATCGTCGGCGCCGCCGATACGACCCCGAGCGCGACAGCATGCTGCGACAACTGGGCTACAAGCTCGACCAGGTGAAGGGTGAGCTCAAGTGTGAGCGGCTGGTGGACTTCTGCTACGACTGGGAAGCGCGGGTGACGAAGCGCGGCGAGCTACACCACGACGACTCCGTGGATTACTTCCGCAAGCGCATTCCCGTGCTGATGATGCGCTTCACGCTGGTGCGGATGGTGCTGCGCCAGCTCGACGCTGCCATCGAAGGGCGCGAGCTGAAGGTGGAGCAGAGCGACCTCGACTTTGCCGAGCTGATTGGCGACTGGTGTCTCAACGCGCAGATCTTCATGTTCGGCGGCATGGTTGAGGAAGCCGAGCGTAAGAGCAAGCAGGCCTTCATTCCGAAGAAGCCGAGTGTTGAGAGACAACTCATCTATAACTCGCTACCGATGGAGTTCACGGCAGAGGAGGCGCTGGGAGCGGGCCTTAGTAAGACGATGAAGGCTAGTAATCTGACGCTAAAACGCTGGTGTGAGAGCGGCTTTATCGAAAAGACCGCGGACGGCAGGTATCGCCGACTGTTCAAAAAATTCTAAAGAGTTAGGAGTTAGGAGTTAGGAGTTTTCGGGGGTACGGGGGTGCGGAGGTGCGAGGATAGACCTTGCGCGGCCTCTATCCCCCCTCCAAACTTTTAACTCCCCCTAACTCCTAACTCCAAACTATCGTCCCTTAACTCCCCTTTAACTCCCCTTTAACTCCCCTTTAACTCCCCTTTAACTCCCCCTAACTCCCATAAAATCTAAAAAATGTCTGAAAGAAAAGAATCACTTCCTCGTGGATTGCGTAACAACAATCCGCTAAACATCGTCCTGACAAATACCACTTGGATGGGACAAGTAAAGAATGGCACCGATAAGCGCTTCTGCCAATTCGAAGATGCCAAGTACGGCTGGAGGGCAGCTTTCAAGCTGTTCCATCGCTACTACTACATCTACCGGCTGAACACCATCGAGAAGATCGTGAGCCGCTGGGCACCGTCGAACGAGAACGACACCGAGGCCTACATCCGCACGGCGTGCGACCTTGCGGGCACGGCGCGTGACACCGACCTCGGCCACATGGCAAAGAATCCAGTCACGTGGATGAAGCTGGCCATGGCCATGGGGCGCGTCGAGAATGGCGAGGCTTTTGACATGCAGCCACTGCTCGATGGATTCGAAATATTCTGGAACGAGCAGGGCTGGCGG
>JAFPVW010000106.1 GCA_017395215.1 Prevotella sp. | reverse complement strand
GTGGCTTGCAATGAGCCTGTTACATCCGATGTGAATGGTTTTGCATCTTTCCGAATCTTTTGCGAAGCAAGGGCTGAAAGGCTGGCGGAATACTGCCGAGGAGCCCCCCGAGGTAGAAAGCGCGATGTACCATAAGGCCGAATCGGTCGTTAGCACAAGAGACCTCCCCTAGCTTGAAGATTTTTGTCCTTAAGCGGACACGATTTAGTCCTTAAGCGGACAAAATCTTCTCTTCAAGCTAGGGGAGGTCTGTTACGGATATTGTTTCTAATGACCGATCTGGGTTCAATTCGCCTCCTGTAGGAGGGCAATAAGTCAGACCTGCAGAGGATTATTTGAAGAGGGGTTAGGGAAGACAACACTCCAAGTACGTCGTCTCAGTTCAGAACAATTCTGTTGTCGATGATGACGGGGCCTTTCGTCGTGGAGGCCGTGACGGGTCGGCCCTGCAAGTCGTAGGTGCGATGGTTCAAGGGGGTAAAGTGCTCCTCAGCGGCAGCCTCGATGGAGGCTGACTGCAAGGGCGTCAGCTCAATGTAGTCGATGTT
This sequence comes from Prevotella sp., assembly GCA_017395215.1. Lineage (GTDB taxonomy): Bacteria > Bacteroidota > Bacteroidia > Bacteroidales > Bacteroidaceae > Prevotella. The sequence goes on along the minus strand of JAFPVW010000106.1, from coordinate 4,934 downwards.
GGGAGCGAAGCCCACGGGCTCACCCAAACGGACAACATTGAAGCCAGGCTTCAGCGTCACCTCGATGTCAACGGTTTTCCAAGCGTCGTCCCATCCGCCACTGTTCAGGTTGTCGAGGAATCCCAGGTCCTCGCCATTGACGTGAATCTGCAGGTTGCGGTTCTCGGCGGTGGCATAGCGAATGGTGAGCTTGTAGCGGCCCCCCAGCTGACTGTGAACGTTGCGCCACTCCATATAGTTGCCAACGAGATTGCCTAACCAACCCATGTACCAGCCCTGATCGGCACCCGATGCCTCCATGTGACGCGCACTGGGGAAGCCCGAGATTTCCTGATACTTATTGGCCCAAGCCTCCTCGCCTTGGTAGCGGACGCGGTCGATGCGCTCGCCGGTGATGAAGTAGGCCTGCGAGCCGTGGGCGGGCATAACGACGTTAATGCGACTGCCTGCGGCATAGTCAGTATCCTTTCCCGTCAGACAGTCGTGCATCCTCACGGCGCCAGTCATCTCCAGCGCCTTCAGGTCAAGCGAAATTTGACGGCGGCCATCGCTGAGGTTCATCACGACGACGGCACGCTTCGGGCCGTGCAGCTGCTCCATGTCCTTGGCAACGACGTAGACATCGCCCATACGCTGCACCACGGGGGCTCCGAGCCCCAGCGGGTCCTGGTTCATGGCGATGAGGTCCTTGTTCTTAAGCAGTTCGAGTGATGCTTCGGGAATGTTGGCCATGTCGCAGCCGATGAGCAGTGGCGAGCTGGCGATACACCAATAGGCCATGTGCGTCACCTCCTCGTCGTGGCTCAGTGTGCGCCCGATCTCGAGCATGTCGATGTCGTTATAGTGGCCACCACCAGTGTAAGCCTGGATGTAGAGGTTCTCCTTTATCAGGTCGCGCACGGAGGTCCAGTCGCACCAGATGTCGCCCGTGGTGCGCCACGAGTCGGCAATGTCGCTGATCCACGTGCCGGGATAAGCCCAGCGGCAGACGTTGAAGACGATGCGCTTGCCCAGCTTCTCGGCCTGACGGCGTATGGCATTGCTGATGCGGGTGTACTGCAGCTGCTCGTTCAGGCTAAGGTGGTTGCCACCACAGTAGTCAACCTTAATGAAGTCGAAGTTCCAGTCGTCGAAGTAGAGCTGGCAATCCTCGTCCTCATGGTCGAAGAAGCCCACGTTCAGACCCCACGCCTGACTGTTGCCCGAGCCGCAGGTGTTGTCGCCGGCATCGCTGTAGATGCCAGCCTTCAGTCCCAGGCCATGGATGTAGTCGGTCAAGCTGCGCATGCCGCTGGGGAAGCGCTGCGTGTTCAGGATGAGCTTGCCGTCGCGGCTACGGCCGTTCCAGTAGCCATCGTCGATGTTCACATAGTTGTAGCCCGCGTCAGCCAGTCCGGTGCTGACCATCGCATCGGCCTGCTGCTTGATAAGTGACTCGCTGATGTTCAGTGCAAAAGTGTTCCACGAGCTCCACCCCATTGTCGGTGGATTGACGGTTTGTGCCCATGAGGCCTGCCCCACAAGCATGGCAGCTGCCAGCAGGAATAGTTTCTTCATATTATTTAATTAAGTCTAATTCTGGGCGATTCATGCTTCCGACGGTTTCTTCGGATACTTACGCATCCAGCCGTCCCATCGGAGGCGCATGACGCCAAAGAAGGCCTCGGAGAAGATGCCGCCCGACATCTTCGAGGTGCCTTCGCGGCGGTTGACAAAGACAACGGGCACCTCCTTGATGCGGAAGCCAATCTTGTAGGCCGTGAACTTCATCTCAATCTGGAAGCCATAGCCCTTGAAGCGGATCTTGTCGAGCTCGATGGTCTCCAGCACGCGGCGGCGGTAGCACTTGAAGCCCGCCGTGGTGTCGTGGACCTTGAAGCCGGTGACGAGACGGACATACTGCGAGGCGAACCACGACATGAGCACGCGCCCCATAGGCCAGTTCACCACGTTCACACCACTGACATAGCGCGAGCCGATGGCCAGGTCGTAGCCTTCGTCGTGGCAGGCGGAGTAGAGTCGCGGCAGGTCGTTGGGGTCGTGGCTGAAGTCGGCGTCCATCTCGAAGACATAGTCATAGTCGTGTTCCAAGGCCCATCGGAAGCCGGCAATGTAGGCCGTTCCCAAACCGAGTTTGCCGCTGCGCTCAACGATGAACAGGCGGTCGGCAAACTCCGTTGCCATCAGTCCTTTGACGATGGCAGCAGTGCCGTCGGGCGAGCCGTCGTCGATGACTAAGATATGGAAACACTTCTCCAAGCCGAAGACGGCACGGATGATTTTCTCGATGTTTTCCTTCTCGTTGTAAGTCGGACTAATGACGATGCAGTCGCTCTTGTTCATGGGTCTCCTTACTTTATGATGCTGCAAAGTTAAGTATTTTAGCGCACATTCCGCACTACTTTAACTCCCTTTAACGCCTTTAACTTCTTTAACTGCCCAAAAAGCCGTAACTTTGCACGCGCAAACAAGCAATGGACATTCAGGAACTACAGAAACTTTATGCTCGGCTGCCGCAGGTGAAGCAGCTGGCAAAGGCGTTAGGGGAAAAGCGGACGAAGCCCATTTTCCTCGAGGGGCTATTGGCCTCCAGCGCCCCAATGGTGTTCAGCGGTTTGACGCTGAAGACAGGTAACCCACTACTTTTCGTCCTTCAGGATGCCGACGAGGCAGGCTATTTCTATCACGACCTCTGCCAGGTGCTGGGCACGAGCCAGGTGTTCTTCTTCCCGTCGAGCTACCGCCGTGCCATCAAGTACGGCCAAAAGGATGCCGCCAGCGAGATACTGCGCACGGAGGTGCTGACAAAGATGAAACCCGCCCCCATCCCCTCCTCGAGGGAGGGGGGCTTAGATACTTCTTCTGCTGATAAACCCACCCCCTACCCCTCCCCAAGGGAGGGGGGCTTGGATAGTTCTGCCACTGATAAAGCCGCCTCCAAAAGTAACCAGACGCCCCTCCCTTGGGGAGGGGAAGGGGGTGGGTTCCTAACTCCCCTCCCTTGGGGAGGCGCAGGGGGTGGGTTTATCGTCACCTATCCCGAGGCACTCGCCGAGAAGGTGGTGACGCGAGAGAACCTCGACAGCCGCATGCTTACCCTTGAGCAGGGCCAGACGGTCGACACCGAGCAGGTACTGTCGACGCTGCGCAACTTCGGTTTCCAGGAGGTGGACTACGTCTACGAGCCGGGACAGTTTGCCTTGCGCGGCAGCATTCTCGACATCTTTTCGTTCAGCCATGAGTACCCTTACCGCATCGACTTCTTCGGCGACGACATTGACTCCATCCGAACCTTCGAGGTCGAGAACCAACTATCGAAGCAGCGGTGTGACAGAGCCGACATCGTGCCCGAGCTGACGACAGCCGAACAGAAAGAGTCGTTGCTGAAGTTCCTGCCTGCCGACACGGTGCTTGTCTTCAAGAATAGGCAGTACGTTCACGACGTCATTGGGCGCATCTACGAGGAAGGCTTTTCTGCACAGGCCTTTACCGAACGTTTAGAGAATGCCACCGAGGTGGAGCGCTACCAGTTAGAACAGGAGATGCGGCGCGAGAATCAGATGATCACCGCTGCACAGTTCCTGAACGACAGCGAACCCTTCCGCCGCATCGAGTTAGGACACCCGTCAAAGCAAGAGCCCGGGGTGACCATTACGTTCCATGTCAGTGCGCAGCCCCTGTTCCATAAGAACTTCGACCTGCTGAAACAGACCTTCGAAGACTACCGCCTGAAGGGCTACGCCATCTACATGCTGGCCGACAGCCAGAAGCAGAACGAGCGTCTGAAGGAGATACTGGAAGCCGAGAACGGAAGCTCGAACTCCGGCTCCCAGTCAAGTCCATTTATCTTTATCAACAAGACCCTGCACGAAGGCTTTGCCGACGACGACCTGAAGGTGTGCCTGTTCACCGACCATCAGGTGTTCGACCGCTTCCATAAGTACAACCTCAAGAGCGACAAGGCACGCAGCGGCAAGGTGGCCCTGACGCTGAAGGAGATTCAGGAGTTCGAGGTTGGCGACTACGTGGTTCACGTGGACCACGGCGTCGGCAAGTTCGGCGGCCTAGTCAGAATGTCGATAAACTCTGGGGTGCCCGGGCAAGCCGGATATTCCGGAAATTCCGGAAATTCCGGACAATCCGGAAATCCCAGGCAGTCCGGACGCCCCGGAAATACGGGGCAGCCCGGCTACCAAGAGATGATTAAGATCATCTACCAGCGGGGCGATGCCATCTACGTCAGCATCCACTCGCTCTACAAGGTATCGAAATACAAGAGCCAGGACGGTGGCCAGCCACCGCGCCTGTCGACCCTCGGCACGGGACAATGGGAGCGCATGAAGGAGCGCACGAAGAAGCATATCAAGGACATCGCTCGCGACCTCATCCGCCTCTATGCCGCCCGACGCCATCAGCGCGGTTTCGCTTTCAGTCACGACACCTACATGCAGCACGAGTTGGAGGCCAGCTTCTTCTATGAGGACACCCCCGACCAGCTGAAGGCTACGCAGGACGTGAAGGCCGACATGGAGCGCCCGCAGCCGATGGACCGCCTGGTGTGTGGCGACGTAGGCTTCGGCAAGACCGAGGTGGCCGTGCGTGCCGCCTTCAAGGCCGCCACCGACGGCAAACAGGTGGCGGTGCTCGTGCCCACGACGGTGCTGGCCTACCAGCACTTCCGTACTTTCAGCAGCCGTCTGAAGGACATGCCCGTCCGCGTTGACTACCTGACCCGTGCCCGCTCTACCAAGCAGACCAGCGAACTACTGAAGGACCTGGCCGAGGGCAAGATAGATATAATAATAGGTACGCACAAGCTTATTGGCAAACAAGTGAAGTTCCGCGACCTGGGCCTACTCATCATTGACGAGGAGCAGAAGTTTGGTGTTTCGACAAAGGAGAAGCTACGCCAGATGAAAACTAACGTTGACACG
>JAFPVW010000105.1 GCA_017395215.1 Prevotella sp. | reverse complement strand
CTGTGGATGAGGGAGCGCATCAGGCCCTCAGCAAGATAGTCGCTGGTGTTGTCGTCGAAGTCCGAGAAGTACTGCTCCATGATGTGGTTCATAATGTCGTAGATGCCTGCCTTCATCTGGTTCTCGGGCACGGTCATCGTGAACTTCGGGTTAAGGATGGAGAACCGGGGCATCAGTCGGCTGTCGAACACGTGGCCCACCTTGAACGTGTGCTCGGCGTCGGTAATCACCGTGCCGGCGTTCATCTCCGAGCCTGTGCCAGCCATCGTCAGGATGCAGCCCACGGGCAGCAGTCGCTGGTCCTTGGCGGGGTTCTGCTGCTTCAGCCAGAACTGGTCCCAGTAGTCGCCCTCGTAATAGACCGATGCCGCCACTGCCTTCGAGTAGTCGCACACGCTGCCACCGCCAAGGGCGAGAATCAGGTCCACCTCGTTCTCGCGGGCTATCTGGACACCCTCGCGCAGCTTCTCCAACGTGGGATTGGTCATCACGCCCGGGTTCTCGACGATAGCCTTGCCAGCCTCTTTCAAGATGGCAATCACCTGGTCGTAGATGCCGTTACGCTTCACACTGCCGCTGCCGTAGTTCAGCAGCACCACGGGGCCGTAGCCCTTCAGCTCGTCCTTGAGGTAGTTCAGGGACTCATCACCAAAATACAGTTTGGTGGGGTTGTAATAAGAAAAGTTTCCAAGCATAGTTGTATGTCTGTTATTTCAATATGGTCTGTGCCCACGTGGGAATATTATCGGTATATTGCTTAAATAGTTGTCCGTCGGTCATGCGGAAGAGTAGACTGGCATCGGCATCATCGATAGAGTTGTCGTAGATATACATTCGGTCAGCCAAAGTGACACAACGTTTGCAGTTGACGATGGACTTCTGATAACGGGAAATGATTTTGGGGATAGGAACATCATGACCGCCTTTCATCACACGCTTAGCAATGCGTGCAGCGTTGATGGAGGGGTGATTCGTGGAAACGAAAAATAGGCGAATAAAAAATCCCGCCTCCTTGGCTCGATGAATGAAATTAACTTTTCCCTCTGACGAGAGAACAGTTTCAAAAATCAGGCTCTGCCGATTGCGCAGACATTCCTCACGCTGCTGTTCGCAATATTCAGCGGCTTGAAGTACTGCTTGGGGCGAGTTCCAGTCGCCAAATCTATCCTGCGCCACTTGATCGGGATTGATATAGATAGCATCTTCAAGCCACTCGTGACGAAGAATCTTCGAGGTGATAGTGGTTTTACCGGAGCCGTTAGGACCGGCAATGACGATAAGAACGGGACGGTGCTCTGATGTTCTCATATACGTTAGTAGGCTGTTGCAGCCTGTTTTATTTCGTCAAAGAAACGTTCTGTAGCTACACGATTTGTTTCGCGTGCCTCCTCAGCGGCCTCGTGCATGAGTTGTGCCAGCACCTCGTCTGAAGGCTCCTCAAGGCTTGTCAGCCGGTAGTTGTCGATGGTCATTGCTTCCATGTTAGCTATGTTTTTGATGTTTTCGCAGTTGCAAAGATACACATTCCTTTTCAATTATTCGCCTTTTCTCCGTTAAAGATACAAAAAGCGGGCGAAGATGCGTCGTTTTCGCCATCTTCGCCCGGCATGATCGTTGTCGCCTGTGCCTGCACCTGCTCCAAAGGGCAGGGGAGGGTAGTCTTGTGTTCTGCGATCGGCTCAGCGTCTCGCCGAAGTCATTGTAGATGCTCGCGGAAAAACGCTTCCATCTTGTCGTAGGGGATGACGCCAGCCACGTCGTCGTAGAGGTCGACGTGCGAGGCGCCGGGGACGATGAGCAGTTCCTTGTTGCCCTCCTTGTAGCTGCCAGCATATTTGCCAGTGGGAATCTCGTTCGCCGTGGCACACTCAGCGACTGAGGCGTCGAAGGGCTTCTTACCCGTCAGATGACTGGTGCTCACCGTCATCTTTGCGAAGGCATACTCAGAGAAGTAGCGCGAGTGGGCCTTCTCGCCGTGGATCAGCAGTACGGGCGTCTCAATCTCGTTGGCATAGTCGAGGATGGGCTGGTTGAGGAACGACTGGCAGCCCGTAACGTTCCAGCCGTCGGTGGAGTTGCCGCTGCGCTCATGGTAGCCACGCTCAGTCTTATAATAGGCGTGGTAGTCCTTCACGAACCAGGGGGCATCCTCGGGCAGTGGGTCGATGACGCCGCCAGCACGCTTGTACGAGCCGTTGCGGAAGTCCTCGGTGCGCTGTGCGGCCATTGCCTTGCGAGCCTCCATGCGCTGCTCCTTCGAGTCGCTGCTCATGAAGTAGCCCTCGCGGTTCACCTTTGTCATGTCGTACATCGTCGAGGCAACGGTAGCCTTGATACGCGGGTCGAGGGCGGCAGCATTCACCGCCATGCCGCCGAAGCCACAGATGCCGATGATGCCGATGCGCTCAGCATCGACGTTGTCCTGCACCGAGAGGAAGTCGACGGCAGCGAGGAAGTCCTCAGTGTTGATGTCGGGCGAGGCCATGCGGCGGGGCTCGCCACCACTCTCGCCCGTGTACGACGGGTCGAAGGCGATGGTCAGGAAGCCGCGCTCCGCCATGTGCTGGGCATAGAGCCCGCTCGACTGCTCCTTCACGGCGCCGAACGGCCCTGTGACGGCGATTGCCGCTAACCTGCCTTCAGCATTCT
>JAFPVW010000104.1 GCA_017395215.1 Prevotella sp. | reverse complement strand
GGCTTGCTACCGAAGGGACGCAAGCCAGCGGAGCTGGAGCGGCACCCCTGCCTGCGGTCTGTTGCCCCTTTGGGGCTTTGGTGGTACGATAGCGGATAATCATTTAAAAAATCGAGAAATAGGTTGACACGCTGACACAACGCCGATGTACAGGGCGTTTGCAGCCTTTTTCAAGGGTGACACGGGTGACACAAGGCTGACACAAGGGTGACACAAGGCAGACACTTCCTGTCAGCCCAGATGTTGCCGGTTGAAAGACGCTGGAAGCGTCTCCTCTCAATAACCGCAGTGTCTGAAGGACCTGCGGAATTGGGAATATAGCGGTAAGCACTCTGAAGGAGTGCCCCATCTGCGGGAGTGGGCGACCTTTTCAAGGTCGATGTCCTACGCTCATCTTCTCCAGGGGTACTCCGCATCCTCAGCTACTGAGAGGAGACGCTTTCAGCGTCTTTTGTGTACTTCGGCTACTGGGTGATGACCGCTATGCGGTCACCCTATGGTACAACCACAAAGCACGAAAGCTTTGAATTCTCGAGAGAATTCAAAGCTCAAGTCCCCCTTACTAAAGCTCAAGTGCCACTTTTCCGTTCAATTCTCTCGAGAATTTGCTTTTTTTCGCGTGCTCTGCCGAACGAGAAAAGCCTCTCGCCGCCCTTCAAGTGTGTCAGCCTTGTGTCACCCGTGTCACCCTTGAAAAAGGCTGCAAACGCCCTGTACATCGGCGTTGTGTCAGCGTGTCAACCTATTTTTCATTTTTTCATCATTAAACGACAACTATTACAACTAAAACAACGGAAGACTATGCCATAGGTATCAGATAGGGATAGCCAGCCATACAGCCGTGCTATAGGTACGGCGAAATGGCTGGTGGAATGATGCCAAAGTAAAGCGTGCCTCGTAGGTACGCGACAAAGAGCGCGGATTATCGCGTACCTACGGCACGCCTGATACCATCACCATATTCCCAGCCATTTCGCCATACCTACGGCATGGCTGTATGGCTGGCTACCCCTATCATGCCCCTATGGGGCATTAGACTTTCTTGAAAGCCGAGAATTACTCTGTTCTCCGCATTGGGGCTGGATGGCCCCTTTGGGGGGCCGCCCCGCCGCAGGGTGTGACCTCCGGTTTCGGCGAGGCGAGATGTTCGCGTAGGGAAAGGATGCTACTTCAGTTCTAACGCACGGGGCGCACAGAGTGACCGTTGAAGCGGTCGTATTTGTAGTTCCAGTGCGCGTTGTCCGAATAGAAGACCAGGAGGTACGCGCAGTACGGGTTGCTCTCGTAGAGCGCCGACGACCAGTAGTAGCCGTAAGAGCCAGCGCTGCTGAGATCCGAGAACCAGCGGCTGCCTGCGGCGGGAAGGAAGATAGTGCCGCCGTTCGGCCCCGTGAACTTCCGTCCGTTCACGCCGTTCTGAGTAGTCCACGTCGAAGTGCAGTTGTAATGCAACTCCTTTATTTGTGTCAGTGAAGGCATCCGCCACGGGGCACCCCAGTTGGCCGTGGCAGCATCGTACTGAGTGCCGGCTATGTCAGAGCCGATGTTAACGTAGTTTCCATTCTGATAATACTGGTAAGTATCCCTGTTGTACACGTTCTTCGGCTGGATCTCACCCCACGCATAGTAGTTGCCGTACTCCTCCGGCGCGCTTGCCCCCACGTTGCAGCAAGCCCACTTCGTTCCGCTGGGCAGGCCGAGGTCTATCATGTGCGGGTGGTTGCCGTCGGGACAGGTGGTCTCGCCCTTATGCTCCAGCGGATAGTCGTGCGGCTCGCCAGTCTGACGTTCCTCGCCGCGAAGCTTCACGTATGGGTAGACAGTGGCTGTGCTCTTAGCCTCGTTCCTAAGATAAACATAACGTGAGTCTGGATATGGCGAGGAAAACGACTTCAGGGAGATGAATGCCTCCTGTCCGTCAGGGTCACAGTAGACCCACCCCCAGTCCTCTACGTTGTCGCTGTTCTTCAGCGTCACAGTCACAGTGCAGTCGAACTGGTAGGAATAGGTCTTGCCGTTGTGCGAGAAGCCGTCTTTCTTATACTCAGAACCCGTCTGCTTGAAATCTGTAATCTCCACTGGGAACTCATTGTACTGAAAGATTACACTTTCGTCACCTTCAAACTGTAATCCCGCTATCTCAAATGCAGGCTTAGCTGTATATGCCACATTTTTTTTCAAATTGGATAGCTCGTATGTCATGGTGTAAGGAGTAAATATTTTTAAGTTGTTTGCCCCCATAACATTATACACGTCATAAATGAGAGACTTATCCTGGTAGACTTTTAATATTGGCTGAATGCCCAACAACTTCCCGAGTGCAGAACCTATCACATCATATTTGCCATCAAAGATTAGAGGGGAGGAGCTACGTTTTGTAACGTTAAGAGTATTTTCCACGTATCTGGGCAATAAAGGCCAACTGAGGTTAAGTAAGTTGTATTTCACCAAATCTACATCAAAGCTTGCCATTTCCCATTTGAAAAAACGCGCCACAAATCCTCCTTCCACACCTATAGTAGCGTCAAAATTCATAGTCGGATTCAACTTGAAGAGATTATTGTTTGAGAGATCCAACTCACCTGCAATTTCGACATTCACCTTTGGGCGCAATTCTACAGCAACGTTCTTGGTATAAAGACCAGCCCCCATATCCAACTGAATAGTAGGACCTATTCCCAACCGCCCATTTAGGCTCAATTTGTTGAAGAATTTATCGCCATTATTTGTATTGTTATTAAAGAACCAGCCTTTTTCAGTAAAACCGTATTTCATGCTGACACTTTTTTGGAATCCTGTTTCAAACACGCCACTGGCGTTTACACCTACATAAGAATCAAGGTCTATATATGGCCGTAGCACCACTGGCCCAAGCGCTAAGACACCATTCAGAAGACGACATCTTAGTAACGTAAAGACATCTTTTGAACCAGACTTTTCCAGGCCAACTGTTCCTCCGAAACCAATAAAGTCTTCTCTTGATAATTCAAAAGTGTGGTTCGCCAGACTGACATTGAATGTCAACTGAGTACCAATTGACAGTTTTAACTGGGCAAACAGTCCGTTACTACTTTTGTATGGAACAGTTATGGACAATACTTCAGGTGACCCAATTGTAGCCCTTGTCATTTCCCTCGCATTTTCACTATCGTTTTCGTCACTTTCCTCTTCATAATTCTCTATAGTTACATCGTGGGTATTGCCGTCTTCGTCTATAATGGAACTACCAACTAAATTCTGTAAAGAAGTAGTAGACTGTAGTTCCAGTTCCTCAAAGATTTCATCAAGCGTAGCTACTTCTGTTATACATTTTGTCATTCCGTCTTCATTAGTTACTTCTATTACTTTATTTCCAAGCCCGTAAGGCGTTTTCTCTGTAATGCGTGAAGATATAATGCTGCCTACTTTTGGCTTGATGTTTGAGGGTGTACTGGAATCAAAATACAAGATGTCGTCATCCATTACCTTTACGAGGTGTTGAATGTTTTGATCATCCAAAACAATTACGTTGTCTTTGAATTGATAGGTGATTTCATAGTCATCACTTTTTTCCGTTACAGGAGCATATTCTCCTCCTTTGTCAGATGGATTGCCAAAGTAGTCGTCAATAATACTACAGGACAGTAACAAAAGAGATGCTACTACCATCAATAAGGAAAAGACTGATAAAAATATTTTTCGTTCCATGGTTTTATTGGTGTTAAATAGAAAAGGCGTGAAACCAATCCGATACTTACTCCCCAAAAGGTTACCGCCAAGCGACCTGTCAAAACAGTAAATACCTAAATAGCCCACGCCCAAAGGCGCGAACTTTCAAGCAACTTGATCTCGTTTTGACAGACGACGAGTAATCGTCTAAATTTCTCTTAGAATATTGGCGGTATTCTTTGGGTGAGAACAAGAGCTAAAAGCTCCTTAATCCAATAAGAACGAATGGGAACAACGCACAATTCTGTTGGTTAATAATAGATTGTGTTATTGGTTTGCATAAAGCAAAATGGTTCCCTACGGGCGAACCACACCTTTGTGGCTACATCCCAATTTCATGTTCCGTTTCTTTCTGTTTCGTATTATGCAATATTTTGTTTGACACAATGCTTCTCGTAAAGAGAAAACATATTATTACTCACTTATGTTTGTTAATTCCGGTGTAGTGTGTCACGAGCCTGCGTTCAGCAGTTCAACAGACCACGCTGCAAAGATAATGAATTTACTGAAAAAGAACAAGAAAAACGGAAGAAAAATGCAAAATTGGCTGTGCCTATTTAAGTTTTTTAGGGTCTTATTCCATAAAACAAATGTTTTGGTCACTTGGTTACGATGCTTGGAAGCGTCAGCCACTACTTAGAATCTATTTTTTCGCCACGTCGTAGCTCTCTATGGTGCGCCGGTCCTGGCTGATGTTAAGCCCTACGGCGTAGACAGGCCTGCCGTCGGCTGCGAAGCGCGCGGCATAGTCCTTTCGCTCAACCTGTAGGCGGGCCTCCTCGGCGCTCTTGCCGTACTTGAATTCCAGGATATAGATGGCGTCGGCCATCTTCAGGGATATGTCCATGCGGCCATCGCTGGTCTGCTCCTCGGCATGGACGTCGGCTCCCATGCCGGCCATGAGCGAGTAGAACAGCGACTGGTAGAGCTGTTCGTTCTGGTTGCGGTTGGTAATGGAGTAGGGTATGCCTGCATACCACTTGCGCACGGCTTCGAGGAACTGCTCGAAGGTGGTGCGCTTAAGTCGGAAGTCATTGAAGGCAGTGGTCATTCTCATGCGGCTACCGGTGTATTCTGGCGTGAAGTACTGGTAGAGCGAGCGTCCGAAGCCGCGGTACACCTCCTCGTTGGGGAAGCCAAGCGTGTAGGTGCCGGTTTCGTAGTTGTAGCTTTTCATCGTTAGGTATCCGCTTTGGAAGAGTGCTGGCACAGGGTCGCTGATTTGTTCCGTAGGGGCGTCGAAGGTCTCCATGTCTGCCTCTATGTGCTCCAAGTCTGGCAGGTTGAGCTGCCTCACGCGTAGCAGGTTGATGAGCGACGAGGGCGTGCCCGTGCCGAACCAGTAGTTGTCTATCTTTCCCTTCTCGAAGGCGTAGAACAGACTCCAGGGGTTGTAGATGTCGGTCATGCGGTCGGAGAAATGGTAGCCGTCGTACATGCGCTTGAGTTCGGCGAGAGTCTCGTCGTAGCCCATCGTGCGGTGGCGCAGCTGCCCCATGGCCTCGGCCAGCCACTCTATGTCAGGTCGCAGCTGGGTGGTGAGTTCCTCCTCGGTGATGCCGCAGCAGCCCTCATACTCCGGGTCGAAGGTTAGTATGTTCAGGTTGTTGAGCTCGCTGAACACGGAGAGCTGCGAGAACTTTGAGATGCCCGTAAGGAACACGAAGCGCAGGTGCTCCGACTGTGCCTTAAGCGGCGAGAAGAGGTTGCGCATGCGCTCCCTGATCTGCTCCTGTAGCTCCGGCTTGTGTATGCTGTCGAGCATGGGCGCGTCGTACTCGTCGATGAGCACCACCGCCTGGCGACCTGTCTGCTCGTGGGCAGCAAGGATTATGTCGGTCAGGCGCTTGCCCAGCTTCTCCTGCTTCTGGATGGGAAGGCCATAGCGCTTCTCGTAGTATTCCATGATGCCGCCAATGGCAGAGTAGACGCACTCTAAGTCGTAGTACTTGCCGCTGCTCAGGTCGAGCCTGATGACGGGGTACTCCACCCACTCCTTCTCCAGGGCATCGATGGCCAGGCCGCTGAACAGCTCGCGCCTGCCCTCGAAGTAGCACTTCAGAGTGTCTACCAGCAGCGACTTGCCGAACCGCCGTGGTCGGCTCAGGAAGAAATTCTTGCCCTTGGTGTGAGCCATCTTGTACACATACGCGGTCTTGTCAACGTAGATGGCCTCGCGCTCAATGAAGTCGCTGAACACCTGCAGGCCTATGCCGTATCCTCTCTTTTCTGCCATAATGTAGTATAATAGTGCACAAAGATAGCAAAACTTTTCCTTCTCCCGCCCTGTATTAACAAAGTTTAATGTTTTGGGATGTTTCTTTTTCTGCTGCTTTTCTTGGGATTAAGAAAAATCCTTAGAAACGAAATAGGAGAAAAAACGCTTCGCGTCTGATTAAAAAGCAGACGCGAAGCGTGATGTGTTGGGTGATGTCACAGACACTTGTTGGTGGCTGTGCGGAGCAGTTACTTCTCTTCTACGAGTACGGACTCTTCGGCGAAGTCGAGCACGTTTTTGCGGTTGGCCTGCATGCGCTCATACTCTTCCTTCGAGCCGACGATGATCTTCTCGAACTCGCGGAGTCCGGTGCCTGCGGGGATGAGGTGTCCGCAGATGACGTTCTCCTTCATGCCCTCGAGGGTGTCCTGCTTGCCGCGGATGGCTGCCTCGTTGAGTACCTTGGTGGTCTCCTGGAACGATGCTGCCGACATGAACGACTTGGTTTGCAGTGCGGCGCGGGTGATACCCTGGAGTATCTGTGTCGACGTGGCGGGTACTGCATCGCGCACCTGTACTATTCTCATGTCGCGGCGCTTGAGCATGGAGTTTTCGTCGCGCAGCTTGCGGGCGGTGACAATCTGTCCCTTCTGCATGGTCTCGGAGTCGCCGGCGTCGATGACCACCTTCTTACCCCAGATGCGGTCGTTCTCCTCGGCGAAGTCGAGCTTATCGACAACCTCCTGCTCGAGGAACGTGGTGTCGCCCGGATCGTTGATCTGTACCTTGCGCATCATCTGGCGGACGATGATTTCGAAGTGCTTGTCGTTGATCTTGATACCCTGCAGGCGGTATACGTCCTGCACCTCGTTGACGATGTACTCCTGTACGGCGGTGGGGCCTTTGATGGCGAGGATGTCGTTCGGGGTGATGGCACCGTCGGAGAGCGGTGTTCCGGCGCGCACGGCATCGTGCTCCTGTACAAGGATCTGCTTTGACAGCGATACGAGGTACTTGCGCTGCTCGCCAGTCTTGGAGGTGACTATTATCTCGCGGTTGCCGCGCTTCACCTTGCCCATGGTTACCTCTCCGTCTATTTCGCTGACAATGGCGGGGTTCGACGGGTTGCGGGCCTCAAAGAGCTCGGTGACACGGGGCAGACCGGCGGTGATGTCGCCGCCCTTGGCTGCTGCACGCGGAATCTTGACGAGCGTCTCACCTGTCTTGACTGTCTGGCCGTCCTCGACAACCACGTGTCCACCCACGGGGAAGTTGTATGTGCCTATCTTGTCGCCATTGGCGTCAAGGACGTCGCAGGTGGGCACCTTGGCCTTGTCCTTCGACTCGGTGATGATTTTCTCGGTGAGTCCGGTGGTCTCATCGGTCTCGGCGCGGAAGGTGACACCCTCTACCACGTCGTTGAACTTCAGCGTACCGGCATACTCGGTTACGATGACGGCGTTGAAGGGGTCCCACTGGGCAATCTTCTCGCCGCGGCTCACCTCGTCGCCGTTGCGGAAGTAGAGCGACGAACCGTAGGGCACGTTGACGGTGGAGAGCACTATCTTGGTGTTGGGGTCTACGAAGCGCATCTCGCCCAGGCGGCTGACAACCATCTCGCATGCGCGGCCTTCCTCATCGTAGGGTACTGTGCGTACCTCTTCAAGCTCGATTCTGGCGTGCTCGTACTTGGAGACGATGCTGGCGTTGGCGGCGGCGTTGGCTGCCACACCACCGGCGTGGAACGTGCGGAGGGTGAGCTGTGTGCCAGGCTCACCGATGGCCTGAGCAGCAATGACGCCCACGGCCTCGCCCTTCTGCACCATGCGGCGCGTGGCCAGGTTGCGTCCGTAGCACTTCATGCATACACCCTTCTTCGACTCGCAGGTGAGCACCGAGCGTATCTCGACGCTTTCAATCTCGGCCTTCTCTATGGCCTCGGCAATGTCCTCGGTTATCTCCTCTCCGGCGGCAACGATAATCTCGCCCGTCTTCGGGTTGAGGATGTCGTGTACGGAGACGCGGCCCAGTATGCGCTCGGAGAGTGAGGAGATGACCTCGTCACCGCTCTTGAGGGCTGTGCAGACGAGTCCGCGGAGTGTTCCGCAGTCTTCCTCGTTGATGATGACGTCGTGCGACACGTCGACGAGTCGGCGGGTGAGGTATCCGGCGTCAGCTGTCTTCATGGCGGTGTCGGCCAGACCCTTACGGGCACCGTGGGTGGAGATGAAGTACTCCAGCACCGACATACCTTCCTTGAAGTTCGACAGAATGGGGTTCTCAATGATTTGGTGTCCCTCGGCACCTGCCTTCTGGGGCTTGGCCATCAGACCGCGGATGCCGGAGAGCTGCTTGATCTGGTCCTTACTACCACGGGCACCGGAGTCGAGCATCATGAACACGGCGTTGAAGCCCTGGTCGGCCTCGGTCATCTGCTTCAGCAGGATGTTGCCGATGTCGTTGTTCACGTGTGTCCACGTGTCGATGACCTGATTGTAGCGCTCGTTGTCGGTAATCCAACCACTGTTGTAGTCTTCGGTAATCTGGCGCACCTTCTCATTACCCTTGGCTATAAGGTCAGCCTTCTCCTTCGGGATGATGATGTCGTCGAGGTTGAACGACAGACCGGCCTCGTATGCCATGCGGTAGCCGAGGTTCTTGATGCCGTCGAGAAACTCGCAGGCCTCAGCGAAGCCTACGTTCTTGATGACGTCGGCGATGATGTCGCGAAGCGACTTCTTGGAAATGACCTTGTTGACATAGCCCACCTCGCTTGGGATGATGCCGTTTACTATGACACGACCCACGGAGGTCTCCACCTGTCGGCGCACCTTCTGGCCGTCCACGATGTCGTCGACAACCACCTTCACCTGGGCGTGCAGGTCGCACTTGCCCTCGTTGTGGGCGATGATGGCCTCCTCAGGCCCGTAGAACGACAGCCCCTCGCCCTTGGCTCCCGGACGTATCTTGGAGATATAGTAGAGTCCGAGCACCATGTCCTGTGACGGCACGGTGATAGGTGCTCCGTTGGCGGGGTTCAGTATGTTGTGGCTCTGCAGCATGAGCAGCTGAGCCTCGAGGATGGCCTCGTTCGAGAGGGGAAGGTGCACAGCCATCTGGTCACCGTCGAAGTCGGCGTTGAAGGCAGTACATGCCAGCGGGTGCAGCTGTATGGCCTTACCCTCGATGAGCTTGGGCTGGAAGGCCTGGATGCCGAGGCGGTGCAGTGTCGGGGCACGGTTGAGCAGCACGGGGTGTCCCTTCATGACGTTCTCAAGGATGTCCCAGATTACTGGTTCGCGGCGGTCGACAATCTTCTTTGCCGATTTCACGGTCTTGACTATGCCGCGCTCTATGAGCTTGCGTATGATGAACGGCTTGTAAAGCTCGGCTGCCATCAGCTTTGGCAGTCCGCACTCGCCCATCTTCAGCTCAGGGCCTACTACGATGACCGAACGTGCTGAGTAGTCGACACGCTTACCGAGCAGGTTCTGGCGGAAGCGGCCCTGCTTACCCTTCAGTGAGTCGCTGAGGGACTTCAGCGGGCGGTTGGAGTCGCTCTTCACGGCGCTGGACTTGCGGCTGTTGTCGAACAGCGAGTCTACGGCTTCCTGCAGCATGCGCTTCTCGTTGCGCAGGATAACCTCGGGAGCATGGATCTCCATGAGGCGCTTCAGGCGGTTGTTGCGTATGATGACGCGGCGGTAGAGGTCGTTAAGGTCGGAGGTGGCGAAGCGACCGCCGTCTAATGGTACGAGGGGGCGCAGTTCGGGAGGCGTGACGGGGATGATCTTCATGATCATCCACTCGGGCCGGTTGATGCCTTTCTCCACGCTCTGGCGGAATGCCTCCACCACCTGAAGGCGCTTCAGGGCGTCGTTCTTGCGCTGGACAGAAGAGTCGCTGTTGGCACGGTCGCGAAGCTCGTAGCTCAGTGAGTCGAGGTCGAGCTTGCTGAGAAGCTCATAGATGGCCTCGGCACCCATCTTGGCAACGAACTTGTTGGGGTCGCTGTCGTCGAGGCTCTCGTTGCTCTCGCCCACCACGTTGTCTATGATGTCATTGTACTCGTCTTCGCTCAGCAGGTCATAGACCTGTGAGCCGAGCATGGGATTGCCCTCGGAGTCCTTCTTGTCTTGCATGGGGCCGGGCTGTATCACCACGTAGCGCTCGTAGTAGATGACGGCGTCGAGCTTCTTGGTGGGCATTCCAAGCAGGTAGCCTATCTTGTTGGGCAGGCTGCGGAAATACCAGATGTGTGCCACGGGCACTACCAGCTCGATGTGTCCGGCACGCTCGCGGCGTACCTTCTTTTCTGTAACCTCCACACCGCAGCGGTCGCAGACAATGCCTTTGTAGCGTATGCGCTTGTATTTGCCGCAGGCGCACTCATAGTCCTTGGTGGGGCCGAAGATGCGCTCGCAGAAGAGACCGTCGCGCTCAGGCTTGTATGTACGGTAGTTGATGGTCTCAGGCTTGGTAACCTCGCCAAAGCTGCTCTCGAGGATTTCCTCGGGCGAAGCCAGTCCGATGGTAATTTTGGTGAAATTACTCTTTGTCTTTGAATCTTTCTTGAAAGCCATATTTCAAATTATCAATTATCAATTTTCAGTTATCAATTACCTTTAGTCGAGAGTGACGCTTAGGCCGAGGCCGCGAAGCTCGTGCAGCAGCACGTTGAGCGATTCGGGGATGCCTGGCGTTGGCATGGGGTCGCCCTTGACGATTGCCTCGTAAGCCTTGGAGCGGCCTACGGTGTCATCGGACTTGATAGTCAGTATCTCCTGCAGCACGTGGCTGGCACCGAAGGCCTCTAATGCCCAGACCTCCATCTCACCGAAGCGCTGGCCGCCGAACTGTGCCTTACCGCCAAGTGGCTGCTGGGTGATGAGGCTGTACGGGCCAATGGAGCGGGCGTGCATCTTGTCCTCAACCATGTGGCCAAGCTTGAGGAAGTAAGTGATGCCCACCGTGGCTGGCTGGTCGAACATCTCGCCGGTCTCACCGTCGTAGAGGTGGGTGGAGCAGAGGCGGGGCAGACCGGCCTTGTCAGTCCACTCGGCAAGGTCGTCGAGCTTGGCACCGTCGAAGATAGGCGTGGCGAACTTGACGCCGAGACGCTTGCCGGCAGCACCGAGGATGGCCTCGAAAATCTGGCCCAGGTTCATGCGCGAAGGCACACCAAGCGGGTTGAGTACGAGGTCCACGGGGCGACCGTCCTCGAGGAACGGCATGTCCTCCTGGCGAACCACCTTCGATACGATGCCCTTGTTGCCATGACGACCGGCGAGCTTGTCGCCGACGCCGATCTTGCGCTTCTTGGCTACATAGACCTTGGCCATCTGCAGGATGCCTGAGGGCAGCTCGTCGCCGATGGTGATGGCAAACTTCTTACGCTTCATCTCAGCATCAAGCAGCTTGTACTTCTTCATGAAATTGATGATAAGCTGGGCTATAAGCTTGTTCTTGTATTCATCGTTGGTCCAGTTGCTTATCTGGATGTCGCCATACTCAAGGTTCTTGAGGGCGGTGACGGTGAACTTCGAACCCTTGGTGATGATCTCGGCACCGGTGTAGTCCTTCACGCCCATCGAGGTCTTGCCCTTGGTAAGTGCCTGAAGCTTCTCGATGAGAATGTCCTTCAGGTCGTCGACCTTGGCCTCGTACTCCTCGTCTATCTTGGCAATGAGCACCTTGTCCTGCTGTTTTGTCTGGCGGGTCTTGATGGCGCGTGCAAAGAGCTTCTTGTCGATGATGACACCTGTCAGAGACGGGTTGGCCTTCAGCGAGGAGTCCTTCACGTCGCCTGCCTTGTCGCCGAAGATGGCGCGCAACAGCTTCTCCTCGGGCGACGGGTCGCTCTCGCCCTTGGGCGAAATCTTGCCGATGAGTATGTCGCCGGGCTCTACGCGGGCACCCACGCGGATGATACCATTTTCGTCAAGGTCTTTTGTTGCCTCTTCAGAGACATTGGGGATGTCGGCGGTGAACTCCTCCACACCGCGTTTTGTCTCGCGGACGTCGAGGGAGTACTCGTCTACGTGTACAGAGGTGAGGATGTCTTCGCGTACGATGCGCTCGTTGAGCACTATGGCATCCTCATAGTTGTAGCCCTTCCATGGCATGTAAGCCACGAGCAGGTTGCGGCCCAGTGCCAGCTCGCCGTTTTCGGTGGCATAGCCCTCGGTCAGTATGTCGCCGGCCTTCACGCGCTGTCCCTTGTTGCAGATGGGGCGCAGGTCGATGGTCATGTTCTGGTTGGTGCGGCGGAACTTGGAAATGCGGTATTCCTTAAGTGCCGGCTCAAACGATACGAATTCCTCGTCGTCGGTGCGGTCGTAGAGGATGCGGATGGTGGTGGCATCGACATATTCCACAACACCCTCGCCCTCGGCAGTAATCATGGTGCGGGAGTCCTCGCACACCTGCTTCTCTATGCCGGTACCCACGATGGGGGCCTCGTTGTGGAGCAGGGGAACGGCCTGGCGCATCATGTTCGAGCCCATCAGTGCGCGGTGGGCATCGTCGTGCTCGAGGAATGGGATGAGCGAAGCGGCGATGGAGGCAATCTGCTGGGGCGACACGTCCATGAGGTCTACATCCGAAGGAGGCACTACGGGGAAGTCGGCATCCTGTCGGCACTTCACCACGTCGCGGATGAATGTTCCGTCGTCGTTGAGCGGAGCGTTGCCCTGGCCTATGACGTGCTCTGCCTCCTCCTCGGCGGTCAGGTAGACCACCTCGTCGTTGTTGAGGTTGGCAACACCGTCGGTGACCTTGCGGTAAGGTGTCTGGATGAAGCCCAGCTCGTTGATCTTGGCATAGACGCAGAGCGAAGAGATGAGGCCGATGTTCGGGCCTTCAGGGCTTTCAATCGGGCAGAGGCGGCCGTAGTGGGTGTAGTGTACGTCGCGGACCTCGAAGCCGGCGCGCTCACGCGACAGGCCGCCGGGGCCAAGGGCCGAGAGACGGCGCTTGTGTGTTACCTCGGCAAGCGGGTTCGTCTGGTCCATGAACTGCGACAGCGGGTTGGTGCCGAAGAACGAGTTGATGACACTTGAAATGGTCTTGGCATTGATGAGGTCGGTGGGGGTGAACACCTCATTGTCGCGAACGTTCATGCGCTCGCGGATGGTACGGCTCATGCGGGCCAGGCCTATGGAGAACTGATTCGACAGCTGCTCGCCCACGGTGCGCACGCGGCGGTTCGACAGGTGGTCGATATCGTCGACGGTGGCCTTAGAGTTGATAAGCTGGATCAGGTACTTGATAATCTCGATGATGTCCTCCTTCGTCAGCACGCGGACATTCATGTCGGTGTCCAGGCCGAGCTTGCGGTTGATGCGGTAGC
>JAFPVW010000103.1 GCA_017395215.1 Prevotella sp. | reverse complement strand
GGGAGTGGTGTCGTGAGAACCGAGACCGTAGCGGCCACCGACGATGAGCGGACGATTCTCTACATCGAAGAAGGCATCCTTCACGTCGAGGTACAGAGGCTCGCCGTTGGCACCGGGCTCCTTCGTGCGGTCGAGGACGGCAATCTTCTTCACCGTCTTGGGCACAGCAGCCAGCAGGTGCTTCACCGAGAACGGACGATAGAGGTGAACCGAGATCATACCCACCTTCTGGCCGTTGGCGTTCAGGTAGTCGATGGCCTCGCGGGCAGCATCGGTAGCCGAACCCATGAGGATGATCATGCGGTCAGCATCCTCGGCGCCGTAGTAAGAGAAGAGGTGATACTCACGGCCGGTAATCTTAGAGAGCTCGCCGAGGTACTTCTCGACCACCTCGGGCACTGCATCGTAGTAGGGGTTGCAGGCCTCACGGTGAGTGAAGAACGTCTCGGGGTTCTCAGCGGTACCACGGGTGATAGGACGCTCAGGCGACATAGCGCGGTCGCGGAAGCGCTTGATGTACTCCTCGTTGACGAGCGGACGGATGTCGTCGTTCTCGAGCAGCTCAATCTTATGATACTCGTGAGAGGTGCGGAAACCGTCGAAGAAGTTGACGAACGGCACGCAGGTCTCCAGCGATGCCAGGTGGGCAGCAGCGGTCATGTCCATCACCTCCTGCACAGAGCCCTCGCAGAGCATGGCGAAACCAGTCTGGCGGCAAGCCATGACGTCCTGGTGGTCGCCGAAGATACACAGCGAGTGGCTGGCCAGCGTACGAGCCGAAACGTCGAAGACGCAGGGAATCAGCTCACCGGCAATCTTGTACATGTTAGGAATCATGAGCAGCAGACCCTGCGAAGCGGTGAAGGTGGTGGTCAGGGCACCAGCCTGCAGCGAACCGTGAACGGCACCGGCAGCACCAGCCTCCGACTGCATCTCCTGCACACTTACGGTCTGACCCCAGAGGTTCTTACGACCACGGGCAGCCCATTCGTCAACGTGCTCAGCCATAGGCGAGCTCGGGGTGATGGGGTAGATAGCAGCTACCTCCGAGAACATATAGCTCACGTGAGCCGCAGCCTCGTTACCATCACAGGTGATAAATTTCTTTTCTTTTGCCATTTGTTTAGAGTATAAAAATATAACAGTTTTGCCTGAAATAATACCTAAAAATAAGGATTTGTTTTAAAACGCCTGCAAAGGTACAAAAAAAAATGAGAAATGCAAAGGCGGCATTGCAAAATATTGCTAAAACGTTTGCGTTAGGCATTTTCGCTCAAAGGGACGCGCCATCGCAAGCTTGGGAGTTAATGGGAGTTAGTAGGAGTTAACGAGCCTGCGGCTCGTGGAGTTAGCGGACAATAGACCTGCTGCAGCAAAGTAATGTCTGTTAACTCCCGATAACTCCAGATAACTCCCGATAACTCCAAACATGCGAAACTTGGATTAATACAAGAAGCCGAACAGCCAAAGGGGTATCTGGTTGTCCTTGCCGACTTCAGTATTATAACGGGCATAGATGGTATCGGAGGCATAGCGGAATTTCCCATGCGCATTGGCATCGCAGACACGGAACTTCAAGCGTCCGTCGACGAGATAGGAAGAGTCGCGCCCCGACTGGTTTACCTTATGGTCTTTCCACAGCGAGTTGACGAAGAAGGTCTCCATGGCATTCTGCTTCTCAACATGAATGGGATAGATAGCGTAGAGCAGATTAGAGTTGTGAAGCATGATTTTTGAGGGCTTCTTAGGGAAATCGCCGCCAAGAGGATAAATCATGTTGATGAGCCGGGCATCGGCCAGATACTTGATATAATTCATAACCGTAGCGCGACTTGTCTCGATGTTCTGAGCCAGCTGCGATACATTAGGCGCCTTGGGGCCTTCTTCGGCCAACTGATAAAACAGTTTCTTGATCTTAGTAAGATATTTCAGCTCTATCTGCTTGATAAGCAGTATGTCGACCTCGGTCATCATGTTCATCGTCTTCAGCAAGTTCTCCGAATAGTTACGGTGCTCTTGGAAGAATGGGTAGAAGCCGTGGTGGATATAGTCCTGAAAGTAGCGCCGTGGCGAAACAGAAGGCAGTATCTGCTTGATGATGCGCTCATGGCCTTTCAGGATTTCTTCCAACGAATAGGGGCGGAAACTATTGTTGGTCAGCAGGTTCAGGAACTCACGGAACGAGAAGCCTCTCAGATTGTAGCTCTTGACGATACCATTCAGCTCGGGGTTCTCGTCTTTCAGACGCATAACGCTGGAGCCTGTAAACACGATCTTCAGTCCTGGATAGAGGTCATAGCACTTGCGGAGCTCCTGCGACCAGTCATTCTGCTTGAAAACTTGGTCGATGAGCAGCACCCTGCCGCCACGATGATAGAAGTCGCCTGCAAAGTCAGCAATGCCACGCCCCTGGAAGTAGAAGTTGTTCATGTTGATGTAGAGACACTGCCGGTCGCCAACATCAAATTTCTCCTTGGCATACTGCAGCAGGAATGTCGTCTTCCCCACGCCTCGTGTCCCCTTGATACCAATCATGCGGTCGTTCCAGTCGATCTCATCCATAAGGGTGCGACGGACAGGCGCGTTGACATGCTCAACCAAATAGCGATGTGTACGAAAAAAGGCCTCCATTTATCTTAGTATTGTCGTGTAAACGTGTGCAAAGGTACAAATAAATCCGCAAATTGCAAAGCCGAGTTAGCAAAACCTTGCAAAAACGGCTTATTTTGGCTGATTCTAAATAAGAGACGAGGCTGCAGACATCATCATTCGGAGCGAAAGAGTTCTGACAGTTGGGGAAGGAATGCCGGTTGAAGGAGCTGGAAGTGAGAGGCGTCGAGCGTGAGGAACCTGGCTGACGGATAGCTTTGCTTCCACTGCTGAATGTTCTGCGCGACATGAATGCGGGAGAGCTTCTCAACCTCGGGACTTGGCTCACCATTCAGAACGACAGAGGCCGACGGTTTCAGTTCGAGGACAACAGAGAGGCGGCCAAGGAAGCGGAGCGGCGGCATGGACGAGAGCATCAGCTTGAGCTGACTGTCGTCGTGAGAGATAAGGCGCAGCATATCAGAACTGAAAGAAAGCGACGTGCCGACCGCCACCATGCGTATGCCGGCATTGCCTCGCTGTCGGAGGCGTTCTGCCAGCAGCATACCGAGAGCAGAACCGACGGAGTGGCCAGTGACTGCATAGACCTTGGCGTGAACCTCGCTCACAGCGCGTTCAGTCTCGGCCACCAGATGGTCAACATAGCTGATGGCAGAAGGTTGCCTCTCGTCAGAGAACGCGAATGAGTCGAATACCCAAACGGAGAAGTGACGACGCAGAAAGAGGAGAAAATCGGAATAGAAAGGATGGGCAGGCGTATAGCCACAGACCAGCACGACGACTGGCTTGTCGGCATCGTAGCCCTGGAACCAGCCCGCCTCATGCGACTGGCCGAGGTTCGCCAACGCACGAACTGAGCGATGCTGGAAGATGTCGGAAGGCGAGAGCAACAGTCCCTCGCGCTTCAGTGCCTGAGCCACCTGAAGCACTTGGATAGAGGTCATGCCAAGGTCGTCGAACAAATCGTCGTCGGGACTCACCGCAGAGGGGCCGACTTTCAGTACACCTTCGACGATGGCGCAAAGCGTGCGCTCCGTTTCGCTCACTGGCTGCGGCCGTTTTTGCTCATTGGCGGTATCGCGTTGCGGTTCGGGTAACTGGCGGTAATCTATTTTCCCATTAGGCGTGAGAGGCAGCGAAGGGACGAATCCCCAATAGGCAGGGAGCATATACGACGGCAGCGTGGCCGAGAGGAAACGGCGCAACTCGCTGCCCTGCAAGCCCGGGTTAGAGGTGACCACGAAGGCGGCCAGCTGGGGCGAGCCGTCGATGGAGCGCAGACAGGCCACACACTGTGAGACCGCCGGATGGCGCAGCAAAGCCTGCTCGATTTCCTGCAGTTCAATCCTGAATCCGCGGATCTTCACCTGAGAATCCTTGCGCTGTAAGAAATAAAAGAAGCCCTGCTCATCCTGCCAGACGACATCGCCCGTTGCGTAGATTCGCGTGTTGACGCCCAGCTGACGGTCAACGGCACTGACGTAAGGATTAGGCACGAAACACTCTTTATTGAGCTGTGGCCGTCCATGATAGCCAGCCGACAGTTGCAAGCCGCCGACAAACAGCTGACCTGGACAGCCGGGGGGCAGCAGGTTGAGATGGTCGTCGAGCACATAGCAGGTGACGCCCGGCAGCTGGCGGCCTATGCAGCGGGCATCGGCGACACCGCCCTCGCCGAACGTATGGAGAGTAGTCGTCACGGTATTCTCGGACGGCCCATACTCGTTGAGCATCGTGAGCTGGCGGCAATAACGGCTGACTGCAGCCTGTGAGGGTGACTCGCCGCCGACGACAAGCGTTCGGAGGGAAGCAGGAAGCCGCTCAGGACACAGCGGCAACAACGCCGGTGGAATGCTGGTATAGGTGACGTGCTCGCGCTCAATCAAGTCCATCAGCAGCTGCGGGTCGTGGCGCTCGGAATCGCTGGCCACGACCAGACGGGCTCCACTGAGCAATGCGGGGAACAGATCGTTGACAGAGGCATCGAACACATAGGCATTGTACTGAAGCGCGATGTCATCCTCGGTGAGGTTATAGCGGCTGCGTGAACCGACGGAAACCAGCGCCGCCAGATTAGCATGGGTGACCGCCACACCCTTAGGCAGGCCGGTGGTGCCCGACGTATAAATCATATAGGCGATGTCGCTGCCCGAAACAGCCGGGAACGACAACCCTTCGGACACTGGGGCAGACAGGCAGTCGTCGAAGCACGTCAGCTGTATGCTGTCAGGAAGCGCAAGACTTTCAGCCAAATGCTGCAGCGAGCGGTCATAGACCAGGTGGCACATCTGACAGTCACTGATAATGGCGCGAAGACGCTCAACAGGATAAGATGCTGACAGCGGCACATAGATATGACCAGACTTCATGATGCCCAAAATAGTTGCTATAGCCCGGCACGAACGGTCCATCAGCATACCCACTGGACTGTTGCCTGCCTGACGGGACAATGCAGCTGCCACCTTGTCAGAATAGAGGTCGAACTGCTGATATGTCCAAGTGGTAAACCGGTCTTTTGCCATCCATGAATGAGGTGACCTGGCCACCATCCGGCGGAACATGGTCACGACGTTCTGTTCAGGAGTAGTGAGCGGACTGACCGTATTGCAACGGATGACGGACTCGCGCCCGGCAGCAGAGAGCATTGACAAAGCCGAGACCATCGGGGACTCACCTTCCAAGACATTATCAATGAGATTACTATAGCACTTAGAAAGCCGGCGGACGGCATCGGACTGTAATCGCGATACAGCATATTTCCATGTGCAGGTCCATGGTGCGCCGGCATTTCTGCTGACTGTCAGCGACAGCGGGAACTGAGCCGGGGCCTCCAAGGCGAACTGGGACTCCTGTGAGTAGTCTTCAAACGCGAACATAGCCTGCACGAGCGGAGAGATGGCCTCAGTAGTGCCGAGCCTGTTGGCCATCTCGACCAGTTGGCTGAAAGCCATGAGGCGGGCTTCGGAGTCCCTGACATGGCAAAGCGTCTGTCGGCAGTATTCGTCGAAGGACAGCTCCCAGTTGCCGGCTGTGAAGCGCAGTGGAAGCGGATGAACGAAATAGCCCATGACCTGGGAAAAACGGTTGTCGCTGCGCCCTGCCGAGGGATAGCCTACGACAAACTCCTCCTGACGGCAGAATCTGGCAAGCACAAGCATGTATGCTGATACGAGAAACGCAAAGGGCGTCACATGGTGCTGACGACAGTAGCTGACGATACCATCAGACGCCTGCTGAGAGAGTTCCACGGTGAGCAGTTCAGCCGAGTAGTTGTCAGGTTTCGGCACAGATCTATAGGGCAGATGCAGATCCTCAATGCCGGAAAGGCAGTGCTCCCAATAGTCGCTGTCAGCCTGTGAGACCGTTTTTGCCGACAGGCTACGTATGTAATCGCTATAACTATAAGGCAAGGCAGCGACCTGTTCGCAAGAAGAGCCACCATCCTGAAGCTGACGACAAATGTCATTAAACTGCTGCTGAAGCAGCCGCATGGACCAGCCGTCGGTGAGAAGATGGTGTATATAGACGGCCACGACTGTAGGGAAACGACCGGATACATAGAGCACGGCATGACAGAGCGGACTGCCGTCGAAGGCATAGGCATCGCTGAGCCGCTGGCTGACCAGCTGATTCAGGTGATTCTCGTCACGGAAGTTCACCTGCAGCAGCGATGTCTCAGGCTGGTATGGAAGAATTGCCATCTGCGGATTTCCCTCACGGTCAATGGTGAAAGTGAGCCGCAGGCTTTCCTGCCGCTGTCGCATCTTGTTCCAAGCATCAAGCAGCATGTCTGGGGACATGTTACCGTCTGTTCGTATCAGTTGCACCAGATGATAAGCCCGCGATAACTGTGGGGAAATCATACACTGCATGAGCAGACTCAGCAAATGGGGCGGGATGACAGAGACTGACGACGGAGGGTCTGAGTGAGGCATGCGGGGGCTGGACGGCTGCTCTGCAAGTTGGGCCAAATGACGGATGGTAGGTGACTGGTAGACGTCCGACATGGGAATGCTGACACCCAGGCGCCCCTCAACGGCCTGAACCATCATAATGAGCGCAATGGAATCGCCTCCGAGGTCAAGGAAATTGTCGTCGAGCGAAAACGTGCTGTCTGTACTAAGCACCTGCTGCCACACCTGCTGAATAGCGCTATAGATTGGTGTGTCAGGAAGGAGCGAATGCGACTTGTCAGGCAGTGAGACGGGCAGCTTTTCGAGCGCCTTGTAGTCGATTTTGCGGTTGATGGTAAGTGGCATCTGCTCGACCAAGGTAAAAGTTGCCGGCACCATATAATGAGGCAACTGCCGGCCGACGGCTTGCCGGAATGCAGCCATATCAAACCCTGCCGATGCGGGCTGGACGTAAGCAGCAATCATGTTCCGCCCCTGCCGCTTCGTAATTTGTACAGCAGCCGCCTTGACGCCCGGGTACTGTTCAATACGGCTCTGGATCTCGCCCAGTTCCACCCGGTGGCCATTGATTTTCACTTGCTGGTCACTTCGGCCCAAGAACAGCAGGTCGCCGTCAGGTAGCCTGCAAACCATATCGCCGCTGTCGTAGAGCCGAGCGTTCAGACCAAGAACACGCTCACGCGACGTGGCGAAGGGATTCGTGATAAATGATTTCCCGTTCAGCTCAGGACGGTTGTAATAGCCCTCGGTAAGCTGCTGTCCGCCAATGAACAGTCTGCCCTTCACGCCCGGTGGCAACAAACGGCTATCGGCATCGAGAACATAGCAGCTGACATTACGGAGCGGCTGACCGATGTTGGCGGCAATGGGATTGTCGCCATGTACATGCATCGTGGTGCATACGGTATTCTCGGTAGGCCCGTAGGCATTGACGACCTGACAGGTGGCCTGCCACTTACGGATGGTCTCTACGGGACAGGACTCTCCGGCAACGACAAGGAACTTCAGACGAGGTAGCTGCCGATATGGAAGGAGAGTGAGAATGGTGGGGGGAATGCAGGCACACGTGACTTGGCGACGCTCAAGCACATCGAGGATGAGGTGGGGGTCGCGCTGCTCATCATCAGAGACATAGTAGACAGGAGTGCCCGTGAACAGCGGGGGAAACACGTCCCAGACTGACGCATCGAAGGAGATGCTGGCGAAACTCAGTTCCAGCGCGTTCTCCGAAACAGGCAGATACTCCTGCCGGGCTTCAATCAGATTCTGCAGGGCGCACTGCGTGATTGGCGTTCCCTTGGGCTGCCCAGTCGTGCCTGAGGTGTAAATCATGTAGGCATATTTGTTGGGACGGCATAGGGGCAGTGGCGGACAGGGCTGTTCAAACATATCGGGACTGATGTGCAGAACGTCGTACCCTTCAGGCACCGACTCAAGGTCGGTCAGCAGCAGCGATGGCGAGCAGTCGGAAAATATCTGCCTGAGCCGTTCTTTAGCATTCTTCGGGTCAACAGGCACATAGGCATAGCCCGCCTTCCACACGCCAAGGAAGAAGGCCACGGTATAGAGACTGCGTGAGGCATAGACCCCAATAAAACCAGACGTGCTAAGACCCTGTCCATGCTGGACGATGAGTGAGGCTACAACATCAGAATAGCGGTCAAGCTGCGCGTATGTGAGCATGCTGTCTCCGAAAAGTACGGCGGGACGGTCGCCGAAGCGGCGTGCAACAGCCGAGAAAGACTCTGCCAACGGGCCAGAGCAGGAGCCGTCATCCTGAATCTCATGGTTGAAGGAATCAGTCTGATCAGCAATGACGATATCTCTGATACGCACCTCCATATCATCCATAACCTGCCCAAGCACTTTCAGGAAACACTCTGCCAGGGTCTCTGCAAAGAATACGGGATACTCACTGCCGCAATAGACGATGCCAGACGTAAGACTGCCTTCAATATCAATCTGCAGGGAAGTAGGCATGGCCGTCGGCCAGGCGTGAAAGAGCGGAATGACGTCGCCCGACAGCTCCAGCCGCTGTTCCTGCCTGTTCAGCGGGTAATTGAAAGCGATTGCAGCGTGGCTGTCGCGTACCACCTTTGCCATTTCGGTCTCAAGGATTGAGACCTGCTCGTGGGGCTGCGCTGCCCGCCGGTTCCTGACGACATCCTCTACCAGTTCCATGAAAGTGGCTTCTGGCGAGACATCGACAAACTGCAGAAGACTGCCGACGAAGACGCCTATGGTATCACGGTGTTCTTCGGGGCGCCAGCTTACAGGGTAGTTCATACAGAGATGTTCAGCGGCAAAGACCTTATGTATGGTTACTGCCCAAGCTGCTGAAAGCAGACGGAAACGCCCCAGCGCCCTGCGCTGACAGGCATTGGCTATAAGATATTGTAATGGCTCAAGCGAAAAACGGTGCTGAGTGATGTACCCGGCGGAAAGCGACTCTGGAAAGTAGGGCAGCAACGGCTCATACCGATGCTGAGTCACATAGTCGTTCCAATATGCAATGTCTTCAGGACGGGATGGTGGCAGACTGTCGGCGAAATCGAATATCCGGCCGGGCTTTGATGCGGGCTGGCGGCCGGAGAGCAGAGTATTATAGATATCAGACAGCCGACTGGTGAACAGCTGCACCGACTTCACCTCAGAGACGATATGATGGAACAACGCCATGAAAAGCGTCTTTCCCCGCCAGTGCAGGAAGCGGAACCGGCAGGGATAGTCCTTGGTAAGGTCGAAAACCTGCGAAGAGAACTCCTGCTCAAGAGTCACGATGTCGTCGCCATCATACTCTGCTTCGTCCCAGGGGCAGTCCGACAGCTCTTCTGTTGTCCAGCAGGGGATGCCATCCCTGAGTATGACATTTGAATGATACTGTGGATTCTCGTCAACCAGAAGCCGCAGAGACTGCTGGAGCAGGTCTATGCGATGGCATCCGTCTATCAGAAAGGACACATACAAATAGTTATGTGTGCCACTGACAAGTTCGTCAGCCCAAAACGCTTTTTCTACACTTGACAAACGATGGTATTGCATTTCTACAACTTAAATGAAATGGTAGCCATTGCTGTCCGCCCTAACCGCTGATAGGGGAAATAGGATGTTCCACCCAAACTGTAGTGCGTATTCAGAATATTATTACACTCGACCGACATCTGGATATTGTTGCCATAGCTATAGGTCAGCTTGGCATCTATTAGTGCCAGGGCATCCAGGTAGAGCGTGTAATAGTCATCACTTTTCCTTGGCGGCATGGCCGTAGCTGCGCGGTTAAGCGTCTTCGACGAATACTTGATATTAGCGGAAGCCCAGATTCTATGGCCGGGCAAGTTAAGGAGCCGATGTCCGACGTTGGCATTAACGGCGAATTTCGGGATACCAAAGATGTAATGGTATGAGTAGTAATAGTCTTCTGCCGACAACACATACTGATAAGAACTCGTGAGCCGGGCCATCCATGATTCATTGATGTAGTTGAGCTCAGCCTCAATGCCAGCCATCTTCAGTTTACCGGAGTTGCGGTATTTGGCTGAAGAGGCATCGGAACTCTGCGTATTGTTAATAATGTCGGTCAGGAGATTATAATACAAATTGATGTCGTAGACCAGATTGTACTTGGGAATGGTACCGAGGAAGTCAAGCTGCACAGCATTCATAAATTCGGGCATCAGGTCTTCACTGCCCTTGTAGGCTGCTGCCGTATTCTGTCGGTAGAAGTAGGGTGCATCAACAAAAGCGCGTGAATACGACAACTTGGTACTGAACGTCTGCCAAGGCATATAGATAAAAGCGAAACGGGGTGAGAAGGCATCGACGTGCTTCTTGTTCTTGCGGTACTTGCTGTCGTAACGCAGTCCGGCATTCAGAATCAATTTCGGTGTGATGTAGTGCTTGTCCTGCGCGAAAAAGGATACGCTCCGCTCATAGCCTGTCTGAATCAGGCTTTTCGTGTCGGCAAGCATCAGCGTCACATCCTTGTAATTCTCGCTTGACAGCATGTAGGTGTCCGACAGCTTGAAAAACTCATACTGACCTCCTGCCAGCAGGTTTCCCTTCATGCCTGCCAGAGAATAGGTTACGTCGGCCTTGGCCATACCTCCTAATGTGTTCTCATCCCAGTGGGAGACCTGAGACAGACCATAATACAGTTTCTCCACCTGATTGCCATCGTCATCGATGAGTGGCTTGCCGTCTTCACCGATCACATAGGTAACTCGCTTGTCGGTTACTACGGCATAGTCGGTCAGCGAATACCAGTCGCCGTAGGCAGACAGGTTGATGTTAAACTCTCCAAGCTTCTTCGCAAAGCTCAGATCCAGATGGGTTTCATCAACGGAATAACCGGGTTTGCCCCCTTCTTGCTGACAGTATTGGTTGTAGTCATAGACCTGTCCGTACCACGAGTAGGGCGGTACCTGCTTGCTGTACTTGCGATTGAACATCAGCCGGAAATCCTTCAGACTGAGAGTGGCGCCCCAGTCGTAGGATGGCTTGTCCTGATAGCGGCCAATATAGGCATTGCCGTCGTGGGACGTGTTGGTATAGGACGTACCTTCGGGTATGAAGATCTCCTTGCCTTCAGATCCGTAGACTGACATCCAGGCCAGCACGTCAGCTCCCATGAAACTCGTACCCGCCAGCAGGTCAGCCTTGTGTGTACCATAGCTGCCATAGCCGTATTTCCCCACAACGCCATTGACCTCCAATCCGGTGCGGGTGATGATATTGACCACTGCCGTCAAGGCAACATTACCATAGAGTGAAGACGCCGGACCCCGGAGCACCTCTATATGGTCAATCTTCTCTGTACTGATGGCATAGTCCATCCGCCCATTGTTCGTAGAGCGCGTGTTGAGCCGATGACCGTTTTCCATGACCAGTATCTTTTCCTGACCAGAGGTGTAGACACCGTGCATCGAGACATTGTCCATGGCGTATGAACTCACTTCGCTCATGCCGGGAACGAAGATTGAAAGAATCTGGGCCAGGCTCTTGCCACTGCCCACATTGTCAATCATCTGACGGGTAATGATCGTCACGGGTACGGGAGCTTCCTTGATGCTCTCCTCATGACTCGACGCAGTGGTCAGCGTGATTATGCTGCCTGTCTTCAGCCGGTTGATCATTTCCTCAAAGCGCACCGGGTCCTGCACGGAGGTGTAGTAGGGATTCTCCTTGAGAAGGAGCGAGGCATAGTTCTCTGACAGCTCAATGCTGTCCTGAGCCAGATAGCAGATAGCCATCAGGCGGCAGGCATTCTGCTTCAGGTTTCCCTGAAAGTCTTCGAAATGGGCCTGCAGTTGCTCTATCGCCTGGTCCAGCCTGCCTATCCGGTAGTCACTCTCGGCCTGAGTAAAAACCTGCCGGAGAGAACTGTTTTCCTGGGCCTGAACACTTGCCGGTACCAGTATAACGGTTATTAAATATATAATAAGGTATAGACTTCTTTTCATTTGACGGGTATGGTGAACGTGAACGTTGTTCCTTTGCCTTCTTCTGATTCAAAAGAGAGGCGGCCTTGATGCTTATTCTCAATGATGTCACGGGTGATGGCCATACCAAGACCTGTACCCTGGCCGATGGGTTTGGTAGTGAAGAAATTATCGAATAGGCGCTCTTTGACTTCCTCCGTCATGCCTTCGCCATTGTCAGCGATACAGATGACGACGTTGCCGTCTGCCGTCTTCACGCAGACAGTAAGCTCGGGTGTATAGTCTGCATCGGCCGACTGGGCCTTCTTCCACACGGCATAGCAGGCATTATTCGTCACATTAAGGATTGCACGGCTCAGGTCCTGGGGTATGACCATCATCAGCGGCAGTCCCTCAGCGTAGTCTTCGTGGATGCTGATGTTGAAGTTCTTGCAATTGGCACGCATGGCGTGGTACGACAGCCAGACATACTCCTTCACCAGTTTGCATACATCGGTAGGCAGGAACTCATTCTCTTTCCCCCTCGACACCAGCAGGATGCCCTGAATGATACTGATGGCCCGCTCACCGTGCTCCACAATCTTGGCCATATTCTCCTTCAGGTCGGCCACGATATCCTCTACCTCCTCGCGGTCGTCGGCTGACAGTTTGTCCTCATTGTCTTCTACAATCTCCGTCAGGTCCTTCAGCAGTTTGTCGGACATCTTACTGAAGTTGATGACAAAGTTCAGGGGGTTCTGAATTTCATGCGCAATACCGGCACTCAACATGCCTAACGAGGCCAGCTTCTCCTGCTGTTTCAATTGCTGCTGTAGGGTTTCAACTTGTTTTTCCATAGGCATGTCCTTCTTAATCAAGGGTTGGTAATGTTATCGTAAATTCTGTGAAGACATTCTTCTCTGACTGCACGCTGATGTCGCCGTCATGATTCTGCACGATCTCACGGCTCAGGTACAGTCCGACGCCAGCGGCCTCGGCTGTGGTTTTCGTCGTGAAGAAGGGGTCGAATATCTTGCCGATGATTGTTGATTCTATTCCAATGCCATTGTCACGGATGAGGAGCGATACCTTGCCGCCACCAGTATGCGCGCTTAATGTCACCTCGGGCTGATAACTGGTCTTCTGGGCTTTCTTGACAACGGCATAGACGGCATTCCCAAGCAGGCTCATAAAGGTCTTGCTCAGCTGGTCGGCATTGCCGTTGATGCTGATGGCACCCTGAGGAATATCGAATGTAGTCTTGATACCGTACTTGGCAATGTCTTCCGCATAATAAGTACGCAGCATCTCCTCATCCTGACGCAGGACGGTGGTAAGGTCAATGGGGACGATGCCTCCGCTGCGGTCTTTGAGCATCTCCTCCATGGCCTTCAGCGTGCGGGTGGTGTTCTGTCCATGCTCACTCACCTTCTGCAGGTTCCCACGCAGCATGTTGAGCACATCTATCGTGTCCTCATAATTCTCCTCATCCATCTTGTCCTTTTCGTCCTCAATATTGGCCTCGACATCCTTTACGAGTCCCTCCGACAGTTTCGAGAAGTTGTTGATATAGTTCAGGGGGTTCAGAATACGGTCGATCAGTCCCTGTGTCAGCTTACCTACAGTGGCCATTTTCTCCTGACGTATCAGTTCGTGCTGGGCATTGCGAAGGTCGGCGGTGCGCTCCTCGACGATACGCTCCAGTTTCTGTTTCTCCTGACTCAGGCGGTGCAAACGGTAGCGGAACAGACCGTAAACGAGCAAGCCCGCCAGCACAATATAAAGGATATTCATATACCACCTCACGTAAAACGGCAAGGCAATATGAAAGTCCATCGTGGCAACCTCAGACAATTCACCATTGGCCAGCATAGCCTGCACGGCTATTGTGTACGAACCGGGCGAAAGGTTCAAGAATTCTGCATCATGGTCGTCAGCCCATGCACTCCAGTTGCCATCGTTCAGACGATACCTGTACAGTGTATTCCCCACCAGCGGCTCATAGTCGACGGCAAAGGTGAAACGCAGGTCGTTCTGTCTGGTAGCCAGCTCAGGCAGTTTTTCCGGCATATCGCCATAACCGCCCCAAAGGATGCTGTCGCCACCAAGTATCACCGAGCGGAAGAGCAGCTGCGCTTTGGTTGTCAGCGACGGGTCTGTCTTCCCAGTATCAATCACCGCGATACCTCTGTCTATGCCGAGCCACACCTGCTGCTGACGGCAGTACATGGCACGCACCGAAAACTCACTGAACGGAAAGAGCATGGCATCGAGGTCGGTCAGCCGTCGATTGTCCTTCCATCGGTACAGCCCCTTACCCTCCACGTCAGTCAGCCAGGTAACGCCGCTGTTGTCAGCATACGAGAACTCTGGATAGGGGAATGGCTTCGTAGCCAAGGCGTTCAGCACGCTCACCTTGCCGCCAAGGGGGACGATGGTGGCAGCATTCTCGTTGAACACACCAATGCTTTGGGGTTTGAATTCCTTGCCGTTTGCCCTTTGGCTCCACACGTCGCCATACAGGTTCTGCAGCCAGATGGTCCCCTCGTCGTCCTTGAGAATCTTAGTCACCTTCTCAAGCTTGCACAGCAGCGTTCTGTTGCTGCCGTCAGCGTTCATGACATAGAGACCGTTCATCTCGCCACTGTATATCTGGCCGCCGTCAGCCAACAGGGCCGTCGTGTTTGTGTTCGTCAGTTGCGTCAGACTTCCGTCACCCCTCAGACGGAATATGCCGCTGGCGGTGGCTGCCAGCAAACCGCCAGGTGTGCTGGCCAGTTTCCAGCAGGCATGATTAATGCCCGACACAGCCTGGAGACGACGACCGGCCTGACGGTAGAGGCCATCGTTCGTACCAACATACATCACGCCCTGATACTCCTCCATTGACAGTATTTCGCCTGTCAGCCCCTCATGTGAGGTAAAATGTGAGAAGGCTGATGGAATAGCTACGGCAAACACGCCTTCGTCGGTGACGCCCCAGAGTATGCCGTGCCCATTGTAGGCGACATAGACGACATGGTCTGAGCAGAGTCCGTTGTCTTCGGTCAGCGCATAGAGTTCTCGGTTTGAAGAGTCGGCAATGGCAATTCCTCTGTCCTTATTGACGATGACTTTCAGTCCGTCGTCCAGCTCTTCTACCTGTGTCACATCCGACAGCACCACCACCTGATGATTCTTGTCGACGGCTTCTGTCTTGATAATGTCCGAGAGTCCTGCCCGCAACGGCGATGAGCTGATGGATTTCACCCGCTTCACTTTGTCGTGGTCGACTTTGAACAGGCTGCCGTCGTTCACCAAGAAGTTCAACTCGTTATTCTTTTCCCATATTTCGAGCACCTCACCACGAAACAGGTTGCTGGAGCCATACTGTTGCAGTGTCAGTTCACCGTTTGACTTCCGTCTGATTCGGCCGAAGTAGTTATAACCGCCCACCCAAATGGTGCCGTAATGGTCGCGGGCGACAACGGTGACGCGGGTGATGCCAGGGGTGTGGAGAATTCGCCACTCGGCATTGTCGTAGTACATCAGCCCCTCGAAGTTGGCTATGAATACCGTACCGTCGTTGCCTATCTCGACGTCGAAGTTACGGTTGTGGGCGTGGTAGTCGTCGGTCGTGAAGTTTTTGATAAAAGGAATGCCTTGAGCAAGACATGCCATTAATGAGAGATGGAGCAGTAACAATAAAAGCAGGCGCTTCATGGTCTCACCTCCTTTCTGCTGTCTGTGACGAACTTCTCGTAAGGCACGTTTTTGCCGATGTAGTAGTCCCATTCGTCCTGTGTGAAGTTGCGCTTCAGATTCTTCCTCACCAGATCAACCAGCATGGGCACCGAGAGGAGAGCTTCCATCAAGTTGCCGTTCCGGTCGCCAATCCAAGCGTAGTTCTTGGAGTTGTCGAAGTCGAAGTTCATAATCCAGGAGTCTGCCGTGAGCATCGTCATCGGCTCAACCTTGGCACTTGCCGTGTTCCAGAACTTCACTGTGCCGTCGTAACTCGACGACACAAGACGCAGGTTGTTGAGTTTCAGTTTTGAGATGCGCGAAAGGTGACCTTCAAGCTTTGTCAGTTTCTGGTCCTTCTCGTCGTAGAGGTAAATGGTGCCGTCGCTCATGCCGAAGACCTGCCTCTTTGAGGTCTTTGAACTGGCGAAGGCCGTCACGCGCCCGCTGACGGGCGCAGCTGAAGTCTGTAGTTCATTGATGTCCTTCACGATATGCTGCCGCCCCTTGTCGTCAAAGAGTATGGGCATGTTGTTATAGCGGCTCGCGGCTGTCAGGTGGAAGTCGAGCTCGCGTGTTGCCACAATCATTCTGCGCTGCTTGTCGTAGACAGCCAGCCCGCGGTCGCCTGTCAGCAGCACGCTGCTGTCATCGAGTTTCGTAACCCACATTGGATGCTCAAGGGCTTCAACGGGAATGACCTGTGCTGCATTGCTCCTGATAATTGCCAGATGACCGCTGCGGCTGACGGCATAGATGGTGGAATCCTCATCAATATAGACGTCGCGAAAGTCGTAGTCCTTGTTGCTGAGCAGTATATCGCTCCGAAGGTGGTCGCCTTGCTTTAAATGTTTCACAATTTCGCCGTAGGAACTGACCGTCACCAGCGAATTATTGTTGTCAGAGGCGTAGGCAACACCCATCAGCGAGCCCCGGTGCGTGAACCACGTCCGTTTGCTCTGGCTGGCCGTCATCAGCGACTGGAAGACGGCGGGATAGTAGACGTCGGCCTTGTAGCGGTCGACATAGAGATAGGAGGCGTAGGCCAGAAGGGCGGCCAGTTCGGTATTCCCCAGACGCGACTGCACCAGCGACAGCGAACCCAATGAACGGCCGAGAGTGACATAGCTCAGCGTATCGGCCACCCGCTTCGAGAACTCCGCCTGCACACGCTGATGGTCGGCCATCTGGCGCTCCGACTCAGCCACCAGGCGTGCTTCCTGTGCCTGCTGCTCGGAGACGACGGCCTTCTCCTGCGCTATCAGCGCGTTCTGGCGCTCTACCTCCGAGCGGTGGCGCATCTCTTCAGCGGTACGTTTCTGCTGGATGGCTTCCTCGCGCTGCTCGTCGGAAATTTCCTTCTGCTGGTAGGCAATCTCCTCCATCTGCTTGCTGACGCTGCGGACGACAGACGACCGTTTCTCCTGTAGCCTCAATTCGGCAACCTGAGACTCCAAGTCGGCGACGCGCCGGTGCTCAGTGTACCAGCCCGCCAGGCCTGCCGCCGTCGTTCCCAACAAGGCGAGACCAACTGCTCCTGTCGCTATGTCTTTCTTCTTCACGGTCTCTTCAGAGCCAGAATGGTAATGTCGTCACTTTGTTCGGCACCATCGGTAAACGCGGCCACATCGGCCACAATGGCCTCGATGGCCTGCTGACATCCGCCCTGCTTCAATCCCTTGAGCGTGCTTTCCAGCCGGTGCTCATCAAAAGCCTCATACTGTATGTTCATGGCCTCGGTCACACCGTCGGTGAACAGCACCAGCATCTCGCCACGGTTCAGCTGCAACTTGGCAAGATGATAGTCCAGGCCATCAATGGCACCAACCATTGGGTCCTGCGACATAGGCAAAGCCTCTACACCGCCATTTGGTTTCACCACGTAGGGCGGGTTATGCCCGGCATTGCAGTAGACGGTTTCGCCGGTCGTAATATCCATAATGCCATAGAACACCGTCACGAACATGCAGTCTACCGACTCGGCCGCCAGTAACTTGTTAGAATATGTCAGACACTCTGCCGGACTGCCTCCACGAAGGCCCGTGGCACGGATCAGCGTGCGGCTGACAGCCATGAAGATGGCTGCCGGTATGCCCTTTCCACTGACATCGGCTATGACGAAACCAATACGGTTCTCGTCGATATGGAAGAAGTCGTAGAAGTCGCCGCCCACGTCCTTGGCTGGTGTCATCAGGGCAGCTATGTCGAGCTTGTCGGCAATGTCGGGGAAGGGCGGAAACACGCGCGGCAGTATGGCCTGCTGAATCTCGCTGGCTATGGCCAGGTCGCTCTTCAGCGACTCCAGCTGCGTGTGCTCCTGCTGCGACTGGTGGACGTAGTTGATTTGTTCGATGGCCTTCTCGATGGTCACACTCAGGTCGTCGAGGTCGATGGGCTTTGTGGCAAAGTCGAAAGCACCGTTGTTCATGGCCTGCCGGATATTGCCCATGTCGCCGTAGGCTGAGACCATGATGACCTTCAGCGCGGGATTGCGCATCTCGTTGATCTTGGCCAGCAGCGTCAGACCGTCCATCTCGGGCATGTTGATGTCCGACAGGATAATCTCTATGTCGGGATGCTTCACCATCATCGTCAGCGCCTCAAGACCGTTGTGGGCGAATACAAACTCGTATTCGCCCTTACGGATCTTGCGCCTGAAATACTGTGTCAGAAGAAGCTCGAGATCGAGCTCGTCGTCGACACTCAGAATCTTTATTGGCATTTATCTTTGCGTTATTTCGTTTATACGTTATCACGAGAAGGCAACGGTCAGACCGGCCATGACGATGCTCACCATCGACATCAGCTTGATGAGGATGTTCAGCGACGGACCGCTGGTGTCCTTGAACGGGTCGCCGACGGTATCGCCGACGATACAAGCCTTGTGGGCAAACGAGCCCTTGCCGCCGAACTTGCCTTCCTCAATGTTCTTCTTGGCGTTGTCCCAGGCACCGCCGGCATTAGCCATGAAGACAGCCAGCGTGAAGCCGCCTGCCAAGCCGCCGACAAGCAGGCCAAGCACACCGGCCACACCGAGGACGATACCCACGATGATGGGGATGATGATGGCGAGCACCGAGGGAATAATCATCTCGTGCTGGGCAGCACGGGTGGAGATTTCCACGCAACGGCCATAGTCGGGCGTGCCAGTGCCCTCAAGAATACCGGCAATCTCGCGGAACTGACGGCGAACCTCCTGCACCATCTTCTCGGCAGCACGGCCCACGGCCTCCATCGTCATACCGCAGAAGAGGAAGGCTGCCATAGCGCCGATGAAGGCACCCACAAGCACCTTCGGGTTCATCAGGTTCACCTGGAAGTAGTTCATGAAGTCGGGAATGGTAGCCTGTGAAGCTGAGATAGTCATTCCGGCAACGTTTGTCAGGGTCTCGCCGGCACGCTCCATAGCAATCTTGATTTCCTCGATGTAAGAGGCAAGCAGGGCCAGGGCCGTGAGGGCAGCCGAACCAATGGCGAAGCCCTTACCCGTAGCTGCCGTCGTATTGCCTAAGGCGTCGAGGGCATCGGTACGATGACGCACCTCCTCGCCCAGACCGCACATCTCGGCATTACCACCGGCATTGTCGGCAATGGGGCCGTAAGCGTCGGTAGCCAGCGTGATGCCTAACGTAGAGAGCATTCCCACGGCAGCAATACCGATGCCATAGAGACCGTGCGACAGGCTCTCCGACGTCATCGAGAGGTCGAAGCCGTTGGCACACAGATAGCTGAGCATGATGGCCACGCCGATCGTAATCACGGGAATGCAGGTGGAAATCATACCAGTACCTATACCTTTAATAATAACGGTAGCAGCACCGGTCAGTCCTGCCTCTGAAATCTTCTGGGTGGGCTTGTATGAGTGCGAGGTGTAGTACTCTGTAGCCTGACCGATGATGACACCGGCTGCCAGTCCGGAGATGACGGAGAACGAGAGTCCGAGCCAGTTCTCGATGCCTAAGAAATAGAGAATGCCAAAGGTGGCAATGGCAATGAGCACGGCGCTGACGTTCGTTCCAAGCGAGAGCGAGCGCAGCAGGTCCTTCATCGTGGCACCTTCCTTCGTGCGAACGAGGAAGATTCCAAGCAGCGAGAGGAACACACCCACGGCAGCAATCAGCATCGGGGCGATGACAGCCTTAAGCTGAATCTCGAGACCTGCCACAGCAAAGGCGGCAGCACCGAGGGCAGCGGTCGACAGCACCGAGCCGCAATAGCTCTCGTAGAGGTCGGCACCCATACCGGCCACGTCGCCCACGTTGTCGCCCACGTTATCGGC
>JAFPVW010000102.1 GCA_017395215.1 Prevotella sp. | reverse complement strand
TGACGCTCAGGCCGAGGCCGCACACCAGCGCGGCCAGGAGCCAAAGGTTCATCAGTTTTTTCATTGTTCTCATTATTATATATTTGTTATTTCGTTATTTCGATTTTTCGTTATTTCGAGATTTATCCGTCCGTAGCGAGCCGCACGGTCACTCCTCGGTGCCCCAGTGCCCGAAGGCGAAGAAGGGGCGCACGAGCAGTTTGTCGGTCTTGTCGTGCAACTTGAAACTCACGCCGTTGGGGCTCACGGCCAGCACCTTGTAGGTGTTGCCGTCCTTCTGCTCGGTGCAGGTCCAGTACTCGGCCACGTCGGCGGTGGCATACTGAGCCAGCCCGGCCTCGGGCCACAGCCACTTGCCCGCCGTGTTGAAGTGGCCCATGCCGTCGGTGCTCCATGTGTAGCCCATGCCCTGCTTGGCCAGGATCCACTGCCCGGCGGAGGGGATGAACGTATCGCCGAAGTAATCCCCCCAAGAAGTCAGATTATCCCCTGTCTCGCTGAAAGCGGGATGGGTGTGGCCATCGTTATCTTTTAGGAGCGTTCCTCTGAGGGCATTGCCGTTGAGGGCGTTGGCATAGTCGGCGGCACCGCTGACTGGCGTGCCGCAGGCGACTGTCAGTTTCTTGTCGTCGCTGCACCAGGCCAGCTTGGTTTCGTCGTCCACCGAGAGGTCCTTCAGCATGATGGCCAGGCCGTTGTAGGTTTTTCCCTTCTCCACGCGCTTTGTCGGGCTGTAATAGACCACCATACCCACTAGATGCTCGTCATCCTCAAACTTCTGCAGGTCGGCCAGCGTGGCATAACATCTGCCGTAACTCGAAATGGCAGCACCCGGACGCGGCTGGATGGGCTGCGGCATGGCTTCGGGGTCGATGGTGCCACCATCGCCGAAGGCTATCATGCGGCGCACATAGAGGGAAGCAGAATGTTTTTGACTGCTATCGAATTCATATGGATTCAGGAGAACCATAGTCATTCGGGCATTGGTGAACTCGGTCGTGGAGGCGTAGCGTGAGCCGCCAACATCACCCGAGCGCAGTTTGGCATCGGGAACGCCGGCATCCCTCCAGAGTTTGTCGCTGCCGCCACTAAACCGCCACGTCTTCTTCACGTCGTTGTAGGTGAAGGTGTAGCCCATGCTCTTCAGGGCGAGCGCCCACTGCCCGGAGGAGGGCAGGAACCACTCGCTGAAGCCTGCGGGGCGGTTCTCGGTGCTCCACGCCTTCTCGGCGCAGGTGTGGCGGTGGCTGGCAAAGCATTGGTGATTGGCCAGATGCTGCGTCATGGCCCAGCCGTCGAGCAAGCCGCTGAACAGGAGTTCGGTGGGGCGGTCGTAGCCGCCAACGCTGGAGCACTTGTCACCTAACACTTTATAATCTTCGACATCCAGCCATTTGAATCTCCTCGTGTTGCCCTCGGTGACATCGCTCAGCGCCAGGGCCAGGCCCGTCCAGGGCTTGCCCTTCTCCACGCGGTGGCCGTCGGTAGAGAGATAGACCACCATGGCGACGGGCTGCGTGCCGGCAGCCTCGCACTTGGCCTTGTTCTCGTAGAACTTGCCGTCGAGGCCCACCAGGGCGCCCACCTTGGCGGGGATGTCCTGCGGCTCGTTGGAGAACGGGTCGGCCACCTCCGGGCCGATGTCGTCGTTGCCCTTGGGGCCGCTCTTCTCAGCCTGGTCAGGATACTCATCGTAGTAGCGGTACTCATCCTTGCATCCACCCTGCAGACGCGACGTGGGGGCGGGCTGCGAGCCGCCGTTCAGTTCCTTGCCCGTGGCGTGGCGGATGACCCAGCGCAACTTCGTGTCGCCGAAGAAGTCCTGGTAGTTCGACATCTCGTCGCCCATCGTGCGGCAGTCGAACTTGATGCTCTTCATGTTCTTCTCGGGCTTGGTGTACACGGCGTGGTGAAGGTTCTTCTCGTCGTAGGCCGTGCCGTTGGTGTAGCTGGCCTGGTAGAGTTTGCAGTTCCACGACGTCTTGCTCCACCACGAGTAGCCCTCGTAGAGCAGCGTGATGCCCTCATGCTCGATGCGGTCAACGAAAGTTCCGAAGTTGGTGTTCAGGGCCTTGTCGGCAATATCGCGCTTCTCCCACGCCGCGGCCACGCGCTTCCAGAAGTGCTGGTTGTGGTACATCAGGTTGGCCTTGGTGAAGTCGGTGAAGATGGGCACGCCGCTGAAAGAGATGAGACCGTCGGTGTGGTTGTTCGTGGCTGTCTCATACCACTTCTCGGGATAGACCATGGCGTAGAACATCTCGGCCAGGTCCTGCATGCGCTTGGTGTTGGTGCCCACGCCCGTGGGCACGTAGTACTGCGTGCCATTGCTGCCGTTGACGTGGAACAGGTTCTTCTGGGGCACCGTGTTGAGGCACACCCAGTGCGAGTCGCTCTTCTTCTCGGGGCCGAAGGCGGGGCGCACGCAGATCCAGTACTCCGTCTGCCCGTCCTGGTTCTGGCGGCTCACCACGTCGCCGAAGCGGTACCAGGCCTTTTCCCGGAACGAGGCATTGGTGCCCTCGCCGCCTACGCGGTAGATAATCTTCCGCAGGCGCGGCAACTGCTTGATGCTCACATCCACCGTGGCCCAGTCCTCGGCCGTGCCGCCGCGCGTGTAGGTCAGCGTGCCCACCTCGGGGTCGCTGTAGGTGTACGAGGGCGTGTTCTCGTCGATGGCGGCGCCAACCAGGTCGGCGAAGCAGCTGGCCGCCGTGCGCATGTCGTTGGTCTCGACGATGCGCGTCGTCTCGTTCGCGGCGTCGGCGATGCCATAGACAGGCTCGAAGGTCTTGTCCTCGTAATCGACGGTGTAGTCGTCGCTGGAAACGAGTTGTCCCACGACGCTCCAGAACTTTGATACTGTGGCGGCCTGCTCTTCCGTTTCGG
Source organism: Prevotella sp. (assembly GCA_017395215.1). Taxonomy (GTDB): domain Bacteria; phylum Bacteroidota; class Bacteroidia; order Bacteroidales; family Bacteroidaceae; genus Prevotella. Next base: position 2,118 of record JAFPVW010000102.1, on the reverse strand, counting down.
GCTCGCCGCCGGGGTTGTCGTCATCGTCCTTGCAGGAGGTGACGCTCATGCTGAGGCCGCACACCAGCGCGGCCATCAGCCAAAGGTTCATAATCTTCCTGTTCATGTTGATAAACATTATTTATATATTACTATATTGTGTTCTCTTAAAACTCGAACTCGGGCAGCGGGGTCGGCACGTTGTCTATATAGAAGCCTTTCACGCGGTCGGCAGAAGCGGGTAAAGCCCAGGTCGATGAGATGTTCTGGCTGTACAACGCCTTTTCGGTCTGCATGTGTATGACGCGGAAATGGCGGCCGTCGGTCGATTCGAGGTTGAGTTGGCGATGACCCGGGTCCACAATCTTGGCCATGCGCATGAAGAGCACGGGCTCGTTCCATAGGCTGCGCTTGGCGGTGGCAAAACGGCCGTCCTTGTAGAAGAAGTCGGCGGGCTTGACGCTCGTCTCGGCCTGTGTGCGCGGTGTGCGCCGCTCGGTGTTAGTATTCTTTTCGGTCTGGACGGGCAGGCACGCCCACTTGTCGGCGGCAGCGTAGCGCGTGACAAGGGCCTGGTTGGTGAGGTCCTGAAGGGTTATCTGCGTGTTGCTGACGGGCCAGAGCCACTGCCAGGCCGTGCCACCCACTTCGTTCCAGCCCGTGGGGAAGGGTGTCTGGCGCGAGGCGTCGAAGTACTCGTAGTGCTTGAAGATATAGAAGTGCCAGTCCTCGAATTTGTAAGACTTGCCGTCGGCGGTGGTGCCATAGCAGTAGGTACGCCCGCTGCCGCACTGGGTATAGTCAGTTATGAGGCGGGCCACGGCCTGGTGGTCGGCAGAGCCGTCGTCGTAGGCCATGTTGGTGATGACGTTGCCGGACTTGCTGGCGACATCTTTCTTTTTATTGTCCTTGAAGTTCCACACGCTGTCGACATAGACGTAGAGGTCGTGGATGTCGATGCCGGCATAGCGCTTGATATGCTCTAAGGGGGAACCCAGATTGCCGTTGGCATACAGGTCAAGATGGTATCTGTCGGTTTTGCAGTCGCTTATCTGAAAGAGGAACTCCAGGAAGCTGAAGGCGTATTCGGGCAACTCAGCCTCGCTGGGCAGGCCCTGGGCCTTCACGCTGCCCGACTCGGGGATGTCGAACGAGACGAAGGTGGCCTCCTTGTTCTTGAAGGGAATGGTAGTGTTCTCGGGCTTGCCCAACATGCAGAACCACTTGGTGCCGTCCTCGACGCACTGCAGCACGTCGCCTATCTGGAAGACGCCGGTCAAGTCGTTGGGGGCATTGTTCACGTTGTTGGAACTCGCCGTAATCTCGGGGCCGGTGCCGCCATTGACGTCTCTCGTGTACCACTCAGCTTTGTAGTCCTCATAATAGCGGTAAAAGTCCTTTACGCCAGGACCCTGCAACTGGGATGTGGGGGCGGGCTGCGAGCCGCCGTTCAGTTCTTTGCCCGTGGCGTGGCGGACGACCCAGCGGTACTTGCCGTCGTTGTCGAAGAACTGGATGTAGTTGTCTGTGCTGGAGCCCATCTTCGTGCAGTCGAACTTGATGTCCTGCATCCGCTTGGTGATGTCATTGTACTCGGCGTGGTGCAGGTTCTTCTCGTCGTTCTTCGTGCCGTTGGTGTAACTGGCCTGCCAGAGCTTGCAGTTCCACGACGTCTTGGTCCACCACTGGTAGCCCTCGTAGAGCAGGTGGATGCCCTCCTGCTCGATGCGGTCGGCCAGGTCGCCCAACTGAACATTCATGGCTTTGTCGGCCACCCCATGTTTCGTCCAGGCGTCGGCCACGTTCTGCCAGAAGTACTGGTTGTGGTACATCACGTTGGCCTTCTTGAAGTCGGCGAAGATGGGCAGGCCGCTGAAGCCCCACAACTTGCCGTCGGTGTGGTAGGTGTTGGCATTGTTATACCACTGCTCGGGGTGGATGATGGCGTAGAGCATCTCGGCCAGGTTCTGCATGTTCTCCTTGTCGGTGCCGATGCCCGTGGGCATGGTCCACGACTTGCTGTCGTAGGAGTAGTTGAAGAAGTTCTTCGGCGGCAGGTAGTTCAGGCACACCCAGTGGGAGTCGCCCTTCTTCTCGGGGCCGAAGGCGGGGCGCACGCAGATCCAGTACTCCACTTTG
>JAFPVW010000101.1 GCA_017395215.1 Prevotella sp. | reverse complement strand
TCCTGATAGCGCTTCTCCTTGCCTCCGATCATCTTCTTGACCGACTTGATCACATAGCCCCACTCGAAGATGCAGGCCTCCTTGAGTGCCTTCGAGGTGAGCTTCTCACCCTTCGTGTTCTCTGGCTGGAAGTTCAGGTTGATGCCGTTGATCATCGCGGCGGGACCGGTGGCGATGGCCGTCTCGACGTCGTTCTTGCCGAGCTTCTGGGCATCGACGGACGGATAGAATGTGCCGAGTCCGTCGATTTTCACCGGCTGGCCCTGGAGCACCAGCTCCTTCATGCACTCCACCATCTGTTTCACCACCAGCTCACACATCTGCCAACTGGCCAGCTTGCCGTGTTCGGTCATGTGCTTGCAGAAGCCTTTCAGGTTGATGGGTTCCTTACGCTCCGCCTCGGCGAACCACTTGCCGAAGGCCGTAGAATCGTCATTGGTGTTCTGACGAAGATTGATCATCATGGGAATGTTTGAACGTGCCATAATTCTTTAACCTTTTAATTTTTTAACTTTTTAATTTTTTAATTTTTCTCTCAGCGTCGTTGGTGGCTTGTGCGGAGAAAGGTTTAGGGTTTCTCGGAGAAAGGTCTAACCTTTCTGCCGGAAAGGATTAACCTTTCTTGGGCCCTCCCGCCTGGTCACTTCCGACAATGCGAAGTTACAACATTTTCAAAGGGCACTTTCGGTTTGATGCAGTTTGCGTCGGATTCTTCAGTTTGCTACACAATAAAGCTGTTTATGGCGGCACATCGATGCATAACTTATGGATCAGGAACTTGACGATGTGCGGTTCCAACACCTTCGCCCTGGGCCGCAGCCCCATCTCTTCCAGTTTCTTCGCATAAGGGCGGCACCATGCCATCAGCGTCCTGACACTCACCCCGGCGCAGTCTGCCAACTGTTGTTTTGACATTGCCTTCATAATCTTTTCGCCTTTAATGTCATCATCTGTAAACTGTAAACTATAAACTGTAAACTAAACAAGGGGGTCAGGGGGTCACTAAGATTACGGGAAATCTCCTGCGTACCGCATAGGCGCGGGCGGTACGCGGGAGGAATCCCGTCCATTAGGTGTCCCCCCTGCCCCCCTCACCGCCATTGTCCTCATCCTCCGGCCTTGCGTCACACGCCAGCATACGCCGGTTCATCTCGATCTCATCGGGCTTATAGGCCACGACACGGTAGCCCCGGCGGCCGTGGGAACGGTACTGCACGTAGCCCAGCGCCTTCATCGCACTGCCGATCTTCTCGATGGTCAGCCGCAGGGCCGGGTTGTAGCCGATCTTCCCCAGGATGTCCGTGGCCGTGTAAAAGTCCCCCCTCTCACCGTCCCTGGGCGGACGGAAGTGCGTCATGATGGCCTCCTGTTCCGGCTGGGGCGTCTCGAAGGTCTTGTTATGCTCCTTCAGCACTTCCTCCTCTGCCTTGGAGAAATAGTGACGGAAGCCCTGACGGTAGAGGGCGTAGGCCTGGGCATAGATGCCCTCGTAGTCGAACGGCACCTCCCTGGGCGAGGTGATACTCTCCACGACGAACGGCAGCCAGCGGCGGTTGCCGGTCACGTCGGTGAGGAACTGCACGTTGTTGCCCGTCCCGCAGAACGATGCCACATGCGGCATATGCTCCGTATAGTGGTCGTACGGCTTGCGCTCGTCTATCGACGGCATCGTCACCACCGACTTCAACGTGTTCACGTTGGAGGGCGTCATCACGTCCAGCTCCTCGTAGCACACCAACCCGTACTGGGAGAGTGTGATCAGGTCGTCCTTCCCCACCCGGCTCGAATTGACCTTGATGCGGAAGTAGTCGCGCAGTTCCGGGGGAAGCAGATGCGAGAACCAGGTGGTCTTGTAAATGCCCTGGTCGCCGATGAACACCAGCACCGCCTGGTTCACCTCGTCATCATCGATCCAACTCGCCACCATCGCCACGAGCCACTTCTTCAGGTACTCGTAGAAGAGCATCTGCTTCTCCGTGCCGCCCTTGACCATCACCGACACCGACAGTCCGAGGATATGGTCCTGACCGTCCCAGGGCGGCAGGCGGTTCAGGTAGTAGAGGAAGGGATGGAACGCCTTGACGTAGCCGGAGTTGATGACCTCTTCAAGACTACTCTTCCGTGTGGGCTTGACATCCTGGAGGGCATTCAGCAGGGTGTTGCTCAGGCGGTCGCTCATCGGCTGGAAGTCGTCGCTGACGAACGGCGCCAGCTCGCTGTTCTGGCAGAAGGCGTCCTCTGCCGGCAGTCGGGCCTCCACCCGGTGCTTCACCGAGTTCCACCGCAGGTAGATGTGGTCACTCAGGAATGCCTTGATCTCCTTCGGCGTGGCGTACTTCTCCTGCCACGGCACCTTGTGTTCCTTTTCCCCTCCTGAGTAGGAGGGGTTAGGGGTGGTCTGATCAAGGGTGGTCTGATCGGCCTTCTTCTTCCGTTTCTCTTCGTCCATATTTCTGTTCTTATGTCCTCTGTCTAAAAAAGTCATTCTGTCTTTATCTGCTACGAAGGTACTAATTTTCCGGCAGGCATGCAAGCTTTCGCGCCACAACTTTCCGTCGCAGCACGATTATTAAAGTGATAGCTTTAACCGGCTATTCAAAAAGCTCCCTGACACGCACGCCGAGAGCATCTGCAATGGTATGCAGACGGTAAAGGGAGGGATCGGCTGTACCGTTTACAAACTGGCTCATAGCCTGTGGGGTGATGCCTATCCGCTTGGCAAGTTCAACACAAGTTACGTTTTTTCCCACATTACTTTCAGCAGCCGTAGCTGCGATTCATACTTTTGTTTCATACGATAATTTATTTCAATGACATATAATTCGTTATTACATAAAAAAGAGGCGGGCCAGAATGACCCGCCTCACGAAATGCTCCATATTGAGCGTGGTTATGATAGGAACGTCATCACGACGCAAGTGTGTTTGCACAGAAGGATGCGCACCTCACAGGGGGACTGTCCCCCTGTGAGGTTAGTGCGAAGCTTTACGGCGGGCAACGGCCTGCGGGAATTTTCTGGCGAGGAAATGACTGAAAGACGTCGGACTGAGCCCGAAGCGTCTGGCAATCGAATTCATCGACTCGTCGGTCTCGCAAAAAACCGTGGCAGCCTCACCGAACAGTGCCCAGCTCTTTTTGGTGCAGGTAGTACCCTCGGGCAACTGGACTATCTGGTTCTGATGCTCCTGCCGGTGTATTTCCGGAAGGTACTCCCTGACCCAGCGGTAAAGGTTCTCGGCACTGAGGCCCAGTTTCTCTGCCGCCTCCTCATAGGTAGCCCCCTCTTCAATCAGTTTCACGGCAGGCATGTATCTCTGTCTGGCCCTGGCCGAGCGCGAGCGGTCGCCCATCTCGGCCCGTTCCTGCTCCTGGCGCTCCACCTTCTCCTGACGCAGTTTCCGGCGTACCTCGATATCACTGCGGCACCACCGTTGCAGGTAAGTCTGGAAGTTGTGAGCCATCACTCCGCACTTCAGGGCAATCTCCGGCACTGTCAGGTCAGTGGTGCGGTACATTTCCACGGCTTCGGTGTACAGTTCCTCCGTAGCCTTCCGAGGGGCGTTGGGACGCCCCGTGCCGCTCATGCCGCCCGTTGCCCGCCGGTCGAGGGCCTGTAACCGCTTCTCTATACGTTGCCGGGCCACGTCACGGTGATGGTAGAGCACGTGATGTTGCAGGCTGTCCTTTTCCAGACCAAAGCGTTCTGCCACCTCGCTGATGGTCAGATCGGTGGTGCGCAGCATCTCCACTGCCGGAGCGTACTTGGCCGCTGTACTGCTGCTGACCCCTCTCGGAGGTCGTTTACTCAGACCTAATTGTACACGTATCAGATTGCGCTTTTCGAGCAGTTCAGGGTAATGACGCTGCAGGTGGTTGCGCAGGCACTGGTCGGTATGTCCGAACATCCGGGCTATCCCGGCAATGGTCATGTCGAGATAGTCGATGTCCTTACAGGCCTGTACCGCCTTGGCATAGCGCTCGCGGGTCTCCGGGCGCTGTCCGAATCGTGTGCCGATGAACTGCATCAGCCGCTCATCGGACATCGTCTTTTTACTTTTTTTTTCCTGCCCCTGCGGGCTATTACCTTTTTTCACTATATCGTTGATGCACCTCACAGGGGGACAGTCCCTCTGTGAGACGAGCCTCACATGGGGACTGTCCCCGTGTGAGGTGATGGCACAAAAGAAAATAAGGGGAGGGATATCAGGCGTTGCGGACGATAGTGAAGCTGATACCCGTCATACGGGAGAGCTGGCGAATGCTGCCACCATACTCTTTGGCTTCGCGCAAGATATCATTCTGCCTATCGCGGGAATACAGTTGCAAGTCGGCAGGGTGTCTGAGCCCGAAGGAATTCTTGAAGAACTCGTTCATCTCCTCATCCGACCTGACAATGGTTCCGCTGTCGAAATCGAGTATCGCTTCTGTCTTCGGCAGAAGTTCAAACACCAGTTCGCGAAGTTCATTCAAGGGCATTCGCGAAAGAACAGACTTGGTATTGCAGATGGACGGTATGCCATTCTCTGAACGCTCGTACTCGTCCCAGCTGCTCCACTGGTAGCTGATTACATCCTTCGTGATGCCGGCTGCTACAGGGTTCTGGTGAATGTACCTGAGAAGCGTGAAGAAATAAGCGTTGTCGTTGACTGGCTCGCTCTTGAAACGGTCCTGGAAGAGATGACCGAAATGCTGGTACTTCTTGTTGTAGTACTGTGCATAGGAGGTACCTATCCGCTTGATGACGTCGGCCAGGCTCTCCGATGCCTCCCTTATCAGCAGATGGATGTGGTTGGTCATCAGACAATAGGCGTAGAATACGCAACGTGACGGCAGGGGCTTACCACTGTCATCCACAGGATATACCATCTGGTAAAGCAACTTGATGAAACGGTTATAGTCTTCCGAATCCTCAAAGATATTCTGCCTGTTAATACCGCGTAGCATGACATGGTAAATGCCGGTTCCGCTTTTCTCTCTTGCTTGACGTGCCATAATATCTTCATCATTTAACGTTAACGCTGCAAAATTACGAAGAATATTTGAGACTGCCAAGAAAAAAGAGAAAAAATACTTCAACTGGTCTCACAGGGGGACAGTCCCTTTGTGAGGGGACAGTCCCCCGGTAAGACCTCTGAGCCCATCGGGTTCCTTATTTTCTATTGCGCCAATATGTCAAAGATCGATTTGAAAGACCACCTCACAGGGGGACTGTCCCCGTGTGATCGTTTCGGAGGCTGCACAGCTCATGGTAGTCGGCACCGGTATCTACGAGACGTTCTGTACTATCGAGGGTTACGAGCCGTTCATCGGGTGCGGGGTCACCGCCGCTGAACGTAATCAGCGTTTGTCCCTCCTCATACTCCGAGTGTTCCATGCCTGCAGCACGCATCTTTTCCAAGACTTTCTCCAGTGTGGCTTTGCTGAAGCCCAGCTGGTAGCGGTCTATCGTCTTGAGCCGTTTGACCTGATAGCCAGTCACACGGGCCAGGGCGAAGGCGCCGCCGTCGTAGGCGCGCCAGAAGGTGCCACTCAGCCTGAGGTACATCTCACTGTTGCCATTCTCACGCTGCCGGTCGCAGATTTCCTGTTCTGTCATTTCTTTTTTTTCTTAAACAGTATATCCAGTTCCGCATCCAGCCTGGATTTCTGTCGTACGTTCACCTTATAGGCTTTACGGATGCATACCTTGTATTTCTTGTAATTCAGTTTGACGACCACGTACTTGAACCATTCCGAGTCGATGCGCTTCACGAGCCTGCACACCTGATTGAAAGAGGCGAAGTGGCGCATCATGCCCAGATAGGAGTTCATCACCGATGCGAATTCCTCCACGTGGCGCGCGGCATAGTCCCCGTCGGCCCTGGCCAGTCTGTTGTAGCGCTCTATCTTGTCGATGCAGGCGGCGAGGGTGCGGCGGCTGATGTAGGTGCGCCCCGGCATGATCATCCCGCCGGTAAACAGCAGTCCCTTGGAATAGTGCTGCAGGTACATCTTCTTCGGATGGCGGCGCACGCCGTTGCTCTCAGCCCACGGATCGACGATCTCGTCGCGTATCCATTCCAGCAGTGCCAGGTCGCGGCTCACGAACACCATGTCGTCCATATAGTGGCCGTATGAGACGGCATTGCTCCACAGGCTCTCCGTGATCAGGTGGTCGAGGTCGTCCATGAACACCAGTGCCGTCATCTGACTGATCACCTTGCCGATGGGCAGACCGTGATGACCGTCGCTGTTGAACAGGCTCTTGGTAGGCGGCAGCCCGTCCCAGGCCTCCTTCGGACTGTTGCGGATGCAGTGCATTTCCGGACGGTCGTAGATCACCACTCTCAGCAGCCAGCACATCCATTCCACGTCGGGCCCGCGGTAGAGTTTTCTGATGAGCGCCGCGAACTTGCGGTAGGCCCTCTCCTTGGGCAGTGACATGAAGTAGGACTGCATGTCGAGCTTCATCACATAGCAATCGGCCGTATAGTTCTCCGAGCGCTCCCGGATCATCTCCTCCACGCGGTGGAGTCCGTAGAGGGTGCCCTTGCCGACGCGGGTCGAATAGTTGTCGTCAATGAACTGCTGCTCCAACAGTGGAGTCATTCGCTGGGCAAAGACGGTGTCGACGACCCTGTCGCGGAAGGCTGCCCCGAATATTTCCCGCTTCACCGGCTTGTCACTGATGAACACGATGGACCGCGACGGATGGTAGGTCCTGTTCTTGAGTTCCACCAACAGCTGATGGCACTCCCGTTCGGCATTGATCTCGAAGCGGATGGCATCGATGGTGTTCCCCTTGTGTATCAGGCATAGCCGGAAGCATTCATAGACTTCCGCATAGCTGATGCTGGCCTCTTGCATGTCATTTCCAATAGCGCCCTGCTCTGCCTTTATTTTATAGTCATTACCCCATAGGCGAGGACGGCCCGGACCTGTCGGTTTGCGTTCGACTTATCGTTGTTGCCGTTCAGATTGAGGTTACCGTTGGTGTTGAAGTTCAGATTGAACGGATACCCCGCAGCACGCTCCCCAAAAAACAAATGTTACCTGTTTACTACGCTTTACTAACTGCGCCGTGCGCTGACGGCCGTGTCAGTCGGTAACCCCTATGAAATGAAATAGACTGCTCTCTCCACAAAGCCTTGACCGTGCGGATGCTCGCAGGCGAGTAGTGACACTCTTTTTTTTATTGTTTATTATTATCTTTTTTTCTTTCTGCCATCCGGATCCAGCCCGACAGCTGCCGGCCGATGTTGTCGAACCGCGGGGCGAACATCGCATAGTGCTTGCGGCTCATCACGCGCTGATGGACGCAGATGCGGCACAGCATGCGCATGAAGATCTCCACCTTCAGGGCCTTGCGCATGTTCGCCGAATCGTCGCGCGTGTAGTTCGACACGTAGATCAGCGACAGCAGCTTCAGTCCCAGCAGCCGCAGTTCCTCCGAGAAGGAGCGGTCGGCCTTGTCGAACTGTTTCGTCACCGTGCAGATCTCACTCATCAGCATTGCCGCCTCCTTATAGACCGTCAGCTTCTCCGCCGGATCGAGCCATTCGTCTTCCAGCACGGCCAGATTCAGCAGCTCGGTGTCGAGCCCTAATTCGAAGACTTCCCTTTGCGAGTCGATCGGATTATCCATTGGCATCCTCCCCCCTCCCGGCCTCCCCCCTAGGGGGGGGGAGGTGTCTGAGGGAAAAATTTTAAAATATTAAATATTAAATTTTAGAAGGCGAGGACGGCCCGGACCTGTCGGTTTGCGTTCGACTTACCGGCGTCGCCGGCCAGATAGAGGTTACCGTCGGGGCTGAAGTGCAGATGGAACGGATACCCCGCGGCACGCTCGGTGCTGGCCCACAGATAGTGGCCCTGCGCGAACTCCTCATAGTGGGTAGAAGCCGTCAGTCCCGTACCGGCCATCCAAGTGTTCATATAACCTGCCGCGGCTGCACTCTCGCTGCTGCGTGTCCAGTAGGTGCTGTTGTCTGTCCACGCCTCTGAGCCTGTATAGACATCCGGCTTGGCTGCCTGGAGCCAGCTGTACTGCTGACCGATGCTGGGCAGATACCAGCCGCTGGTGCAGTCGGGAGCAGCCACCTCGGCCTCATAGCCGCTGATGGCGGCATAGATGGCGGTCAGGTCGGAATAGTTGCCGCCATTGGTGTCGATATAGGCATAGGCCTCCTGGCAGTGCTTCAGACCGTCCTTGTCAGCCCTCACGTCGGCCAGCGTGGTCACGAGCGTGCTGGTCACCTGCGTGCTCTGCAAAGAAGAGGCACACCAGTTGGCCACGTTGTTACCACTGTTATAGCGTTTCAGAGCCATGGCATAGCCGTGGGTCCAGCCCAGGGCCTGGTCATAGGTAGAAGTCGTGGTGGCGAAGACGATGGCGATGGGGTCGCCGTGGGTGGTGGCGAAGTCGGCATCGTAGGCCGTGTTCCAGTAGCCGTCGGCATAGATGATGCTACCCACGGTGATGCCCGTGTAGTCGGGAGCCGTCGAAGCATAGTGATAGCCGGAGTTGTCGATGGACACGGTCGTGGCCTCCTCCGTCCAGTCAGCGGCGTTGACGGTGGTGGTCAGGTTCTGGATATTGGGGATGGCCCCGTCGACGGTGGCAGCACCGTCGCCCTTGATCACGGCGGTCACGATGTAGTGGTAGTTGGCCTCCACGCTGTAGTCGGCAGTAGTGCCAAGGTTGATGGCGTAGTAGGCATCATGGCCCGTGGCGTCGCGGTTCTTGTCCTCGGTGTACTTGCCCTTGATGATCAGGCGGGTACGGTTGGCATCGGTGAGCGAGGTGCGTCCGGCCTTGTTGGGCATGGTATAGAAGGTGTAGGTCGTGCCGTAGGCGTCATCATCGTCGAGCGTGGTGCCGCTCAGTGCCGACGTGCCGAGGTAGTCCTTATAGTTCGTGGCATTCGTCGACTCACCCTGGTAGTATGTGCTGACGGTGGGCCTGTACTGGTAGGTGCCGTCGGCATTGACACGGAGGTCGATCTGGTCGGGCACGCTGTAGAGGAACACCTGTGTCGGCGTGAAGGCAGCATAGTTGCCGTGGGCGTCGTCACCTGTGAAATCGACGCTCAGCGAGGCGAGCGTCACCTTCGCCACGAGGTGGTACATGCTCACCGTGGCGTTGAACTGTCCGTTGACGTTGGCGTCGGGGCTGATGGTCGACTTACCCATCATAGGCAGTTTCTCAGCGGCCATTGTCTCACCAGTCTCATAGGTCAGTGCATTGTCGATGGAGAGTGTCACCTGGTCGAAGGCGTCCTTGGTAGTAGCAGCAGCCAGTGCCGCATAGGGCGTGGTGGGCATGTTCACGGCCACGAGGATACTGTCGCCGTCGGCAAAGGTGGTGGCACCGGAGGCGAATTCCTGGGTATAGTCTTGCACCGTTGCGGCCGCCGGGTCGGCGGGGGCGACCTGTTTGACATCACCCACGAGGGTGGTCGATGTCCCTTGGAAGATGCCGATGGAGATGTTCTGGATCTTCTGCTCATCAGCGGTGGCGGTGGTGTTACCTGCGTCGCCCGTGATATCGGTGGCCGTGCGGGTGGTCTGTCCCACGCAGCCCGTCTGGAGGTTGAGCACAAGGGCGCCACCCTCCTGCGGGGTGCCGGCATCGTCGTTACGGTCGTAGACGCACGAGGTCATGGCCGCTGTCAGCAGCAGACCGGCCGCCAGACATTGTATTTGCTTGATTGTCGTATTCATAATCTGAATGTTTTAATTGATGGTTAATAGTGTTTGTTAACTCTCTGAGGCTGCGCCGCCGTTACCGCCGAACGTGGTGGACTTCGATCCGTCGCTCCAGTTCTGGACGTTGACGGTGGCATGCACGGCATTCTGCGTATTCAGGCCGTTGTAGGCACCGGTGGCGTCGTCGGCCACGTTCAGGGCGCCGATGCGCTTGATGTCCACGTTCACCTTGTAGTGGCGGTTGGGATAGAGATTCTTGCTGAGCGCACCGTCGGAAGCCACGTTATTCAGCTCGATGGCATACCAGCAGTCTGTAGAGGTAGTACCATCCGACCAGTTGCCGGCGATGACCAGACGGGTATCGTCGGTATTGCTGTTGTTCGGCATGGTGTAGAACGTGTACGTACCGGCCAGCGGGTTGCTGGCGTCGACGGCGCTGAGGGTCAGCGCACCCGTGCCGAGGTAGTCGCGGTACTCACGCGTGGTCAAGTTGCCCGTAGTCACATTGGTGGAAGATGCCACAGCAGCCGACTCGCCCTGGAAGAACTTCGTGGTCACGCCGTTGAAGCCATAGGTCGACTCGTCGCCGTCGGTGGTGAAGGTGAAGTCGAGCTTCTCAGGCACGTTGATGAGGAAGATGGCCGTGGGCGTGAACTGGCAGGAGGCCGGCGCTGACACGGTGAGGGCGTTGAGCGTCACCTTCGACACCATATGGATCACGTTGACGTCGACCTCGAAGTTACCCGTTGTACCGTCGATAGCGACGGCAATTGTGCCGCTGCCGTACATGGGCAGCTTGGCGGCGTCGATGGTCTGGGCTGCCGTGTAAGTGTCGGCAAAGATCAGCGACTGGTCGATGGTGTTCAGCACAGCACGGAACGCCGCGGCGGTGGTCGTTGCTGCAAGGAGGTCGGACACGGTGCTGTTGACGTTGACGACAACATAGACCTTGTCACCGGCGGCGATGGCGTTGGTCAGCGCCTTGTGCTCAGTGACGGTGCTCCAGTCGCTGGCAGTGCCGGTCAGGCCGCTCAGGTACTGGTAGTCCTTCTTCGTGGCACCGTCGCTGCTGAAGATGCCGATGGCCATCGTGGTGATGGTCTCCTCTGCGGTGGAGTTCTCACTGCTCGAACCGTCAGTGATGACTGTCGCACGGGTCTTGGACCCCACCGGCGAACTGTTGATGTTGATCACCAGCTTGCCATCGCCGCCTGACGGGGTGACGACATCGCTGTCGCGGTCATAGACGCACGACGAGGTGAGTGCGCCAATAAGCAGCGCCGTGGCTGCCAAAAGGCCTTTGTCAAAAAGATTCTTCATAACCGAAAAGTTTTAATTAATACTGAAATATATAAAGGAATTTTTCCTTGTTCTCTCTTCTCTATCTGCTGCCGAGGGCCGGGGCGCCGGGACAGTTGCCGTTGGCACGGGCCAGCTGCATATAGACCTCGGCCTTGTCGCGGTTGCCCTCCAGCACGTACATCAGCGCGATGTTGTTATAGGCACGGCGGTCGGTGAGCAGGTCGTTCAGATACTGGTGCGCCAGGACCGCGTCGCCACGGAGCAGCGCCACGCCGGCGGCGTTGATGCAGGCGGCAGGGTCCTTGGGGAAAAGGCGGCCGGAGAGGGCGATGATCTCGCAGAACTCGTAGGAGCCGCGGGCAAAGCCCATCGCCACGTTGTAGAGTCCTTCGAGCGAGGCGTTCTGCGGCGCCATGAACTCCACCCACTCCACGCGGATGGCAGACGCCGGGGCGGACGTCACGGCGGGTTTGTTGGCGGGTCTGGCCGTCTTGGCGGCCTCGAGGCTGGCCTGCCGCTCGGCGGCACGCTCACGCTCCTTCTCCAGCTGGCCCATCACGGTGACCGAGGCGGTCAGCAGGACAATCAATAGAATCAGTTTCCGTTTCATTTTCATCTTTATGTTATTTAATAATGTACACGAGATTCAAGCCGAGGTCGAGCGGGCCGATGTAGTTCGCCCGCCAGTGCGACACCACGACGTCGCTCCGGGGAGAGTCATAGTGGTCCCACTTCAGGTGCGCCCAACCCACGAGCAGGCTGTACTCGATGCTCCAGCGCGTGGTGAGGATGTGGTGCCACCCCAGCGTCACGCCCCCTCCCTGCATGTGCCCCTGGGAGCGGCTGTCCTTCAGGTGGCTGAACGACAGGCCGCCCAGGTTGAAGCCACGGTACTGCCAGGCCACGCCCACGAAGGGACCCGCCAGCGGGACGGCAGGCCAGTAGCGGAATTCAGGCTGCACGGAGAACGTGCGCCAATAACAGTCAGGGTTGATTCGCAGGGGCATCCACGATCCGGTGAGGTTCAGCGTGGCGTGTGACGACACCACGCCCTCCACGCTCAGCGATGGCGTCAGAAGCATGTCGTAGAGCATGTTCGTCTTCAGCGCCAGCGTCTGTGCGCCCGACCGCAGCGGAACTACGGAAAGCAGCAGCAGGACAAGCCCGGATATGAGGTAGAACGTCTTAGCCATTCGTATCTTAGGTTCATATTCTGGCGCAAAGATACGACGAAAACTGCAAACAAAAAAAAAAAAAACACAAAATATGTTAATCACGTAAAGAAAGTTTAAGATTTAAGGTCTTTTATCAACAAATAAAAGGCAAAAACGAATGCAAAGATAGAAACTATTTCTAAGATTTCCAAATCTTTGGGGAGAAATCTTCAATATAAGCATGTAACCATGTTAAATATCGCATTCTGATCTAATGGTTTTATGTAAAATATCGTATATTACAGATTTTATTCGTATCTTTGCACTCGAATTTGGTTGAAAATCCAAAGTACAACTTGTGATTTTAAATGAAAATACAAAGTAAAATATCCCCAAAGCCGCCGGATTATTGTCTCGTTAGACCGTATTAACCGGAGAATTGGGGATATAGAGTGTTTTTATATCAAAGATTTCCTTGCCCAACTATGGCAGGCTTGTTAAGTTATTGTTTGTCATCTTCGGATTCTATTGCGCGTCCTCGCACCGGAACTCTTATCGGAGCCACTGTCATCTTTCGAGCCATCGGCAGATTCATCTTTAGTTTCTTCTTTGGCTTCGTCTTTGGTTTCGTCTTTGGTTTCTTCGGTAGATTCCTCAATCTCGACGGTGATGTTACAGGTGTCGGAATACTTACCATCGGAAGACTTCACGGTGACGGTACACGTGCCATTGGCAACGGCTCTCACTTTGCCCGCGTTGACGGTGGCGACACTCTTGTCGGAAGACGACCAGGATACAGTCCTTCCCTCCGTGTTCGTGACGGTCAGCGCAGAGTCTTTTCCAACCTTGGTCAGCATGACGTCCGACTCCTTGATGTAGAGCGTCCG
>JAFPVW010000100.1 GCA_017395215.1 Prevotella sp. | reverse complement strand
CTGCGGGTTTGCCCCGCTGGTCTTGCGCCTCTTCCTGCCCGGTGATTTCCCAATAGCGGTGGTTGCAGCCCTTCTTGAAGCCGGCGATGACCTGGCCGAGATGGGTGGAACGACCAGCGGCGGTCACGATGGGGTCGCGGACTACCAGGATGAAATGCAAGTGCTCGGGCATGACGACGTGGGCATCGACGGTGACCATCGGATAATGGGCGGTGATGGCGGTCAGGAGCTCGCGCCGAACGGCCTCGCCGACGGGGGTCAGGGCGACGGCGGCGGTGTCGGCATCGGTGCCTACGACGGTGCCGAGAGGACGGCCGAGGCCGTCGGCCACACGGATGGTGATGTGGTAGAAGCCGGGGCGCGTGTAGTCGTGTGCAAAGGCGCGGCGGCCCATGCGGTGGTGGGTGGGTTTTCTTGGTGGCTCCATTGTTTTTCCAGGCGGCAGAACCGCCTGGCGCTGTCTTAGTTTTCCAGGCGGCAGAACCGCCTGGCGCGGTTTTTATTATCCAGGCGGCAGAACCGCCTGGCGCGGTTTTAGGCGCGTGGGCGCGGCTTTAGCGGACGGCGAGCTTCTTGGTGTACTCGGCGTCGGCGGTCTGGACGATGTAGACACCGGAGGTGTTGACGCGGGTCTCTACGACCTCACCCGGCTGGATGGTGAAGGTGTTGAGGGTGACACCGCTGACGGTGACGACACGCACCTCCGTGGCATAGCGTAGCGACGACTCCACGATAATCTTCTTGCGTACGGGATAGATGTTGAGCGTACCCGGCTCGTCCTTCTTCGACTCGTGCGGAATGTCGATCTCAGCCGGTCCCTTCGAGAAGAGGATGCTGCGGGTCTGACGGGCCTCGGAAGCACCGCTTATGAAGTAGGGACGGAAGGCCTCGACCACCACCGTGGCGTCGCCCGTAGCGGGCACCTTGTCGAAGCTGCTGCCGGCAGCTGTCAGCGTATAGGTGGGCGTACCGGCCTTGAAGGCCATGTTCAGGTAGTTGGGCTTGAAGGTGTAGGCACCGCTGCTGTAGCTGGCCCTGATGCCCGCCGTCTCACGGTCGCTGACGCGGATGCTGTCGCCGGTGTCGGAGGCGAAGGTGATGGTCTGCTTGCTGAGCTTCACAGGATTCTTGATGCCGGTGGTCGTTGCCTCGAACTCGCCGCTGAGGTCGAACTCGTAGTAGGTGACGCCGGGGAATCCGATGATGTAAGGCTTGCCGTTGGTCAGTTTCGGGTAGTTAGGCAGCTTGCGGTCGTTGTCCTTGTAGTACTCCAGGTATTCGTCGCCGTTCCAGTCCTTCTGGTTATGGCTGACGCCCTCGTAGTAGTAGTCCCAGAGGAAGGTGTTGGTGACCGTCTTGTTAATGACGGCAGAACCGTCATTCGCTGTGGGATAGTTGAAGGGAGCGGTGAGGGTGTCGGCCTTGAGGAGGGTCATGGCGCTGCCCTTCTGGAGGGTGCGCAGCCAGTACTCGTGGCCGATCTTCGTTTGGGTGTTGTTGGCGCTCTCCCTGCTGTCGCTGTAGAAGTGGGTGATCTCACCCTTGCGGTTGGTGGTCACGAGTTCGGCGCTGAACGGCAGGCTGATGGCCTCCCAGCCCTTGGCGCGGTCGACATAGCGGTCGGGCGTGCGCTGGTACCACATACGGTAATCCTTGCCGAACATGTAGCCTATCGGTGCGTTGAAGTCTTCGCGGTCGACGAGGAAGTGGTCGAGCGGTGCGATGCCGTTCTGCACCCAGTGTCCGTGAATGTCGGTAGCCGGCTTGTTGGCCACGGTGCGGTAGCCGTCGTCGCTCTCGGCATAGACAGGTTCGGTGAGGTAGCTGCCCACGACGGAGTCGGTCTTCACGGCGGCCTCGATGTCAGGTCTGCCGTTGGTGGTGGTGTAGACCAGCAGGTTCTTCGTCAGGTCGACGTTGAGGAAGTCGGTGAGACCGTCGTCGTCGAGCAGCGGCGGGTAGAACCTTGTGACGCTGCCCACCTTCTGACTGGCGAGCTTGTAGCCTCCGGCGAGGTCGCCGTTGCCGCCGGTGAAGTCGATGGCCGTCATGTAGCGGTAGGCGACGGTGTCGGGCTGGTTAGCCGTTGTCTTGGCGTTAGCCTGTGCGAAGACGGCATAGGGGTTGAAGTGGGCCACGCGCATGGTGTCGCTGCGGAAGTAGGCCGGTGCGCGGTAGACGCGGTTGCTGCCAGCGTCGGTGAGCACGCGGTTGCCGCTGCGGATGATGCTCGACGGCGTACTCTGATGGGTGAGGCTCGCGACTTGGTTGTAGTTCAGGGCCTGTCCGAAGAAGAGGTAGTCGTCGGGCCAGATGGGGAAGTGAGCGCTGGTGTCGGCGTCGGCATAGTAGCGCACGTCGTCGTAGTCGGGGATGGTGCCGTCGGCATAGACGAAGTCACCGTCGGCGAAGCGGCTCTCCACATACTTGAGGCCATTGTAGCCCG
This sequence comes from Prevotella sp., assembly GCA_017395215.1. Classification (GTDB taxonomy): domain Bacteria; phylum Bacteroidota; class Bacteroidia; order Bacteroidales; family Bacteroidaceae; genus Prevotella. The sequence goes on along the minus strand of JAFPVW010000100.1, from coordinate 27,470 downwards.
ACGAGCACCAGGTCTCGTTCTGGGCGTAGGTGCCGTCCTGCGGAGTGGCCTTGCCGGGCTGCCAGTACTTATAGGTAGTGGTGGCTGTGGGCTTGGCGTTGTCGTTGTAGCGCTTGTAGAGGTAGAAGCCGTTGAGGTCGTAGGCCACCTCGCCGTTGTAGAAGGCCGTGTCGGACTTGGCGATGGCTACGCCGTGGGTGGCGGCGGTGGTCTTGTAGTTCTTCGAGCTCTGGTAGTAGCTGTTGACAATCTGCTTGTGGGTTGAGGAGCTGGGGGCGCCGAATACGGCGTACACGGAACCGTCGGGGGTGCCGGTGGTGTTAATCCAGCTGTTCTCGACGTAGCCGTCGCCGCTGTCGGCGATGCCGGCACCGGTGAATGAGCCGGTGACGCCGAGGTTGTAGACGCTGCCGCAGAGGTTGCCGAAGAGCGAGCGGTCGAGGCCGCTGATGGTGTGGCCGTCGCCGTGGAACGTGGCGGCGAAGCAGGCGCCGTCGGTGCCGAGGGGCGTCCAGGTGCGAGCGGCAGAACCGCTCGGCGCACTGTTGTCAAGGTCGGTGCGGAGGATGAACTGGAGGTGGTTGGTGCCCTTCGGGCCGTTCACCGGGTCGGCGTTCATCAGGTTGTGGCCGACGAGGCGGGCGTTGGCGTCTGACGAGGCGGCGGTGATCTTGCCGTTCTGGACGGTGTAGCCGGTGCTGTTGTTCGTCACGAGGGTGAGGTCGTAGAGGTCCTTCAGCAGGTCGAGACCGTTCTTGATGCCGACGCTGTCCTTGCTGTAGTCGTTGATGTAGATCTTGCTGTCGCGCTTCAGGCGGCTACGGTCGTAGTCGACGTGGAGGTGGTAGCTCTTGTCGTTCATCACCGACTTCAGGTCGTGGTAGTTGGCCACGCTGACGGGCACGTAGTTCGAGTAGGCCTTGCCGAGGTAGGTCTTGGCATAGTAGGCGATGTAGTAGCCGTCCTGGTACCAGTAGAGCGAGTCGCGCGAAGGCGTGTAGTCGACACCGTTGGTGTGGTTCTCGGCGTAGCTCTTCTTCTCGAACAGCTCCCAGCCACCGCCCTGGATTTCGTAGGCTCCGCGCTGCACTCTGGGCGTCTGCATGGAGATGGACGTACCGGGGAGCACGATGCCCGGCGGGCGGATAGGATCGATGATGGGAATGCCGCTCTCGAAGTTGATGTGGATTCTCACGACGTGGCGCTCGCTGATGGGGTTGATGTGGAGTCCTGTGCCGTCGCTCTCGTCGTAGTCGTACTGATAGATGACGGTGATGATCTTCTCCTTGGAGAGGTCGTTGATATCGGAGTTGCGGCTGACGTAGAGCGTGCTGGTCTCCGTGGGTGCGGTGCCGTGTATGACGAAGTCGAGCTGCTTGTTGGGCAGTTTGCCATAGTCGTCGGCCTTGATGAGCGTGCCTACGGGCACAGTGTCCTTGGCATTGAACGTCTGTCCGTCAGTGACGCAGTCGGTAACGCTGACACCCATACCGTTCTCGTTGACTACGTAAGACTCGCGGCAGTAGTAGTAGGGCTTGTACAGGTCGGTTCCACTATCCTTTTCAATATCAGCTTCCCCGAAGCTTATCTCATCGATGTAGTTGTCGCGCTCGTACCGCGACAGGCTGTTGTATTCTTCCTCGCTGAAGGTCGCACCTGCGGCGTAAGGCGTCTCGTTATGGATGAAGGCCGTGTGGGCAATGTAGTAAGTGCCAGGGCCGGTGATGTTGATGGGCGCATAGTGGCGCTGCTCGTTGGGCAGCTTCTCGAAGGCCTCGCGCTGGAGTTCATCATTTGGTGCCACGTTCTTGATGACATTAGCCGTATCTCTGTACTCCAAAGTCGTTTCTCCAACGTACGTTGCCGTGTAGTCCACCGGTGTCTTGAGCGAGTAGCCTGCACGGTTCTGCTTGGCGTCTTCCTTAGAGGTGAAGTCCTTGCCGTCGTACTGGTACTTGGTGCCTTCCTTCTGCTTTACACTGCCATTCCAGCCGTAGAGCGAGTCGACGAGCAGGTCGAGGGCGTCGTAGTTGTACTCGAAGTTCTGGCGGTCCTTCTCAGACATGGAGCTCCAGGCAGCGAGGGCGCGGTAGTTGTTGCCGGTCGAGTAGTAGTCGCCACCGTAGTAGCCGGGCGAGGTACAGTAGTAGGCAGGCACAATGAGGTCCTTGATGTCCTTGGCTATCTGCTTCTGCTCGGCGTTGCCGTTCTTAAAGCGGTTGTAGAGGGCGGTCTTCTCGGCCTCGGTCATCAGCTGGTCGGGATAGACGTACTCGTTGTCGGGGAGCTGGATAGTGGCGGTGCAGACGTAAGCCGGGGCCACCTTGCCGCTCAGCTTGGTCCATTCCGTTTCGCTGTAGCTCGACTTGGCCAGCTTGGCGCCTTGCTGGAGGTGCTGGTTCGTTCCGTCGATGTCCTGAGCCTCGGCGTAGGCCGTGGTGATGTAGGCCGGCTCGAACTCGGCCTGGGTGGGCAGGGCTGCCTGCTCAGTTGAATTCAGGCGAGCGTATGCCGCCTTATAGATGGTGTCGCTCTTGGCGGGCAGGATGTCGCTGAATTCGTATTCCTTCTGTCCGTAGAGTCCGGGGGTAATCGCACGGAAGGTGGGTCCGTCTTCGAAGTTGTCGCCGCCGGTCTGGTTCTTGCCAGTATAGCTGTCGCCCGTCTTAGGTGTGTACCACTGGTCCCAGACGGCCGGGTTGTTGACGTCGTAGGTGAGCAGGTAGCCGGTGTTGTGGCTCATGTTGTTCGACGAGTGGAACACCTCGCCGAAGGCTACGTTCTGTTCCTGTTTGACGTGATAGACGGAGTCGGTGTGTTCGGCCAGAGCGAGATACTCGTTCTTCAGCAGCACGCTGTCAGCCGGGTAGAGCGTCGAGCCGATCATGCAGGTGTCGGTGACGATGTAGGTATCCTCGACGAACAGCTTCTGCACTGAAGCGGGCAGCAGCGACCAATCCCAGTAGCTGATGGGGTCGTTCAGCTGGTAGGTGACGTCGTTGATGACGAGCTTCGAGTCGCCCGTGAGCTTCGTGTTGTTGTCGGCGCTGGTGTACGACGAGTAGTAGGCGTAGCGGTTGGGCTGCACGTCCATGAGCGTCATCTTGCCGTTGGCGGCGGCGGCGATGGTGAGCGGCAGTTCGACGGTCTCGCTGAAGGCGTTGGGCGAGCCTGTATAGGCCGATATGTACTGGTCGTAGACGTAGACCTGTCCCTTGATGTACCAGTAGTGGGCGGGCACGCGTTTGGGGTCGTTCCATTCGTAGCGCCCGGTGACGTTGTAGCAGTCGTCGATGATGGGCTGTGCAACGGAGCTGTTGATGAAGTTGCCCGAGGTCTCCCAAAGTTCCTGATCATCGGAGACATCCGTCGCGCCGGTCGCTGCCTTCGTCTCGACATACTCATAGTCCCAATGCGTGGCAGCACCCTCGTTGAGGGCGGTCAGGGTGGTGGCGTGCCTTTCATTCCTCATGTCCTTAGGCACACCGTGGATGTTCTGGGCATAGACGAAGCCGCCGCCGATGCCGGGCTGCACGTTGAGCAGGTCAAGCTCGACGACACCCGTGATGGGTCCCCAGTCCTTGCCGCGCAGGCTGTCGCCCTTGCTCAGCTCGGTGGTCACCTCTAAGTAGACGCCCGATGCCAGTGCCACCTTGTTATGACAGGTACCGTTGTTGCGCATACGGTCGGTCTTGTGTATCTCCTTCCACTTTTCGAAGGTCTTTCCGTCGGCTGCATACGTAGGATTCTGGGCGGTGTTGACGTTGGTGGTGCGTTTGGCCTCGTGGAAGTTGACGTCGCTGGTGAGTGCGCCGAGGTAGTGTACGATGTTGTAGATGCCGAAGTAGTTGCCGTGGTCCTGCTTCTTGTTGAGCGACACCTCGCGGACGCGGTTGATGGTGTAGTTGGTGAAGTCGAGCTGGTCGGTCACGCGGTCGCGTGCGCCCTTCATCACCATGCGGCTGCCCCAGACGCCGCAGAGGTCGGCGCGCTGGATGGTGTTCATGATGCGTCCGGCGTAGATGGACACCACGCCGTTCTGCTCCCAGTAAGCTGGGTTGGGCTTGCCGGTCTCGGTGAGCATGTCCGTGCCCTCGAACAGCACGAGCAGCTCATCCTCGGGCAGGGTAGAGCCGGGGGCGTAGGTGGTCTCGTCCTTGTCGGTACACTGCTGCACGCACTTGTACTTCACCTCATAGTAGGCCCGCTCGCGCGGCGGCAGCTGGTTGTACTGCTCGATGGTGATCTGCTTGGTCTTGTTGTTGTTGATGTTGTAGTAGTCAGTGCCGTAGTTGGTGATGTTCAGCTCGCGGTAGCCGTCGACGAGCGTCAGGTTGCCGTCGCCGTAGAGGCCGCCGGTGTAGCCGGTGCCGATGGTGACGAGGTCGCGGTTGTAGACATCGTTGATGGAGGCAGTGGCATTGCCGAAGACGGTGGGAGTGTTGGCGCTCATCATGTTGCTGCCCGGAGCAATGTTACCGCCGGCAAAGACGGCATTGTGGATGATGACGCCGCGCTCACGGGTGGCATCGCCGGCATCGACTTTCGCCCAGTCGCCGGTCCACGCGCCAGCGACGGTGGTGGTGTCCTTCGGCGGCAGCGTGTTCAGGTAGTCGATGGGAATGTAGTCGCCCACCTTGTACTGCTTGCTGTCGTAAGAGACGTCATTCTTCAGCTGCAGCCATGGCTCTACCAGTACCTTGCAGTCCTCGGTGAGCTGACGCTCGCCGTTAGCGTTGGGAATCCAGGTGTTGTCATTGTTGCTGATGTTGGCCCACGGGTGCTTATAGTAGTAGCCCTGGTAGACATCGCCGTAGCGCACGCTTCCTTCGGGCTTCAGGCCCAGGGCGAAGGTGCCGTCGGCATTCTCGTAGGCACTGTAGACATAGCCCTCGTCGCCGCCGCCGAAGACGTTGCCGAACTCGCGGGCCATACCCTCGACGGTGCCAATTTCACCACCGTGGATATGCACCTCGGTCTGTCCGAAGACGTTGCCCTTCGAGCTGAGGTCGAGATTGGCCTTCACATCCGGGTCCATGTAGAGCGTGCCGTCGAAGCCCCAGCTGTCCTTGCCTCGGCCGCCGCCGAAGACGTTGCGCAGCACGTGGCCGTTATACATCTCGATCAGCGTGTGGCCGGGACGGTAGATGGTGGCCTCGCCGTTCTTCACGCCGCCGGTGGCCGTGGCCAGCTTCGTGCCGCGGCCGATGGGTCCCAGCTCGCCGCCGCCGTAGAGGCTGCCGCGGATGGTGCCGCCGTACATTTCGACGTGGGTCTTGTCGACGTAGCTGTTGACCACGTAACCGCCGCCGAAGGCATTGCCGTTGAGGTCGAGGTCGTTCTCAGTCTTCTCGGTGACGTTCTCCACGTAGTTGTCGCTGAAGTAGGTGGTACCCGTCGAACCGGAACTCTCGGCAGCACGTGCCGTGGAAGACTTCGGCTCGTAGCGGTAGCCGATGAAGCCGTTGTTGATGCGCAGGTGGGCGGTGCCGAAGACGGAGCCGCCCTCGCCGCCGGCGTAGACATTGCGCTGGACGGCAGGGAAGCCGGCGGTGAAGCTGCTGTCGGCAGCTGCCATGCCGATGACGACGTGGGTCTCGGCGGGGATGTCGCCTTCGGGCGACGCACTGATGTCGCCGCCATGGAAGCCGACGCTGCCCTTCCAGCCGCCGCCGTAGACGTTGCGCGCCGTGCCGCCGCCGATGTAGGCGTTGGCGCTGGCGGTGAAGTTGCCGCCGTAGATGTTGTAGACGTTGCCGGTGGTTCCGGCGGCGTAGAGGTCGCGCTCGACGGTGCCGCCGAGCAGGGCGATGTAGGTGGTGCCGATGATGTCGCCGCTGTTGAGGACGCTGTCTTTGCCGAGTCCGCCGCCGTAGGCATAGCCCGTCACGGTGGCTCCGTCTTCGATGATGACGTTGGTGTTGTACTTATTGGTCTTTTCAGTTTCTGCGCGCTCGTCCATCTCGGCCGTCCTGGTCAGGAAGGTGTTCTTGAGGTTGGTCGAGTCGTTGGCCACGTAGTTGTCAAAGTTGGCATTGGGCTTGAAGTAGTCGCCCAGCGTCCATGCGTCGGTCCAGGCATCCTTCCATTCGTCCAACTTACTGGGGTCGTAGGACTGCGCGATATGCGAAGGCAAGTCGTTAAGGGATTCAGCCTCAATGTCGTCGAACATCTGCATATAGGCCTGGACGCTTTCGGCATTGAGCACCTGTCCCAGCTGTCCGCCGCCGTAGACCTCGTCTACGCGTGCGCCGCGCTTCAGGTTGACCTGCGTGTACTCCGACCATGTCCAGGAACCGAGACCGGCACCGTAGACTGTGCCAAGCACGCTGTCGTTCTTCCATACCGGCGAGGAGATGTTGACGTGGCCGTAGATGGTGCGGCGCACGTTGTTGTTGCCGCCGAAGATGGCTCCCGTGACGCGGGCCTTCTCGCTGGTGTTGCGGTAGTCGACGTTGGCATCGTAGACATCGCACGGCGGCAGGGCGTTGGTACCGTAGGCGCCGCCGAAGATGTTGCCGATGTTGATGGTCGACTGCTCGGGAACGTTGATGAGCGTGCGTCGGGTGATGCCCTCGTTGTAGGCACCACCGTAGGCAGCGGCTATCTGACCGTTGGCCAGGTCGACGATGGCCGATACGTTGTCGAGGTCGAACTTCGAGTCGGTAGTCTGCTTGTAGCTGTAGTTCATGCCTACGCCGTTGTTACTGCCGGCGCCGAAGACCTCGGTGTTGGCATAGTAGCCCTTCTTGTCGGCAATGTCGACGAGCACGTAGCTGCGGTCCTGAATCTTGTCGGACCTACGGACGCCCTGACTGCCCTCACCGGCGCCGAACACCTTGTCGACGTGGTTGCGCGAGTTGTCGTCGGGCCTGAAGTTGACGAAGGCGTTGTGGATTCTGGGGATGGAGTATCCCTTGCTGGCGGTGAACTCTGTGTCGTAGTCGTAGTCGCCGAAGCAGCCGCCGAAGATGCTCTTCATGTCGCCGCGCCGGTATTCCACGTAGGCGTTGGCCTTCAGCACGTCCTTGACGCCGGCGCTGTTGGTGTGTACCAAGGGAAGCGTTTCCGGACGCACCCACTTCGTGAAGTCGTAGAGCTGCTTGATCTCGCCGCCCAGGTCGTTGCCGCCGTAGATGTGGTCGCGCAGGTAGGGTATGCCGTTCAGGCCCACGTAGGTCTCGGTGTGGCCGTAGATGTCGGCATCACACGAACCGGCAAAGAGGTTGAACAGGCGCCCGTTGTCGAGGTGGACGTAGGTGTTGCCGAGGATGGGGCCGGAGACGCCGCCACCATAGATGAACTCCACGTCGGCCACGTCCTCGGAGGAGTCGTCGCCGCGTGCCACGCCTTCGCGCTCGCTGTTCAGGTTGACGTGGGTGCTGTAGGCGGAGTCGGGCTGGGCGGGATAGATGTACATGGAGTCGGCTTCGCTCCACGTGCCACGGCCGATGGCACCGGCATCGCTGCCGCCGAAGATCTGGAAGGTGTAGCCCTTCTCAATGTTGACGGTGGTGCTGCCCCAGACCTGGGTCTCCACACCCCTGCCGCCACCGTAGACGGAGAGGGCGTCGCCCAGGACGTCCATACCCTGCTTGTTGAGGATGACGCCGGAGTGGCGGGCCGTGATGTCGAACGTGTCGCGCTCGTAGAGGATGTCGTCGCCGTCCTCCTCGCCCACGAAGGCGTCGAAGATGGCGCGGCGGTTGTGCAGCGAGTCCTTGATGTTGATGACCACGTTGCCGTTGATGTGTCCGCTCTCGTTGCAGCCGCCGTAGACGTTGGCGTACAACAGGCGGCGGCTCATATCCCACTTGCTGGCCGTGCCGAGTTTCAGCGTGTCGTAATCAATGACTTCGGGTACGTAGTTGCCGTCCTTGTCGAGGTTGACGGTGTTCCACTCTAAAGCCTGGCGCGTGCTGTCGAGGCGCATGGGCAGGAACCGCAGCTTGTTGAGGTTCATCACGATGCGGTTCTTGATGCTGCCGTCGGCATTGGTGTAGCCGTTCGGGTTCTGCTGCTCGGCCTCGCTGCCGAGGATGCCGCCCTCGTAGCGGGCGTTGTACTTCGTCTGCGGGACGTTGGCGTTGTTACAGCCGCCCACCAGCTTGTTGTAAATGTACAGGTGGGCGTTGGGCTCGATCTCGATGGAGTCGGCGTAGGTCATACTGCCTCGGTTGCCGCCGAAGTAGAGCGAACCGATGTAGGAGGTGTAAGGCTCGTATTTGCCGAGGTCGCTGGACTTGACGCCCTCGACAATCATGCTGGGGACGTGGCTCATGGTCACGCCCTTCATGTAGGAGGCGAACGTATTGGCCATGGTCAACTCCAGCGTACTGAAACCCTCAATGGTGTCGTTGGCATAGAATTTCAGGATATCCTCGTCCACCATCTTGGCGCCGTTGTTGCCAAGGAACACATTGTCGGCAATGACGTGGGAGCCAATCTTCAGCTCGGCCAAGGGATAGTCCGGCAAATCCTTATGCTCGTCGACGGCCTCTAACGTGGCGCAGTTGCCACCCACGTAGACGGAGCCGCCGATGACAGTCTTCTTCTCGGCAGTGCCCTTCAACAGGATGCTCACCTGCTCGGCATTGGGGCGGGTAGCGTTCAGGGCTTCCGTCAAGTTGCTGTAATTACCCTGAGAATAGTAATAGTCGCTGTAATCTTCGTTTTCATCAAGCAGGTCGGTATAGGCGTAGGCACCGTTGCCGCCGCCGTAGACGTCGCCGCGCACACTGGCATGGATGCCGACGGCATTGCCGAAGTAGACCTTGCCGCGCACGTCGTTGCCGCCATAGACATTGTTGATGTCGCCGCCGGCGATGATTGTGCGGGCGGCCAGGTTGGGAGGCAGCGAGTAGGAGCCGAAGATCTCGCCGCTCACATAATCCACGTCCTTGTACTTGCCAGTGGTCTTGTCCAAGGTCATCGGGCGCACGTCGGCTATACGGCAGCCGCCGAACACGTTGTCGGCAATGATGGACGAGGAGTCGGGAATCTCAAGGACAATTCCGTTCTCGTAGATCATGTCGCCACGGTTGCCGCCGCTGTAGATGTTACGTATCGAACCCGACATCAGGTGCCAGGAGGGACGGATGGCCATCGTGGCCTTGTTGTTGCCGCCGAAGAGTGAGCCTATCTGGAACTCGTCCTTCTCGGGCTTGGCCAGCGCGAGGTTGATGCCCATCTCCTTGAAGCGCAGCATGTTGAGCATCTCGTTGCCGTCGCGGTCGAGGATGCTCGTCACCACCCGGATGGGATTCTCGACGCAGATGACGTCCTTCACGCGCACCGTGGCATTGTTGCCGCCGCCGTAGCCCTCGCTGATGCAGCCGCCGTGGAGGTCGAGGTAGCTCTTGTCCAACTCGGGGTGGACGAAGGGCTCGCTTCTGGTCACGATGGGCTGGCCACCGGCATTCATGTCGTTCTCTGACCAGTAGATGCTGTATTCGGAGCCGTTCTGCTTATAGAAATAGTCGCCGTTGCCGCCGCCGAAGACCTTGCCGACGAAGACCTTCATGGCGTCGGCGGCCTCCTCGACCTTGCCGTTGACGGTATCGGTCTTCGTGGAGAAGTAGACGAAGCTGCTCCAGGTGGAGTCTACGCCGTCAGTAGCGGCGTCCTTCAGCTCGGCGGGCAGGCGCTTCTTGGCATCGGGGTTGGAGCCGACGATACCGGCCAGGTCGTTGCCGCCGTAGATATGGTTGATGACCATGCTGTCGGAGGCATGGGCACCGTCAATGTGGACGAAGGCATTGCCGCCGACGTTGGCCATACGGGCACCGCCGAACACCTTGCCCGACGGATGGGGGGCTGCCACATCCTTCAGGGTGGTGTCGCGCGAGCCGATGTCGCCGGCCCGCACGGTGACAGTCGTGTTGCCGTGAACGTAACCCTGGTTGCCGCCGCCATATACGTTGCCGCCAATAGTAATCTGTGCCTGCGCCACTACCGTGTACAGGAACATGATCAAGCTTACTATGATAGATCTCGTCTTCAACTTCTCAATTCTCAATTATCGATTCTCAATTCTCAAATCCCAATTTTCACCGTCGGGTTGTCAAGGTCAGGCTCCGAGAGCATATACAGGTACGTCGGCTCAATCTTCAGCTTGATGGTGTACACATAGCCACGGTTCAGAGTGGCCATGTTGAACAGTCGCAGGATGTCGATCTTGTTGACTGCCACGCATTGACTGCGGATCAGGTTGCCGTCGGGATGCTCCGTCGTCCGGTTGTTGTCATATACGTCGTAGGTGGACTCCAGCAGGTAGTAGCTGCTCACCTTGGGCACGAAGCCCAAACTCTCGCTCCAGGTGTCAGAGGGCAGCGTCACCGGGTTTGTCTCCCTGTCGCAGATGAGCACCGGCTCCGAAGGCTCGTTGTCGTCGGTGGTGTACTCCACGCCGTCGACGAAGACCGAGGAGCCGTCGCTGTTGGCAGCCAGCGTGACGGTGGCCGACACCTTGCTCATCGGGCGCGTGCAGGCCTCGTCCTCGAAGGCCGACAGCTTCATCTGCCTCATCTTGATGGTGCGCAGCCCGGCATACGTGGCGTCCACGCGGAACTGGAAGCGTATGGCGGCATACAGGTGGTCGAACAGCAGGAAGATGTAGTTCCCGTTGGCCTTGAACTCGCAGGTGAAGTCGCCGGGCCGGGGCGTTGACACAGGCTGGTTGGTGGCGGTGCCGTGCTTGGCACCGACGATGACGCACACGTCCTGGCTCTGCACGCTGTTGATGCCCTTGAGCGTCATCACCACGCCGTTGGCGTAGCTGCCGTTATAGGGGGCAATGACGGACCTGACGGTGTCGACGGCTTTGTGGGGCACGAAGCCGTAGAGCTGGTAGGTGCCGACGTCCACGGAGTCGTCGATGATCCACTTGTCGCTGATATATGGCCTGAACTTGCGGGCTATCTTGGTGGTGCCCTGAGTGAAGTAGACACCGATGGCAGCACCCGAGTCCGACTTCATCAGGCCCTCGTTGTTCTGGATGGCATAATAGGGCTTGTAGCCCTCGGGGGGCCACTCCACGGCGCGGGTCAGGCGGCTCATCGGCTCGACCTCGACGAGGGAGGGGGAGTAGGCCGCAAGCGTCACGGCCACCGGCTGGCGGCGGCGGTCATCGTCGTCGTCAGAGCAGCACGTCAGGCTCAGCAGCAGCCCCATCAGTCCTATGATTACTATCAGTCTGTCTGTCATCACTCTTTACCAGTTGAATATTCTCCTCTCCGCCTCGGCACCCAGCTTCCAGTCGGTATAGGCCGACTTCACCTCGCCCAGGTCGATGCCGCCCTCGTCGTTCACCTTGAAGATATAGGTGTACTGGTAGCAGGGCAGCCAGTTCATGTACTCGGCGGGCACGATGCACTCCTTGTCGGGGTCGCCGGCCACGGTGACGGTCAGCTTGAAGGCTCCCTGGCCCTGGACGGGCAGCACCGTGTACCAACGCTCGTCCTTGGTGAAGGCGCTCATGCTGCTGCCGCTTTCACTGCTGCGCTCGACGGTCCACGTCTCGCGGGTGGCAGTGCCCTCCAGGGGATAGCTCACGCTGAACGTTCCCTTGAGGGTGATGCCCTGCCCCTCGTTGGCGGGGGCGAACACGGGATCCTCAACGACCAGGTTCTCTAAGTTCACCGTTTCGTCGGCCGGTATGAACAGGAAGCGCACCTTGGCGTAGGGCTTCAGAAACTCTAACTGCACGGTCTTTCCGAACTGGCGCGTCGGGTAGGTCGTGGGGTTGCCGTCGCTGAACCACAGCCGCGTGTAGAAGGTGGGCTCGGCGACACGCAGGGTGTCGGCCTGCAGGCTGACCGTGAAGACGCCGCCAGCCCTGGTCCCGCCGGCCTCGCCCGTCACGCCGAAGAAGCGGTAGGCCCTGGCCGACCAGTCCCAGAACTTGATCGACTGGTCGGGATAGTCGGCGAGGATGTACTCCCAGCCGGCGCTGTTGCTGGTGGTGGACAGCTGGCTGCCCTCGTAGTATTGAACGGTGTAGTCCTGGAACACCGTCTGGACGTCGCCGTAGCTTCCATCCCCGTTACCGTTTTCGTTATAACTGTAGTTCTTGAAGCCCCAGACCCTGAACGTCGTCTGATACTCCTGCAGCGGCGTCGTAGCACGGGTGACGGCGGTCTCCTGCTGCTGGCTGGCCATGAACGTGATGGGCGTGCCGGTTTCGGGCACGGGCACTGGCTCCGGGATATCCTGTCGGACATCCCGCTCACAGCTGCATATCATTACAGTCGTCATCATCAGTACTACTATATGTCTGAACCTTACGGTCATTTTTTCCTTTCTCTCCTTTTTCTCCTTTTTTCTCTTTAACAACGAACCAAGACTAATTTCACGAATTTTCACTAATTATGACTTATTCGCCTGTCCTTCGTTTAATCCGTATCTTCTTTCCATTTTTCACTTCTCCGAGGCCCGGCCTCTTCGCGTGCGTACATTATTTGTTTTCTTGGTAGCCAAGTAGGGAGTCGAACCCTACTTGGCTTTGGTAGCCCGGCCTGGGAGTCGCGCTCGAGCTTGCTCGCTTCGCTTGCGAAGCCCCCGGTGAGCTTGGGTTAGAGAGGGTTATTCAGCGATCTTGATGATCTTGTAACCATATTCACCAGGAGTCTTTACATCTCCTACTTTTACAGCTCCTGGCAATGTTGCATTATAGGCATTAACATCATCGCCTACATATGAATATGATTCTACTGTTACATAAATACCTGTTGCAGCACCCGTCAAAGTATATAATTCATAATAAGTACCTGCTTCTATTGTTGTAGCATGAACCTTGAATTGTTGACCAACGAAATTAGCTGCATTCCCATCATTAGGATTATTACTTGTTACCAAAACAGTAGTCCATTCACCAACTTGTGAAATCTGTCTCACTTTTCCAGTTCCATACTGTGGAGTACCAGTATTTGATCCAAATGATGTGAACGTATATCCATCACCAGTTGTAATAGCTCCTGACAAAGCATTATTATGAGTTTGAATATCAGCATCATTTTCTTCATAATAAGTAGCAGGAGTCTTAATGTACTGGAAGACATACGTTGTGCCAACAGCGCCAGCAGTGAATGATGCAACCTTATTAGTTCCAACAGTAATTTCATTACCAGTGGGAGAATCGGCAGCAGCAATCACATCACCGATAGTCAGGGTAGTGCTTGTCACTACCAAATTCTTGCTATTCGCATCTGTAACGGTCCAAGTGCCATCAGGATCCTGAGTACCATTGGCCAGTGCATTAGCAATCGAAGCCTCATTGATGGTCTGGGCGGCACCGTCCTCAATCGTCACGGTGTAGAGTTTAGCATTGCTTGCAGACAGAGTAGCATTAGAGCCACCATCCTCCACAACTACGTAGATTATATTACCAGACACATACTCATTGTTAGCGGTGACAATTGCACCCTTGCTATAAGTGGTGATGCTGGGCTCTGCAACAGTGGTGATAGTCTCCTGAATGCCGTCAGCCTCGTCATTAACTACGACAGCATCGAGAGTAATGGGATAGAGACCGGCAGGGCCAAGGCTCGGGTCGGTGTAACCGTTACCGTTCTGCGAAATCTTGAACAAGTAAGTGTAGGCATAGCCCGACTTCCACTGTGCATAGACGGCAGGAACCTGAGCAGTAGCACCAGTCACGTGGATGGTCTCACCGTCGCCGTCAGTAGACACGAGTGTGTAGTCCACCTTCAAGTTCAGCACAGCACCCTCCTCGTTGGGGATGACTATTGTGTAGTAGTTGCTGGCGAATGCACCTGCATAGATAGCAGTGTTGGACGAACGGCCAAGATATCCAGCATCTGCTTCTGCTTTTTCAGGTGCAGCCAACTGTGCGGCTGCCAACGAACCTGTCAGTGTGCCGAATGTCATATCTTGAGAAGAACCATTTTCATCTGCTGCCACAAATTTCACATGAGCTTTGTTGTAGTCAGTGCTTTCATTATCACCGCCAGGAGCTTTATCCGCACCTGTTGTTGGGTAGTAAACGATATAGGTACCTGCACCGTTAAACACATCATTACCTGTAGTGAATAAATGTGCGTCACCCCAAGTGGCAGATTCTGCAGGCGTGTCTTTTGTATTTGCAGCAGAATAGAATACAACATCCTTCACTGAGTAGCCAGGAATAATCTCATAAAGACCAATACGCACTTTGGCAGAGAGAGAACGGAACTTGATGTCAACCTCTTTACCATAGTTGCCAGCAGCATGATCAGAGGCATTGCCGCGATAGACAGTCACCAGGTCTGCGATGTAAGCCTTTGCAAGCTGAGCGGCAGTACCAGAAATCTGATAAGCACCATCAGTAATGACATCATTTGTTTTTACACCATTAGCCTTCTTTACATCAATCTCTGATACTTGCAATCCAGAATTATCCTTACCCTTTGAGTAGGCAATGAAGTCATACTGGCTCTTCGCATAGTCCCAGAATTTGATTGTCTGACCTGCTTCAGCTGTAGGTCCATTTGGATGTGTGGTTTGGCCCACATACTCCCAGTCAGCTGTGTTTGAGGTCGTTGTGTTGGCTGTGTTTTCAACCCAGTTCACGTTGTAGTGGTCGAACACGGTTTCATAAGCAGCGTCATCACCATCACCAAAGGGTGTACCGTCGCTCTTTACACCGTACACGACGAAATTTTTATTCAGCAAATCGGCGGCGGCGGCACCTGTAACGTCGGCACGGGTAATTGCTCTAAGTCCAGACCCAAACTCGATGGCCACATCATCACTACTACTTACGGGTGATGGCCTCTCATCGCCCAAGTAGTCACTTTCCGAGCAGCTGACTAATGCTGTGATAGCCAATGCTGCGAAGAATAGATTCTTTTTCATACTCTTTTCGTTTTAATTATTAATAATGTTTATTGTCTCTATTGATTCTTTACTATCAATTCCTCATTTCTCATTTCTCATTCCTTCCACCTTCCACTCCTCCACGGTGCCCGTCTTGCTGCTGAACGTTGCACCTATCTTATATACTGGCCGCTGGTCGGCGGCGTATGCCTTGGCGTAGCCGCGGTCGCGGATTTGCTGCAGCGCCTCGTCGGCCGTTCCGTCGAGCTTGAACTCGAAGATATAGACGTACTGCGGCGTCTCCACGATGCAGTCGGCGCGGCCCTCCGAGAGTTGCTTCTCCGTATAGACGGTGTAGCAGGAGATGAGGCGCATCAGCAGGTAGAACGTATAGTGGAAGTACAGTTCACGGCTCTTCCCGTCCTTCTTGGGCCGCATACTGTACGGTGTCTCGGCGAGGAACGACGTGAAGAGGCGGCGCACCAAGTCGAGGTCGGCCACGCGCATAGCGTCCACTGTTCTTTCCACCCATGACGACATTGCACCAGTCTTCTTCTGGTTGAAGAAATTGTTGGCCAGCATTTGTATGAAACCACTGCGCACCTCGTCGTTAGGGAAGTCCAGTACATAACGGTACTCAAGCCCCTTCAAGATGGTCTTCTTGATGGTCAGGTAGCCGCTCTGGAATATCATGGGCAGGGGCTTCTCCGTGTCTGCCCGGTAGTCGGCGAATTCTGCCAGCGAATATTCGCGTGCCAGCAGCTGCATCATGTTGTCGTCGTTTTTCGACAGCAGGCGCAGCAGGTATTCCGGAGAGCCTGTGCTGTACCAGAAATCCTGCAGTTTTCCCTGGTCAAGGACATTCAGCACGCTGAACGGATTGTAGATGTCTGTCATCTTCTCGCTGAAGTGGTAGCCGTCGTACCGCTTCTTCAGTCCGGCCTTCATCTCGTCAATGCTGACGTGGTAATTCCCGGCCATTTCCGTAATTCTAGCCTCGAAGTAGTCGTAGAGTTCTGCCTCGGTGATGCCACAGAGCGTCTCATAGCGGTTGTCAAACGTCAGGTCGCTGGGCTGGTTGAAACCGCTGAACACGCTGACCTGTGAGAACTTGGTAACACCAGTGAGCAGTACAAAGCGTAAATCATCGTCGGCAGCCTTGAAACACGAGTAGAAGGCTTTCAGTTCCTGGCGGTTGTCCTCTTCGACGCTGATGGGCTGACCGTTGAGTGTGATGGTCTGCTCAGTGTCAAGTACGTCAAGCATCGGCATGTCGTACTCGTCTATAAGTACTACGCACCCTAAGCCTGTCTGACGATGAGCCTCGGCAAGCAGATTGATAAAGCGGTCGCCAAGTCCCATGTCTGAGGACTCGATGCCATACTGGCGTTCCCATTTCTCCATAGTCGCCATAAGGGTCCGATGGAGCATACCGGTCTGCTGGTAGCGTTTGCCGTTGAAATCGATATGGAACACGGGGTAGCGGCGCCACTCCTGCTCCAGCCCTGCTATCTTCAGGCCCTCGAACAGGTCCTTTCTACCTTCGAAATAAGCTTTGAGCGTGCTGACGAGGAGGCTCTTTCCGAATCGGCGGGGGCGGCTGAGGAAATAGACATGCCCCTGGACCAACTCGTAAATCAAGTCGGTCTTGTCCACGTAGACGTAGCCGTTCTGGCGAATCGTCTCGAAGCTCTGTATGCCTATCGGATACTTCATTTTATTTCACTTTGTTCTATTTATCGTTATATAGCAGGCTGAGGCCTTGGCGGCGGTAAAAGGGAAATCGCTGGTCGCTCGACACGAGGGTCATCTTCTCTGTGATGGCGTGGGAGATGATCATGTGGTCGAAAGGATCCTTATGACCTTTGGCCACGTTGGCACGCAGCTTGGCAAACGTGATGAGGTGCTCCTCCTTGAATGGCAGGATCTCAATGTAGAATTCCTTCGGAATCGACTCTACCATTTGCTGCGCATTCTTCCAACGCCTGGTGTCGAAGCTGCGGTTGTTGTAGCCCACGACCATCTCCATAACCGATGCAGAACTGATATAGAGTAATGCGTCCGGTTCATTGAGGGCCATGAAGACATCGTTACTTATTTGATCAATGTCAACTGCTCTATAGATAAATATGTTCGTGTCAAGCAGGTATCGTGTCATAGCATGAAGTTGGGATCATAGACAATGAACGAACCTTTAAGCCTTCTTGCAGCCTCGGTATATTTGTTTCCCGAAGGAATTGAGGCATTGAGAACTCTGTTCTCTTCCGGGGTGAGTTTCTTTTTCCTCGCCCTTTTCGTTTTCGTTTTCGTTGTTGCTTCCATATCTGTTCTATTTTTATCTTGTCGCTCCGAGGCCCGGCCTCGTCGCGGGGTTCTTATGTTTCATTTCTTGTTTTCTATCAGTTCTAAGCCTTGCTGGCGGTAGAATCCGAACTTACTATCTGCTGAGATGAGCGGTATGCGATTAGTGATGGCAGGCGTACCAGATGAAGATATGTGTATCTACCATGTATCGCATAGTGTATTAGTCCAAGTTGGTTATCATTCTCACCGCATCGTCCAACGCAATTTTGTCCTCTTCAGTCAATGGCTCCCAGCCTCTTAGCTTGGCGAACCACTCAATCTGTTCGGATCTGTTTTTAAATCTCATTTCTTCCATATCCTTTCTGCTTTTTAAGTTCTTTTTTTTATCTTGTCGCTCCGAGGCCCGGCTTCTTCGCGTGCGTACATTATTTAATCGTTTTCTTTGGTAGCCCGCCAAGGAGTCGAACCTTGTGCGGGCTTTTTCTTAGTTGCCAAGTAGGGAGTCGCACTCGAGCTTGCTCGCTTCGCTTGCGAAAAACCCTACCTGACTTAGATAAGAGGATTACTGCACCTTGATAACCTTAGCGTAGCGCTCGGCATCGTTGTAGTTGTACTTGTCGAAGTAAGTCTGGCCATCAACAGGAGCCTCAGTGGTTTCAACCTTTGCGGCTTCTTTGTCAAGCTCATACATATCCTTGACCTGCAGGGGCAGGAATACGCAGTAAGTATACACATAAGGACTGGCTGCTTCCCCAGTACCTGTACGATAGTAGTAGGCTTTTCCGTCGACAAGTGCATTGTCGGTAGTTCCCTTGTAAGTACCAGGCTCGGCTTGAGGATCTGTATCTACCTCGTAAAGACCTGTAAGCATATTATCAGCATAATTTACAAGGTGAGCCTCTTTGTAGGTCTGACCGTCAGTAGTGTAGTAGTATGTCACACCGCTGACAGCATAATCAGTCGAAGCCTTGGTATAAACATAAGGATCTTGTGCTGTGCCAGTGCCACTTTGAGTGTACAAGTTGCCGGCACCCTGACCGATGAACGGTTCATTTACACGGGTGTATATTTCATTTTCTACGGAGAAATACACATGTCCCTTTTGTGCATCGTAATAATCTGTGCTTTCAACTGTATTGGTCTTTTCAGTAGGCTTATATGCATAACGATATTTCGTACCAGTGAATGTAGCCAAATCATCAGCCCCGATTGCCTCGAAAATCTCTTTACTCTTAGTTTCGTCGGCTACGGTCTTCGTGTAGACGAATGCGTAGGTTTTGGAAGCTTCTGGCGTGAAGCGCAGAGCCTCATTGCTATTTACGCTGATGGCATTGCCATTTGCACCAAACTCCACAGTGTTCGTCAGCATCCATTTGTTGGCTTCGAGATTGTCAGCATTATCAACACTTGTCAGAATTGTAAGCACCTTTCCGCTGCGTCCCTTGATGGTACCATTTTCAGTGTCGTCAACATCCTGATAGGTGAGAGCGTCAATGACTTCAGCCTCGGTCATGCCAGCGGGGATGCTGTAGAGGGCAACGCCATCAGCCGTGGCAGCATCTGCATTCATTGTTATAAGAGCACCAGGTTTTGCATTGTCGTTCACTGTGACAAAGATGTCTTGACCGTTAACGGTGTACTCATCGGCATTGACCACCGTCGACTTCTGCTGGTATGTGGTGATGCTGGGCGTAGCTACGAGCGTGATGGTCTCCTGAGTCTGGTCGTTATCCTCGGCATTCACGACAATAGCGTCGAAGGTGATGGGATAGAGGCCAGCGGGGTCGCTGTTAATGGTGGCGTCGTCAGCCTGAGTGGGGTCATAGACACCCGTGCGGCCGTTGGTCTTGTCGCTAATCTTGAAGAGGTAGGTGTATGCGAAGCCGGGCTTCCACGTGGTGTAGATGCTGGGCACCTGTGCCTTAGCGTTCTTTACTTCGATAATCTCGCCACTACCGTCGATAGACTCCAGTTTGAAGTCAACGCGAAGGTTCAGATTGCCGTTTGTTTCGTTGGGCAGATAGATAACATAGTAGTTGTTATCAGCATCACCAGCGTAAGTAGCTGTATTCGAAGAACGGCCCAGATAGACGGCTCCGTCTTCCTTCTCACCGCTTTCACGATAAGTGTAGTTCAAATCACCCCATTCAACGATTGTAGTCTGATCAACTCCGCTCTTAGGCGCAAATATGATATGTGCCTGATTGTTGTCAGGGTCAGTTACATGTCCATCAGTAGCATCGTATTGATCCACAGTTGGGAAATATACTGTGTATGTTCCTTCAGTGTAGATGCTTGCCCCTGCAGAGAAGATGGTGGCTTTTTTGACAATTTGTGTTTCTGGATCATCTAGCACATCTCCTGTAGTGTAGAACATTACGTCTTTGACCGAATATCCGGGAACGGTCTCATAGATACCGATACGTACCTTGGTGCCGAGCTGGCGGAACTTAAGGGTGACAGGGTCCTGGTATTTACTGGGAGTGGTGCCATCTTTCTTAACCGTCACGATATCAGCAATGTAGCACTCGCTAAGGTCTGCAGCTGTACCTTCGAATTTATAGGCAATAACGGTATTGTCTGTTTCTGCATCTCCTGTGGCTGTTTGGGGAGTGATAGCAGACACGCGCACCTGACCAGCAGTCAAATCATCATCGTTATAAATAGGAGTCTTCGATCCAGTAGACCAAGCAATGAAGTCATACTGGGCTTGTGAGTAGTCCCAGTACTTGATTGTCTGCTTGGTGATGCCGTTTTTTGTGGCGTGGGGAATAGGGCTACCTTCCACACCAACATACTCCCAGTTGTCTGAGTTCGACTCGGTAGTATGGGCGGTGTTCTCACCATACTTGACGAGGTAATTGTCAAACACGATGCTCGACTGCTTGATATCGTCGGTAGCGTCAGTCTGCCATTTGGTCTTAGAACCTTTGTAGCCACTAACCACGAACATGTTACCAAGCTTTTCGGCTGCTTCTGCACCCTCAAAGTCGGCACGGGTAAAGTTGTTCTTCAGAGAACTGAACACGATGGGGGCGTAGCCGTCCTCAACATTGACCTCGGGGGGTGACAGTGCGAGGTCGTCTTCACTTGTGCAGCTTGTCAGGGCGATGCCTGCCACGAGAGCTGCGAAAAAATAAAACTTCTTCATGCTTCAAAATTTTTATTGTTAGTACTAAAAGTTAATTATATGAGTTACAACCCAAATTCATGTGTTTCCTCCTTGAACTCCTCGACCACCGCGTTGAAGGCGGAGCCACCGGAGCGGGAGGGTATCGGGACGGTGTCCATATCGAGCTCCACCGTCAGCACGCCGCCCTTGTAGCGCTGGCGCACCTGGTCGGTGACGTCGAAGACGAAGGTGGAGTCGAGTCCGTTGTTGAACTGCATCTTCAGGTCAAAGTAGTGGCGCTCTTGGTCGCGCACCTCGCTGACGTTGTGCAGTCGGCTGCTGTTCTGTCCGCAGATGCCGAAGGTGAGGAGTCGGCCACCGGCGATGTCCACCTGCTCGCCGTTCATGTCGCAGTTGTTCTTCCAGTGGGTCTTGAAGCTCACGGTGATGGCGTCCTCGCCGGCCCGTCCAGAGTTGAGCGTTGACGACCGTGCCACGCCCGACAGGTTAGCCAGTCCGTCGACGCCGGCAATCTTCCCCTTGTTGTGGTGTACGATGACCTGCGTCAGATATATATAGGTAATAGGCTGCAGCACCATGTTCACCCTCTTGATGTAGGCGTGCTGCTCCTCGTCGTAGACGAAGCCGTCGAGGTTGCGGTTGATGTCGATGGCCTGCTCGTAGGCCGAGAACAGCTCCTCAGGCTCGTAGAAGGAGTGCGTGAATCGCGGTGCGTGGTAGCGTGCCGCGTTCATCGACGGGTTGGTATGCACGGTGATGGAGTCGAGCGTGGTTGTCTCGTCGAAGTTGATGCTCTGTACGCCGTCTATGAGCTTGACGTCGTTGTAGGCGAGCATATCCCAGTATCCGAATGAGAACTCCCCACGGAAGATGTTGCCCTCGATAGTATTGCTGAGCACCTTTGTGTGGTGGCCGTAGGGCGTGTTGCCTGTGAAGTAGCGTCGTATGTTGAACACGTTGGGCATGGTGTAGCCTATTTCGCCGAAGATGCGTCGGTCCTCGTCGTCCCAGCCGTAGTACCACTCGGCGCGCCAGTCGTACTTGACGCCGGTTTCGAGCAGGTAGTCCCAGTAGACGTCGAGTTCTATTTCGGCTAGGATGATGGTCATCTCCGTGGGCTGCGTCCCGTAGAGGTGCAGCTCAGGCTCGCGCCGGCAGGCGGCTGTCAGCAGCAGTATGGTCAGCAGAAGGACGTACTTAGTCATGGGCGGTCCTCCTTTCTGGTTTGGGCAGGCTGGACAACTTGGGTCTCAGTGGAGTAGAAGCTGATGCCGCGCTTATTGATGCGGCGGTAGAGCAGGTCGTAGCTCAGGGTGATGCCGACGCGGGTCGGTCCCAGCCAGTTGTAGCGGTACTGGCGGCGCTTGAAGAGGTCGGGGGCCAGCGTCCACTTGTAGTAGTAGAGATTGTCCTTGTAGCTCGGGTCGATGGGGTTCTCGAACTGGTAGGGGTCGTACTTCGTGGTGAAGAATCCCACCTGTGCGCCGAACTCCATTCGCCAGTGGCCGTTCTTCGTGAGCGGCATGACGTAGCCTATTCCCAGTCCGCCGCCTACTCCCTCGCCTTCCCAGCCGCGGTCGGCGTCGAAGCAGATGCCGTAAAGTCCGGCGTGTGCGTATGCCTGGAAGTACAGTCCGCTGAAGGCGGCCTTGGTGCCGGGCATTTCGCCCCGGTCTATGCTTCCCGAGTGGCGGTAGTAGCGCACCTCGGCCTGATAGTTGCGCACCTGGAAGAACTTATGGTCGTCGTAGTGTCGCCACCAGGGGAAGTCAATGGACAGTCCGTAGGTGAAGTGCCCGTACAGGGGGTAGTACTCCACTGCCACGTTAGGCAGCGGGCACCAGCGGTTGTAGCCCGGCATGTAGGCGAAGTCCATGAGCAGGTTGGTCTTCACGGCGAGCAGCTCGCGGCGGGGCAGCCGCAGCGTCTCCGGCTCGGCGGTGGCGGGCTCCCTCTCCACCAGTACGGGTACGACGGGTACGACGGGCACAGTCTGCACCGTCTGCTTGGCTGCCACCGGCCTTGCCTTGCGGAAGAAGAGCACGACGCGCGCCACGCGCAGTCCGGGGTAGTAGTCGCGCAGCAGCCGCTTCCAGAGTGCTCCGCCTTGGACGGTCTGCAGCTCAGTCTTCAGCGGGCCGACGCCGTTCTGCGGGATGTGCTTGTCGTATATCGACTTCACCAGGCTGTAGTCCTTGTCGCCGGCCCGCTGCATCATGATGCAGAGCGTGCGGTAGTCCTCGGCCTCGATGTCGAGGTTGAAGTGGTCAGGGTCGACGGGTATGGTGATGTGGGCCTTGAGGAAGTCGATGAGCGACTGGGCGCGCTTCTGTCCGAGCTGCTTGTTGTACAGGTACGGCCCTTCGGGCGAGGCGGCGCCTCGAATGATCATATAGGCCAGTTCCAGGCTGTCCTTGTTGACCTGTGGCAGCACTTCGTCGGCCAGCTCCCTGAGCAGCGAGTCGTCCTCCTTCAGCTGGTAGGCGTTGACGGCAAAGACCACCTTGGCCGAGATGTCGTAGAATTCCTCGTCGCTGATGTCTATCGTGTCGCTCCCGCCCACGAAGCGTATGTAGGAATAGTTCTTATAAAAAGTAGTGTCGGCAGTGATGGCAGGAGACGCCACAGCCGCCAGCCCTGATGTTAGCATCAGGGCGATGGCCAGTATTCTGCAGTATCTCCTTGCTTTGTTCATGTTATCTCCTACTTTGTTATTTTGGCAATCTTTTTCTCTTAGTTAGAGTTTACAAAAATAGTGTTTTTTTTCTGTTGCTGTATAATTTTCCTCTTCCTGCCAGGTTATAATTAACCTTATTTCACAATAAACGGAGCGAATTAACTTTTTTTGAGAGTGATATATAGAAAAACATGCGTGCGCTCGCATATTATAAACGTGCGCGAATGGTTGTCGCTTTGACACCTATTTCAGGAATCCCTGTTTGCGAAGCGTCTCCAGCAGCGTGGCCGACATGGCCTCGTTGTCGCGGCGGGTGTAGCGTATGTCGGTGAACACCTGGGCCAGCGTCTCCTTGTGGTTGATGCGGACGAAGTGGCGGTTCTCCTCAAGCTGCTCCTTCGGCGTGTAGTAAGCGTCGATGTCGGCGCCTAAGTAGTCGTTGTAGCGCTCCTGGTGGACGAAACTCTCCAAGGGTAGGCGGTCGGAGAGGGGAGGCTCCTCCGCAGGCCAGCCTACGGTCAGCGTGGCCACGGGCATGGTGAGCTTGGGCAGGTGTAGTATGTCGATAATCTGCTGCGGCTGGTAGACGGTGGTGCCGAGGTAGCAGTAGCCCAGCCCCTCCTCGTCCATCAGGTTGCAGAGCGTCTGCGTGTAGAGCAGGGCGTCGGTGGCGGCGTTCAGGAACGACAGCAGGTTGTCGTAGCCCGGCTCGGCCTTCCGGCATTTGGCCCAGAAGCTGGTGCGGTTGAAGTCGGCGCAGATGGTGAGCACTACGGGGGCTTCGGTCACCATCGGCTGGTTGAAATGGGCCGGAGCCAGCTGTTCCTTCATCTCGCGGGAGCGGGTGACGATGACGGAGTAGAGCTGCAGGTTGCCCATCGTCTGGGTGCGTGCGGCCTCTTCCATGAGGCGGTTCAGCAACTGTTCTTCTACTTCTCTGTCCGCATATTTGCGGATGGTGCGGCGTGTCAATAAGTTCTTCATTGCATTTTTTTCTGATTTTGAGTGCAAAGTTACGATTTTTTTCGTAAATTTGCAAACAAAAACGACATGAAAAACCTGTTAATGACTTTTGGAGCCCTGTTGGCACAACAGGCGGCGGCTGCCGTCGAGCGGCCAAACATCATCTTTATCCTGGCCGACGACATGGGCTACGGCGACCTGGCCTGCTATGGCAACCAGTACATCCAGACGCCCAACATCGACCGGCTGGCCCGTACCGGCACGTCGTTCACGCAGGCCTACGCCGGCAGCGGCATCAGCTCGCCGTCGCGCTGCTCGCTGATGACGGGGAAGAACTCCGGCAACACCCGCATCCGCGACAACCAGTGCTACGCCGGCGGGCTGACGGGCCTGAAGATCAACCCCAAGGGCGACACCACCATCGTGCGCCGGGCCAATCTGCTGCCCGAGGACGTGACGTTAGGCACGGTGATGTCGAAGGCCGGCTACCGCACCTGTCTGGTCAACAAGTGGCACCTTGACGGCTACGACCCGCAGGCGGCTCCCAACCACCGCGGCTTCGACGAGTTCTACGGCTGGACCATCGCCACCGTCCACTCGAACTCGCCCTACTACTACCCGTACTACCGTCTGCACGGCGACTCGCTCATCAACATCAAGGAGAACGAGCACGATGCCCACGTGCGCCACAACACCGAAATTTCGACCGACGACGCCATACAGTTCATCCACCGTAATAAGGAGCGGCCGTTCTTCCTGTTCATCGGCTACGACGCGCCCCACGAGCCGTACAACATCGATGACACGTCGTGGTACGACGAACGGGGTGACTGGTCAGCGAACACCAAGCGCTATGCTGCCTTGGTGACCCACATGGACTACAACATCGGCCGGCTGCTCGGCACCCTCGACGCCCTCGGACTGCGCGAGAACACGCTCATCATCTTTGCCAGCGACAACGGGGCGGCGGTGATGGCTCCGCTGAAGGAGCTGAACTGCGGCGCCGGTCTGAAGGGCCGCAAGGGTCAGCTCTACGAGGGCGGCATCCGCGTGCCGCTCATCGTCAACCAGCCGGGGCGCGTGCCAGCCCGGCAGATCGACAACCTCGTCTACTTCCCCGACTTCATGCCGACCTTGGCACGGATAGCGCGACATCCCGAGAACGTGCCCGGCGACACTAACGGCATGGACATCTCGCCGCTGTTCTACGGCGAGGACATCGATACCGACAGCCGCCCGCTCTACTGGGAGTTTCCCGGAAAGCAGCGGGCCGTCCGTCACGGTCCGTGGAAGGCGGTGACGGTTAAGAAGGGAGCACCGCTTGAACTCTACCGCATCAAGGACGATCCCTACGAGCAGCACGACCTGGCTGCCAATCATCCGGATGTTGTGAAAGAACTTGACAAGATGATGCGCCAGCTGCGCTCGCCGTCGCCGAACTATCCGATAGAAGATGAGTAGTCTGACTGCTATGCCATTTGGCCGTCCGATGTACGTGATGGCGAAGCCCGTGGGCGACCGCTGTAATCTGGCGTGCCGGTACTGCTACTACTTGGGGAAAGGTAGCGGGGCGTTGATGGACGATGCGCTGCTGGAGGAGTTTACGCGGCAGTACATCGAGGCGCAGACCGTGCCGCATGTGCTCTTTACCTGGCACGGTGGCGAACCGCTGCTGAAGCCGTTAGCATTCTATGAGCGTGCATTGAAGCTGCAACGGAAGTACGCCCGAGGCCGTCATATCGACAACTGCCTGCAGACCAACGGCACGCTACTCAACGACGAGTGGTGCCGGTTTCTCCACGACAACAATTTCCTGGTCGGCATCAGCATCGACGGGCCACAAAGCCTCCCCCCAGCCCCCTCCCGGAGGAGGGGGAGCTTTCGTGGTGACAGTTGGCACGACGTCATGCGCGGCATCAGCTTGTTGCAGCGTCACGGCGTGGAGTGGAACGCAATGGCCACGGTGAATGCCGCCAACGTGGAGTATCCAGTGGAGTTCTATGAATTTTTCCGACAAATAGGGTGCGAGTTCCTGCAGTTTACTCCCATTGTGGAACCCGACAAGCCCGACTGCTCCATTACCGCCGACCAGTGGGGCCGTTTCCTCTGCAGTGTCTACGACGAGTGGGTGCGTCGCGATGTCGGGCGGATGTTCGTTCAGCTGTTCGATGCCACCTTGGCCAACTGGTGCGGCGAGCCGCCGGGCGTCTGTTCGATGTCGGCCACGTGCGGTCAGGCGGCGGTGATGGAGGCCGACGGCACCGTCTACGTGTGCGACCACTTCGTCCGCCCTGGTTACCGTTTGGGTAACATCCGCCAGCAGCCCCTCGCCACCCTGCTCTACAGCGACCGCCAGCGCCAGTTCGGCCAGCAGAAGCAGTCGTCGCTGCCCCGCCAGTGCCGCGAGTGCCGCTGGCTCTTCGCCTGTCACGGTGAGTGCCCGAAGAACCGCCTGCTGACCGACTGCTACGGCGAGTCCGGCCTCAACTACCTCTGCTCGGGCTACCGCCAGTTTTTCGCCCACGTCGCCGCCGATATGGACTTCATGAAGGCCGAGCTCGATGCCGGTCGCTCGCCGGCGAACATTTTAGAATCTTTTGGAACGTAGCCATATTGCCAGGAGAGGGTCGGCAATACTGTAGAAGTCTTCATTGCGTGTCAGCAGGTCGTACTCCAATAGCTTTCTGGCCGCTGCCTGCACTGCGCTTGGCGACTTCAGTTTATGTTTTTTGATGAAAGTGGCAGCTGTAATCTGCAAAAACGATGGTGCAAAGTTACAAAACTTTTTCGAAAGACGGCCAAATTATCTGAAATAAATTATTTTATCAGAATAATTCTTCCAGAATAATTTGTTCGAGTGACTATACGTGAAGGAGGAGTCCAGGCTCCGAAGTCCTGAGCTCCTCCTTGCTCTCGTGATGACACCGCTTGAAAAGCCACTCATCAGTCGCCCTCGGCGTTCACACGGTCCTGCTGGGCAATCTTGGTGCGCTTCTGGTAGGTCAGGGGCTTGCCGTGCTTGTCGGTCTTGCTGCTCTCCATGATCTCGACGTAGTCGTTCAGCTGGAAGGTGGCCAGCTCCAGCAGTGCCTTCTTCGTCAGCTTGTCCTCCTCGTCGCCGGCACCCTCGGGTCGGAAGTTGATGCGGATGCCCTTGATGTTCGAGTCGGTGCGGAAGCCCTCGATGGTGGCCGAGCCGGTGCTCTCGATGCCTGCCGTGAACGTGCCCAGTCCGTCGAGCTTCAGGGGTACGCCCTCAAGCAGGAGCTCCTTCATGCAGTCGACGATGTTCTGGAGTACCAGGACGAGCATCTCGTAGGTTGCCAACTTACCGTGCTTGGAAAGGTGCTTGGCGAAGCCCTTCAGGTTGAGTCCGTCGCGAGGGAAGACGCGGCCGTAGTACTGGCCGTAGGTCTTCGATGCGGTGTTGCGGTTCTTGTAGATGTCTACAAGCATTGGAATGGTGTTTTTTGCAGCCATTTCTGTAAATGTTTTTTGTGGTATTAAATTATCTTACGGCCAGCTTCACCGGGTGGCCGTCTCCCGCTTTCTTTTTACTCTGCAAAGTTACAAAAAATT
>JAFPVW010000099.1 GCA_017395215.1 Prevotella sp. | reverse complement strand
GCACGAGACAGGGGCTGGGTGAAATCTGGAAATTCCAATGTACGCACAAGATGCGCACCATGTCCGCTCACGCGTTTATTTTAATTCAGTATTCACTTCTTACCCTGAACTTCCTCATCCCGCGAGTGCCATAGGCAATACGGTACATCGGATAGCCAGGAAACAGTTCCTTACGCAGATTGTATGACTTGGTATTGTTCAGCATCCCCAGCATGCTGTTGGCCTTTGACAAAAGAAGCTGTCGCACACTCTCTCTTTCCAACGAGGCCGCGCTGACGGCTGTCATTTCCCTGGCCCGTTGCCGCATACGCTGTAGCGACTCTGTCTTCAGATAGCGGCGGAAGGGTTTCAGGTGCACGCCCAGGAACGTCACGCCCTGATGTATCTCTGTCAGCTTGGTCTTCTGCAGGTTCAGGTGCAGACCCAGGTTCTTTTGCAGATATGCGTCAATCTGAGGTACCAGCGACAACAGCCATTCCTTGTCTGTGGAGATATAGAACGAGTCGTCGACATAACGTCCATAGTGCTTCACCTTCAGATAGCGCTTCACCCACTGGTCGAAACAGTTCATATAGAGGTTGGAGAACATCTGGCTGGTCAGGTTGCCTATCGGCAGTCCGATTCCCTCCGGGGCAAAGCGAAGCGACTTGTTTTTCGGCAGGTGTGCAAACAGACCTTTCCAGTCGCGAATCTCGCAGTTGGCCATCGGGTCGTAGAGAATCACTGTAGCCAACAACTGCTCCACGATGCGGTGTTTCGGCAGGTCTTTGAGCAACTGGCCTTCCGCATTGCGCTGGTTGCCTATGCGCACCATCAGGTCCATCGCCATCGTGTAGAGCTTCCAGCGGTCTATACTCATGAAGTAGCCGCTGATGTCGAGCTGCAGTGCCCACGCCTCGCGGGTGTAGTTCAGCGAGCACGATCGGATGTGGTGCTCCAGACGATCCACGCCGTAGCCCGTACCCTTGCCCTCACGGCACGAGTAGCAGTCTTCTATCAGTTCGCGCTCCAACTGCGTGTTCAGGTAATTGAACAGGTAGTGATGGATAATGCGGTCGCGGAAGTCGGCCGCTATCACCTCCCTTATCACCGGAACGTCTACCAAGAAGCAGATGCTTGGCCGCATGGCATAGCTCCCGTCAAGGACGGTGCGTGCCAGCTCGTCAATCTCTACTTCGCCCTCTATCGAGCAGCGTATGCAGCTTCCTGTATTTGCCTTGTGCTTGCGAGCCTCCTTATAGGCTCTTCTAAGGTCGCGTACAAGTTGCTCATACACTGGATCGAAGGTCATACAATCCAATATTTCAAAGAACGCTCCTTACCGACAGACGGCAGATCCCGTCGCGGAACAGGCGCACGCAGCGACCGTTCGTCTGATTGTTGGAGTTCTCGTTCAAGTTGCCATTCGAGTTGATGTTCCAGTTGAAACAATTCGACCCGTCAGCAGTAGCAGACACACAATTTGCGTTCACGCCAATTTCCTGATCAGCGACACCGCTGCTACCATTCTTCCATCCGGAAGCGCTAGAAACTCACTTCAGACATGGTCAACATTTCTATTTTAGTACCCGCTGAGTCTGTACTGCCAGAAAGGTCTCCCCAGATCTCTCCTTGCGTCGTGATGGGGGAGCTTAATCCCCGGCAGAACCCCACCCATGTCTCAGGGCAGGCACATAACCAAGGTGCAGTGACACCCCGGTGGGGTACCGAATCGGCCATACGCTTACACCACTGACGCAGTATGTCGCGCCCTTCTATGGTGGTGCAACTCTTAGTACCCATCTCAGGTTCCATCGGCAGGAGTGGTTTTCTTTTCGTTTTCTTTTCTTCGCTCATACTTATGCCATGCCGTCAGCTGTTTGCTGATGGTGGCCAGATAGTGGATATAGGCCGAGCACTGCCAGTCGCGCAGAAGTTTCAGTTCGTCCATCACGCGATACAGTACCTTGGCCTCGTACACCCAGTGCAGCGCATCGGACAGCAGAGCGGCACGGGGTGTGGTCTTCTTCGCCTCATAGATGGATGCCAGCAGATGCTGCACCGTCAGCTTCATCTCTTCGCCCAGCGTATAGCGGTAGTCTCTTTTCAGCCCTATTGTAGAGCGGTAAACCAGCAGCAACAGGTCGAACCCGTCTTTATACACCTGCACGTTGTCGCGCTCGGGCAGCAGCTCCACGTTCAGCTTGGCTTTCTGCTCGGGAGTCAGTTTGCTGATGGGGATCCTAACCGGCATGCGCTTCCTTGAGAATTATCGTTTGCAGTTCGGATACCAGAAGCATGCAGTCCAGGGGCGTGGCCGAAGCCAGGTTGAACTCGCGCAGGCGTTTGATGACCGGCTGCTCCGTAGCAGGTTTTATTCCGGACTGGGCCTTTATTTCCTCACTTTCAGAAAGGGCAGCCTGGGAGGGTGCAGACACCACAGCTGACGACGGCTGCTCCTTTGCCACACTGTCGCGCCAGAGCAAAAACTGCTGCTCGTCGAGGGCTGCGGAGAGTTGTATCACTTCTGCGCCGTCGGTAGCCGGGGCATGATGCATGCCCAGCGACTCAAGCACAGTCTGCGGAAATCCTATCGACAACACGTCCTGCCCCACCGCCTGTATATACCGGCGGCGCGGGGAGTATTCTCTCACTTGCTTTACAAACAAGAAGGCACTCCGTTCGTAGGCCTTGTAGAATGTTCCCTCAGGCCACAGCCGCACAGTGCGCTCGTTGCGCTCCTCGGCTTTCAGCTTCTCTTTAATGCTTGGCATAATGATATTATTAAAATAGTGGCAGGAAACCGGCGGCGGCGACCGCCCTTACGGGCGGTTGGGGATCTCGGGCCCTTGAAGGCCCGAGATAAAAGCCAAACCGTCGGATGATGGCCGCATGCGCAGCCATCTTTTTTAGTCGCGGAACAGGCGCACGCAGCGACCGAGCGTCTGATGGTAGGAGCTCTCGTACAAGTAGCCATCCGAGGCGATGGTCCAGTCGAAACAACCCGACCCGTCAGCAGTAGCAGACACACAACCTGCGCCCACGCCAATCCCCCGATCAGCGACACCGCTGCTACCATCCTTCCATCCGGAAGCGGGCATGAAGCGCCGTACCAGGCCAGTACCAGTAGGACTACTGGTAGTAGGAGCCTCGTTGGCAGTACCCTCCCAAGCAGAGCTGTACGGCAGTGCTGCCAGTATCTCCTTCGCCTGGGCATCAGTAGTAGGCTTAGTAGCAAGCATGTACGACTCAATGGTCAGACCACTGCCTGGAACCATCTTGTAGTGCCATGCACTGGCATAATTGTTCTCCGAGCCGATGGTCACAAACCTTACGGCATAATAGTCCAGAGCAGCTATCTTCAAGAAGTAAGACTTACAAGCCGCTACGCCTGTTCCATGCACCTTGCAGGCAATCTGTTCCATAATGTAAGGACTTGCCGCACTGGTATTATTCTGGGCAAAGATATTTGCACCAGAGCCAGTAGTAACATTACTCGGAATAACACTCACCTGCTCGTTGCGGTTAGGCAGATGGTAATTGGCCATCGTTGCAGCCGCATCATAGTTCGTGTTTTCCGTACTGTTTTCTGCCAGTTTACCCGCATGAGCAAACGTAAACACGTTGGCTGGTATGGCATGGTAAGTATAGAATGCAGTAGCAGTGGCTGCTGCTGACGTTGCAGGATCGGTCACACCCTTGATGGTCTTGATGTTATACTGAGCCACCCAGTAGAGCGGATTCAGCGCCATGCAGTCGCCTGTTCGCATGGCTGCAGGATCGGTTACAGAGCCTACAGACACATTGATAGGATTGTTGCCTGCGGCTGTCCAGCTGTCAATAGCCACAGTTTCATTGGTACGTATAATACCAACTGTAGCATTGATCTCATACTGCTGATTCGAGGCAAATGCCTTGGCCGAAGAGAGCGTATAAGTGATGGTGTTGCTCAGTCCGCCGTAGCTGGCTGTAATCTCCAGGATATCGCCACTGATGCTCTGGGCGGGGAACACACCGCACACCACCTTGTCGGCAGCAGCAGAGGACGAAGTGATGCTACCGCCGCTCAACAGCGTGATGTCACCTGCATCGCCCGAGGCATCGCCCACCGTCACAGCAGTCACCACAGGACTGCCTGTTGTACCGAGTGCCACGGTCTTCTTGGCATTCTTCAGTTTCACCTGCGTAATCGTTACACCGGCAACAGGATCAAGCGTCACCTTCACCTTCGACATGATGTGGGTAAAGGTCAGAGCGGCAGCCGTTACATTCCACGTCTGGGGCGTACCCGACAATGCACGGGTGCTGGTAGCAGGCTGAGCTATCATCACGTCGCTCAGGCAGTAGTTGGCATCCGTCTGCTGGTTGTCCTGAACGGTAAACGTGGTGCTGCCGCCGTTCTCAGGATACCAGCCGTATACATTCACCGAGTTTACACCTGCGGGGAAGTAAGGCGGTGTGGCAGGAGCCGTGATCGCCAGAGCTCCAGTCAGGCTGTAGGCATAGTTGGTATAACTGCCCGAGCCGTCGTCGACACGGATGTTGATCTTCGACGACGAGTTGGTGGCAGTCAGCAGGCTGAAACCTGTTGAGGTGTCCAGTCCGTCGGCTGCGCGCGTAAACGACAGATCGCTCTTTGCCACCGTGGCAGTCACCTGCACGGCAGTATTGCTTTGCTGAAGTCCGCCAGCCTCATTGCCGTCGGCGGTACAGCTGCCCAATGCAGCTGCCGCCATAGCACATACAGAGAATAATAATCCTCCCTTAAAAATCTTATTCATCGTTTTCATAATCTTTAATGTTCAATCTTTAAAGTCCGTCCTTGTCCGGCGTTACGGTCACGCTGTCGTCTGTACCCCAGTTACCGGGAGCGACATTGGCATCAGGACTCGGCTTAGCCAGGACTCTCAGCGTATATGTAGCCGTAGTAGTGGCATAGTGGTAGTTCGAGCTGTCGGATACCGTAGCCGTGATGGTTACCTCTCCGGCATTGCTGCCAATGGTCACCTGACCGGTGCCGTTATCGATGCTTGCCACGCCACTATTCGACGATATCGCATACGTCACGCTGCCGTCGCCCGTCTTTGCCAGGGCGTTGGTAAACACTGCATCGCCCACGGTCTTGGTCAGCGACGTCTCGGCATAGCTGATCGTACCCGCAGCCTTCTGTATGGTCACGGCCACCTTGTTGGCATCGCTGTCGGCAAATCCGCCCTCACCCTTGGCATAATACCATACATAATAGGTACCCGCATTCGTGGCGGTAGGTATAGATCCCGAGTAGCTGCCCGGAGGCGTAGAACTGGTGCCTAAGCCATACTGCATGGTTCCGTAGCTGGCCGTACCGGCAGAGGTCAGCGTCTGCGCCGAACCAGTGTAGGTAAGCGTGTTGGCACTTGGCGGTGTGGTGACACTGGCCACACTGGGAATCACCGTCACGGTGCACACCTTGCTGCCTCCGCCAGCCGTGGTGGCGGTGATGTGGGCTGTACCCACGGCCACTGCCGTAACCTGGCCAGAGGCATTAACGGTGGCAACGCCAGTTGCGTCGCTGGCCCAGTTAACAACTCTGCCCGTTGGCGTGGTGGTGGCATTCAGCGTCTGTGTGTCGCCCATCGTCAGCGTGATGCTGGTATAGTCGAGTGCCACCTCCGTAGGCAGTATCGTCACGGGACACGTGGTCGAGTTGCCGCTCTCGGTGGTGGCGGTGATATAGGCCAGTCCCGCGTTCACACCGGTTATCAGTCCGCTCGACGGATGTACCGTGGCCGCAGCCTCGTTGCTGCTCACCCACGTCAGCGTACCTCCTCCGGGATTGGTGGTGGCGGTCAGCGTATGGGTCTCGCCGGCATACATCGAGTAGCTGTCCTCGGTGATCGACACGGTCACCTGCTGGGTCGTCTCGTCGGTCACGGTGACCACGCACTGTGCCGAGCCGTAGCTCGTGGTGGCGGTGACAATCGTCGTACCCGCAGCCACCGGTGTGATGACGATGCTCGAAGCATCGCTGACCGTGCCGCGCGTGCCGCCTCCCGCAGCCGCGATGGTGGCCACGGCATCGTTGGAGTTGGTCCAGTTGACGGTCGCTCCGGCGGGCTTCGTGGTGGCTGTCAGTGTCTGCGGCGAACCTACGCCCCCGCTCAAGGCCATGGTCATGCTCGTGCCCAGGCTGAGCGATACCGGCGGGTCGGTGGCGAAGTTGTACGGCAGCCAGCCCTCGCCGTTGACGGCAGAGTCGTCCCAGGCAGTCACGGCTGCGTCGAACTTCACGGAGTTCAGTCCGAGATGGAGCTTCAGCGTGTAGTTCTTGCCGCTCAGCAGCCCCGTGCCGCTACTCCAGGTGATGTCCTTGGTGATCTTGTTCTCGATGCTCACGCCGTGCGTCACACCGTCGGAGATGTAGCCCGACAGACTGGGGTTGGCCGTCTCCACGTCGTAGACGATGGTGACCGTCACCTTCTCTCCCGTCGGGATGACATAGACCGGCGTGGTGAGCGCTGCACCGTTGAAGAGGTTCTGCAGCTGGTGGGTCACGCCTGTGGTGACAGTGGAGTTCTGGATGATCTGGGGGTTCAGTCCGGCAGGTATCTCATTGGTGGCCTCAGCCCCTGTTGCACCCTCACGGCCGTCGCGGCGCCCGTCCTTGACGGTCACGCTCTGTCCGTAGGGCAGGTCGGTCGTTCCGGCATAGTCCAGCCACAGCGGGGTGTCGGCTACGGTGTTGTTCAGGTTGAGGGCACCCTGCATGGCGATGCCGGTGAACGAGATGGAGCGCACGTAGACCTTCGTGCCCGTGGCTATCTCAGTGCTCTCGTCGTGCACGTTGATGTCCGGGTCGGCATCGATCTGCACGTTCAGCTGCGACAGGGCGTGCTTGAAGGTGAAGGTCATCTTCTGGTTGACACCCTGCGGATGCTCCACGTCGAGCCAGGGCAGACCCGTGGTCATCGACTGGTTAGAGCTGCCCTGAATCCTGGGCCAGCTGGCGTTGTCGCAGACGCCCCAGCAGAGGTCGACGCTCTTGGTGGGATCGAACGAGGCGATGTACTTCACGATGGGGTCGCCCGCCGTCGTGTTGCGGGAGAAGCCGGTGATGCCGTAGGTGGCATCGGTCACGCTGCCCGAGGCTGCCGACGTATGCTTCACATACGGGGCGTAGGCGAAGAACGTCACCTTGTCCTCGTCGTCGCTGCCAGCGTCCGAGCCGTACTCGTTCGGCCAGTACATCAGGGGCGAGTACTCCCAGTTGCCTGCATTGTAGAACACGCCCTGGTTGTACATGAAGTTGGGAATGTACGTCTGGTCGTACTTCTTCAGGTCGGTGTAGTAGGCGAACACGCCGAAGCCGCCGCCGTCGGCAGGGGCAACACCGGCCGGAGCCTCCAGGGCCGTCAGGTCGAGCACGCCGGAGACACCCGAGCGGGTGTTCACCAGTCCGCGCCGAGCGTAGGCGTTGAAGGCCACGGCATACCGGCCGTCGACCTGCTTCACGACGTTCGGCCCGGTATCCAGCGAGTCGCTGTCGCTGCCGGCACACGACACCAGCAGCGCAGCAGACACCGCCAATAAACAAAACCTATGTCTCATCATATTCTTGCTGTTAAAACATTAAACTACAGAATGACGGTCATTACTGCTCGTTCACGGGCAGGTAGGTGTCGCTGGTAATAGGAGTATTATCCCAGGCAGTTACGTCAGCCTCGAACTTGACCGAGTTCATGCCGAGGTGCAGGTTCAGAGTGTACTTCTTGCCGTTCACCAGGCCGGTACCCTCGCTCCAGGTGATGGTCTTCGAGATGCGGTTCTCAATGCTCGAGCCGTGGGTGGTGCCGTCGCTCAGGTAGGTGGTCAGGTCGGGATTGGTGGTCTCCACGTCATAGACGATGGTCACGGTCATGGCCTCGCCTGTGGGGATCACGAACACCGTTCCTGTGCCCCCTGCAAAAAGGTTCACTGCGGTGTGGGTAACACCATCGGTGACAGGATTGTTCTGTACGATGGCCGGGTTCAGGCCCTGGGGCAGCTCGTTGGTGGCTTCGGCACCGGTGGCACCCTCGCGCCCGTCGCGGCGTCCGTCCTTCACGGTCACGCTCTCGCCGTAGGGCAGATCCGTCGTACCGCTGTAGTCCAGCCAGCGGGCGGTGTTAGCCTCGGGGTTGTTCAGGTTCAGCGCTCCCTTCATGGCGATACCCGTGAACGAGATCGAGCGGACATACACCTTGGTGTTGGCATCTACATTACTGCTGGCTGCATGGTCGGCTCCGTCCACGTCGGCATCAATCATG
Source organism: Prevotella sp. (assembly GCA_017395215.1). Classification (GTDB taxonomy): domain Bacteria; phylum Bacteroidota; class Bacteroidia; order Bacteroidales; family Bacteroidaceae; genus Prevotella. Next base: position 3,418 of record JAFPVW010000099.1, on the reverse strand, counting down.
ACTTTCAGCTGTGCCAGGGCGTGCTTGAAGGTAAACTTCAGCGGCTGGTCTATCAGCTTCGGATGCTCCACGTCGAGCCAGGGCAGTCCTGCCGTCATGGTCTGGGTGCCGGAATCCTGGAACTTCCCCCAGGACACATCGGCATCAGCACATACGCCCCAGCAGAGATCAACGGTCTTGGCGGCATCAAACGAGGCGATGTACTTCACGATGGGGTCGCCTGCCGTCGAGTTGCGCGAGAAACCGGTGATGCCGTAGGTGGCATCGTTCACACTGCCCGAGGCTGCCGAGGTATGGAACACATACGGTGCGTATGCAAAGAACGACACCTTGTCCTCGTCGTCGCTCTGGGCGTCGCTACCGCTCTCGTTGGGCCAGTACATCACGGGGGTGTACTCCCACTTGTCGGTGTTCCAGAACACACCCTGGTTGTACATGAAGTTGGGTACGTAGGTCTGGTCGTACTTCTTCAGGTCGGTGTAGTAGGCAAACACGCCGAAGCCGCCGCCGTCGGCAGGGGCAACACCCGCAGCCGCCTGCAGGGCAGTAAGATCCAATACGTCGGCCACACCCGAGCGGGTCACGCCACGGTCGGTGTAGGCCTCGAAGCCGATGGCCGTCTTAGTGGCCATCACTGGAGCCTTTCCGTTTTCAACTGCCTGCTGGCTGTCGTCACTGCTTGAGCATGAGGCGAGCGTCATGGCTGCCATCACTGCTCCGAACAAAAAAATCTTCTTCATAAGCTTGAATTTTTTAGGGACGCTTTCGCGTCGGGTTAATAAATATAGTTATATGATCACTTTTTAAAACGCCAGTACGGGACGGACGCGGTACTTCTGATCCTTGTCGCCGCCCTGGGCCTTGCCGTTCTCGAAGCTGACATACCAGGCATCGGAGGTGCTCTTCTCGGTCGAGGACCAGTAGAGATCGCTTTGCAGCACGTCGCCACCGCAATCCGTGAAGAACGGGCTGACGGCTGTCGCCTTGTAGTCGGCATTCTGGTTTCCCGAGAGGTCGGTATCACTGTCGGCGATGGCTTTCACCATCAGGTTCCACTGACCCATGGAGGGCAGGAACCAGCGCGACGTGCCCGCCGGATGGGCACCCGATCGCACCGCGCCGTCGAAACGGTAGTTGTAGGCTGCAACGGCGGCAGTATGCAAGTGCGCGTCGTCGGCCACGAGAAGGGCTGTAGCAGTAAGGCCGTTCACGGTGGCGAGGGCCGAGGCGAGGTCGCCGGCCTGCGCTTCGAGACAGGTCTCAGCCTTCTGACTGCACCAGGCATAGGCGTCGGCATCCTGCAGGGCGATGGCCAAGCCGTGGTTGAAGGGACTGGTCTCGCCACTGGCGTCACCCACGTAGGCCACAACTGCCACTTTCTCTCCACCACAGCTGAGGGCTCCGTCGGTAGCGGCATGGGCCCGTCCGTGGGAGCAGATGATCTGTCCGAGGGCGGCTCCGTTGAGTGGCGTTCCGCTACACTCGGATTCAGGAATCCGGAGTGTGATGGCCATGTTGCGGCCCTCACTGGCATTATGCACGAAGCTCAGGTCGATGTCCGTGCTCACGCTCCCCTCGTCGAGCATCTCGGTGGGATCGCCGGAGGTCACGGTATAGTCGGCTGTGACGGTCACCTGCTGTTTGGTGTTGCCGCTCTCGATAGGGATATAAAAGATGCCGTGGCCGCTGCCGGAGTCGAAATCCGTCGTGGTGGCAGCATCCCGCGAGGTGGCGCGGGCCATCACGAGGTCGGGGGTGAAAACGAGGGTGCGATGCACCTTGGTATCTTCCGACTCGACGGCCTGCCAGTTGGGCTGACTGCTATTGTTGAGCACCAGCCGGCCCTTGCGGGTAAGCTGGTAGTCGAAGGTGAGACGGGTGACGGTGAGCTCGACGTCCGACAGGGTGTAGACACCCTTGAGACGGGTCTTCACACTCTCGTCGCAGCTGACGGTGATCCGGTCGCCGATACAGGCCAGGGCATGCTTGAAGTCGAAGCTCACCCGTACGTCGGGAGTCGCCCCGCGCTGCTGGTCCTTCTTGAAGTCATAGAGCAGGTCGACCTGACTGGCCTTCCATCCGCTGGCGCCGTCGGCATTAGACGTACCACCGAGCTGGTAGAGGATCCAGGGGTCGCCCACCTCGTCGGGACGCGACATGTCGACGATACAGTCTGAGGCATTGTCGCTGTGCGGGGCGTAGGCAAAGAAGGTGACGAAGTCCGCGTCGCCCGTCGTACCGTTGGGCCAGTAGACCAGCGGCTCATACGCCCACACGCTGTTCACGTTGTCCCAGGTGACCAGTTGGTTGTGCATCAGGTTGCTCTTCGTCGAGGTGCTGATGTAGGGGTGTGCACCCGTGTGACAGGCGAAGACGCCGAAGCCCCACGAGCGCAGGCTCTCCGTGCCGTCCGCGCCGTCGAGGGTCATCGTGCCCTCAGCCGTGCGGGTCGCGGCGGTGCTGTCGCCGACTGAAAAGGCGATGGCACTGCCCGACCTGGATCCGGCCGACACGCTGTCCTTCGGGCAGTCGCTGGTATCCTCGTCTATGATCGAACAGCTGGTCAGCATCACCGTGATCATCGCAATTCCCAACAGGACCACCATGACTCCCATGGCGTAGATGATAAGCTGCAGGACGTTCAGCACGCGTTCCTCTTCCTTGAAGATGTGCTTCACTTTCCCGAATACAGCCAACTCCTCCCCGGATGTAGGCTTGTTTTCCTTGAATATGAACTTCTTACTAGTCATTCCTAACTGTTTTGATGTTTAAAAATCCGGGAGGGGCGGCAGGTGAATAACGAAAACCCGCCCACCCCTTTCTCCCGGGGTCAAGGTGCATGAATCGAAAAACATTAAACCAATAACAACTTTTCATGCAGAGAATCTCACAACGGGGCGCTCGGCTCTGCCGCTTGCTACCGTAGGGACGCAAGACTGTCCCCGTTGTGAGAAAATGTCATTAAGTAGCAGCAATAGTGATGGTCTCACCAGCTACGTCACCAGTCTTTAGGTATACCTTCACACTGTCACCAGCTGTCAAAGCCGTACCAAGTGTAATGACACCTGTTGCAGCATTAATTGTAAACTCGTTACTGTTTGCCGTGGGGGCGCCAGTAACATACTGAAGTTCTGCGCCGTTAACCCAAACACGTACCATCGTGTCATCATTCCACTTCTTGTTAACATCATCCCAGACGGTACCTGCAGTAGAGCCTGTAGGCAGTGTAAGCCAGTCTGTACCTACTTCCGTATCTGCAGTTGTTACGAGTGTAACAGTGGTTCCGGTTGCTGTAGAGGTACCACCGATAAGGTTAAGAGCCACTGCCAGTTCACGTAAGGTCAGAGTAACCTCCTTACCACTTGCACTTGATACCTTGATATCATCAGCAGCAGTTGTATGCTTCACACCCTTATAG
>JAFPVW010000098.1 GCA_017395215.1 Prevotella sp. | reverse complement strand
GCCTTCAAGGACAGCGACCCTGTGACCGATAAGATTGGCTACCTCACAGCCGAGTTCCTGGTTAGCGAGCTCCATGCCGGCCGCATCCCCAAGGAGTTCCTGCCCCTGCAGAGCGGTGTAGGCTCGACGGCCAACGCCATCCTCGGCGCCCTGGGCGAAGACAAGCACGTCCCCGACTTCAACATCTACACTGAGGTCATCCAGAACTCGGTCATCGACATGATGCTCTCGGGCCGTGTGAAGGACGCATCAGCCTGCTCGCTCACCGTCTCGAACGAGTGCCTGATGCAGGTTTATAACAACATCGGCTACTTCAAAGACCATCTGACGCTGCGCCAGAGTGAGATTTCGAACCATCCCGCCGTCATCCGCCGTCTGGGCGTCATCGCTATTAACACCGCCATTGAGTGCGACCTTTACGGTAATGTCAACAGTACCCACATCAGCGGAACCAAGATGATGAACGGCATTGGCGGCTCGGGCGACTTCGAGCGTAACGCTTACCTCAGCATCTTCACCTGCCCCTCGACGGCCAAGGGCGGACTCATCTCGTCGATTGTCCCCTTCGTCAGCCATCAGGACCACTCAGAGCACGACGTCAACATCATCGTCACCGAGCAGGGTATCGCCGACCTGCGTGGCAAGAGCCCCGCACAGCGTGCACAGCTCATCATCGAGAACTGCGCTCACCCCGACTACCGGCCGCTGCTGCGTGAGTATCTGAGCCTGGCCTCGGGCGGACACACCCGCCACTGCCTGACGGCTGCCTTCGCCATGCACGACACGCTTGCTCGCAAGGGTGACATGCACCTGACCGATTTCGCCGAGTATGTGAAGAAATGAAGTAGTTAGAAGGAGTATGAAGTAGTTAGAAGTAGTTAGAAGTCGATAGACCTGCTGATCTAACGACCGCTAACTACTTCTAACTACTTTCTGCGACTACGAGTTCCTTCTAATCCCTTTCGATTCTTTCCAACTCCTGCTGTCGCCCTCAACTCCTTCTATCGACTTCTACCTCCCTCTCACTCCTTTTAATTCCTTCTAACTCCTTCTATCTCCATCATAACTAGATTTAAACCACAACAATGGAACAGAAAAACTACAAGCGCATCACCGTCACATCGGCACTGCCCTACGCCAACGGAGGCGTACACATCGGTCATCTGGCCGGCGTGTACGTACCTGCCGACATCTACGTCCGCTACCTGCGCGCCAGGAAACGCGACGTGCTGTTCGTCGGCGGCAGCGACGAGCACGGTGTGCCCATCACTATCCGTGCCCGCAAAGAGGGTATCACCCCGCAGCAGGTGGTGAACCGCTACCATGCCATGATACGCGACTCGTTCGACGAGTTCGGTATCTCGTTCGACGTCTACTCGCGCACCACCTCGAAGACCCACCATGAGTTTGCAGCACAATTCTTCCGCAAACTCTACGATGAGGGGAAGCTCACCGAGGAGACCACCACCCAGCTCTACGACGAAGAGGCTCATCAGTTCCTCGCCGACCGGTATGTCACCGGCGAGTGCCCCCACTGCCACAACCAGGGCGCCTATGGCGACCAGTGCGAGAAGTGCGGCCGCGACCTCTCGCCTACGGAGCTCATCAACCCGAAGTCTACGATTTCGGGCAGCACCCCCGTACTGAAAGAGACCAAGAACTGGTACTTGCCGCTGAACGAATACCAGGAGTGGCTGAAGCAGTGGATACTCGAGGGTCACAAGGAGTGGCGCCCGAACGTCTACGGACAGTGTAAGTCGTGGCTCGACATGGACTTGCAGCCGCGTGCCATGACGCGCGACCTCGACTGGGGCATACCTGTTCCCGTCGAGGGAGCCGAGGGCAAAGTGCTCTACGTCTGGTTCGACGCGCCCATCGGCTACATCTCTAACACCAAGGAGCTGTGCGAGCGTGACCCGCAGCGCTGGGGTACGTGGCAGCAGTGGTGGCAGGACGAGGACACCCGTCTGGTGCATTTTATCGGTAAGGACAACATCGTCTTCCACTGCATCATCTTCCCTGTGATGATGAGAGCCCACGGCGGCTACATCATTCCCGACAACGTGCCGGCCAACGAGTTCCTGAATCTTGAGAACGACAAGATATCCACCTCGCGCAACTGGGCCGTATGGCTCCACGAGTACCTGGAGGACTTCCCCGGCAAGCAGGACGTGCTGCGCTATGTCCTGACGGCTAACGCGCCCGAGACCAAGGATAACAACTTCACGTGGAAGGACTTCCAGGACCGCAACAACAACGAGCTCGTCGCCGTCTACGGCAACTTCGTCAACCGCGCCCTGCAGCTCACCCAGAAGTACTGGGCGGGCGTCGTGCCACCGCGTGGCGAGCTGCTCGACGTCGACAGCGCCGCCATTGCCGAGTTCAAGGACGTGAAGGAGAAGATAGAGTCGCTGCTCGAGCAGTTCAAGTTCCGCGATGCACAGTTTGAGGCCATGAACTTGGCACGCATCGGCAACCGTTACATCACCGAGTGCGAGCCATGGAAGGTGTGGAAGACCGACCCGAAGCGTTGCGAGACCATACTGAATGTCTGCCTGCAAATCGTAGCCAACCTCTCGATTGCCTTCGGACCCTTCCTGCCGTTCTCGTCGAACCGTCTGCGCTCGCTCATCAACACCAACGACCTGGAGTGGGACCAGCTCGGCAGCATCGACCTGCTTCCCGCCGGCCATCAGCTGAACGAGCCGCAACTGCTCTTCGAGAAGATCGACGACGAAGCCATTCAGCGTCAGCTCGACAAGCTGGAGGCTGCCAAGAAGGAGAACGCCGCCGCACAGTGGGAACCCGCTGCCGTGAAGGACGTTGTGCCCTTCGAGGACTTCGAGAAGCTCGACATCCGCGTGGCTGTCGTCAAGGATTGTCAGCCCGTAAAGAAGTCGAAGAAGCTACTGCAGTTCACCCTCGACGATGGAACAGGCCAGGACCGCACCATCTGTTCGGGCATCGCACAGTACTACGACGACCCGTCGGTGCTGATAGGACGCCGCATCCTCTTCGTGGCAAACTTCGCGCCCCGCAAGATGATGGGCATCGAGAGCCAGGGAATGATACTCAGTGCCGTCGACAGCGACGACAGTCTCAGCGTCGTCACCACTACCAAGGACGTCAAGCCTGGCAGTCAGGTGGGATAAGAGATCGTGTATAGATGGGGCGGCCCGCCGGTTTCGACCGAGCGGGCCGCCTGTGTTGTGGGAGCGGGGTGTCGGTGTTGTGGGGCGGATGGCCCAGTCTGCTGTAAGCCATTGTGTATAAAGGATTTAAAGAAAACCGTATCTTCCCGATGAGAAGATACGGTATTGTTGCGAAGAAGATACGGTATTGTTGCGAAGAAGATACGGTATTGTTGCGAAGAAGATACGGTATTGTTGCGAACAAGATACGGTATTCTTCAAAACCCCTCGCCGGGGCGGTGTTTACCCTATCTGGTCGAGGGCCTGACGGATGTCGTCGAGGATGTCGTCGATATCCTCGATACCCACCGACAGACGGATGAGATCCGGTGCAATGCCTGCCTCGCGCAGCTGCTCGTCACTGAGCTGTCGATGCGTGTGGCTGGCGGGGTGGAGCACGCAGCTGCGGGCATCGGCCACGTGAGTAGCGATGTTGATGAGCCGGAGGCTGTCCATCCACTTGATGGCCGTTGCCCTGTCGCCCTTCAGACCAAAGGCCATGACGCCGCAGGAGCCGCCGGGCAGGTACTTTTGTGCCCGCTCATAGTAGTGGTCGCCGGGCAGCCCGCTGTAACGGATCCACGCCACGCGGTCGTCCTTGGCCAGCATCTCGGCCACGCGCTGCGCGTTGCTGCAGTGCTGGGCCATGCGGAGGTGGAGCGTCTGCAACCCCAGGTGGAGCAGGAATGCGTTGTGGGGCGAGGGTATGCTTCCCAGGTCGCGCATCAGCTGTGCTACGAGCTTCGTGGTGTAGGCCATGCGTCCGAACGCCTTCGTGTAGGTCAGTCCGTGGTACGACTCGTCGGGCGTGGTCAGTCCGGGGTAGCGTTCGGCATACTCGTCCCAGGGGAAGTTACCGCTGTCGACGATGGCTCCGCCGACCTGCGTAGCCATGCCGTCCATGTACTTAGTCGTAGAGTGCGTGACGATATCGGCGCCCCACTCGAAGGGACGACAGTTGATGGGTGTCGGGAAAGTGTTGTCGACGATGAGGGGCACGCCGTGGCGGTGGGCAATGCGGGCGAACTTCTCGATGTCGAGCACCGCACAGCCGGGGTTCGAGATGGTCTCGCCGAAGAGCGCCTTCGTATTGGGTCTGAAGGCCGCCTCTATCTCCTCCTCGCTGGCCTCCGGCGAAACGAACGTGCTCTCAATGCCGAGCTTCTTCATCGTCACGCCGAAGAGGTTGTAGGTGCCTCCGTAAATCTCGTTCGAAGTAACGAAGTGGTCGCCCGCCTGGCAGATATTAAAGAGGGCATAGAAGTTGGCCGCCTGGCCGCTGGAAGTGAGCATGCAGCCGACGCCTCCCTCGAGTGCGGCAATCTTGGCCGCCACCATGTCGTTGGTAGGATTCTGCAGACGGGTGTAGAAGTAGCCCTCCTTCTTCAGGTCGAAGAGCATGCCCATCTCGTCGCTGTCGTCGTATTTGAATGTCGTACTCTGCACGATTGGGAGCTCTACCGGCTCCCCGTTCTTAGGCTGATAGCCAGCGCGCACGCAGAGCGTGCCCGGTCGTAGTTGCTTATCCATAGAAGTGTTGGGTTGAAAATCGGGTGCAAAGGTACAACTTTTCAGGGAGAAAGGGCGTCCGCATGCGTTAAAGCAAGTTAAAAGGCCGTAGTTTTGAGCGAAGTGTTATGCCAGTTGGTGAAAAAGCCGTACCTTTGCAGATGTGAACACACGGCATGTGCGGTTCACCTTTATACGTCAGACTATGCAAGCACTCATACTCGCGGCCGGCATGGGCCGCCGACTCGGGGAATACACCCGGGACAACACCAAGTGCATGGTGCCGGTGAACGGCATCAGGCTCATCGACCGTCTGTTAGGCCAGCTGGCCCAGCAGCAGCTGCGGCGCGTCGTCATCGTCGTGGGCTACAAGGGTCAGGAGCTGAAGGACTACATCGGCAGCCGCTACGACGACCGGCTCAGGATAGAATACGTCGAGAATCCTGTCTACGACCGAACCAACAACATTTACTCGCTGGCCCTGGCCAAGCAGCAGCTACAAGAGGATGACACGCTGCTGCTGGAGAGCGACCTTATCTTCAGCGACCGCCTCATCCCGATGATTGTCAGCCATCCTTACCCCAACCTTGCGCTGGTGGCCAAGTACGAGCCGTGGATGGACGGCACGATGGT